>JBKJZI010000302.1:0-4115 GCA_046715155.1 Chthonomonadales bacterium | reverse complement strand
GCCCAAGCAGCCGTCGGCGCCCCGGCCGCTTTGGGAATGGATATGGCTGCGGTCCACGCCATGCCGCTTGCGGCCGCAGCGCCGTCCTGGCAGCCGGTGGGCGCCGGGCCGTTGGGCGGAGGTCTTGCCGATGAGCCGCCGCCGTCGAACTGGCAGCCGCCCGTGGCCACCGCGGCGCCGTCCGCAGCCCCGACGGCCCGTATGTCTCTCACAGGAGAGATCATCGAAGAAGCGCCGCCGCCAATGATGCCGCCCTCTTTACCTGGAGCGCCGATTGCCGGTCGGACAGTTACACACGGAGCCCCGATTCCACCGGTCGGCGCATACAATCGGCCCGGTTCGCCGCCCGTCGGTGTGCCTACATCCGCCATCCATCCGCGCTTCGCGGAAGCGATGATCGAGTCAATCGACTACGGCGCGGCCTGGGAGAAGTTGCTGGCTCTCGCGTTCCCGGTCATTGCAATCTCGATGCTCATCATCAAGTTCGTGCCCGCGTCGTTCATGTGGGTGGCATTTGGTGCGTTCTTTATCGTTGGCCTTGTCACGGGCGCCAGCCGGGCGATTGAGACGTATGAGGACGCCTTCCTCGACGTCGCGGCCGCCCTGTTTGCCTGTTTCTTCCTGGGGCCATTCGGTGGATTGATCGCCTATGCGGTCGTGGGCGCTATAAAGCGTGAATGGAACGCGGCGCTGCTGGCGATACTCGTCGGCCATCTCGTTGCGCGGTTCGCTTTCATGGTCGCCTTCTCTCAGGATGCGGACTGGCTTACGGTGATGCCGTCCTTTGGCAGCCTCATCGACCCGGCAAAATTCATCGCATTCCTGCCGGTCTGCCTCTCCTTCGCCGGCTGGATATGCAGCAGCTTCTTCCGTCCACTCGACGAATAGTGCGATCCCACTAATTGAAAGCCCCCTGGTCGACATGTCGACCAGGGGGCTTCTTTTGTCAAGATGATGTGAGGCATTTGTTTGGCATCCTTGACAACGCCCTGTCCCTAACGTCCGGTCCCCTTCTGTAGTCCTTCCAGGGCGCGCCCCAATTCGTCAAGCGTGCGGTTGTAATCCTGCTGCTGCTGGCGCGCGCGTTTATATGCTTCGTTGGCGCGGCGGATTAGCTCGGGCGCGGAGGCTGGGGCGCCGGTCGGAGTGGACGGACCAGGCGAAGTCGGGCGGCCCGGTTGGGAAGGCTGGCCTTCGGCGACCGCGCTAGTTCCTTCTCCGAGAGCGGCGACGGCTTCGTCCAGGGTAGGCCGCATCACGATGCGGTCACCCGTGGCGAGGATAACCTGGTTGATCTCGGGAGTTGGCGCGGAGGTGGACGACGCCTGCACATAAAGTGGGACGGCGTAGAGCAGCGAAGATTGGATCGGAATCGCCAGAAGATTGCCGAACGATACGCGGGAGCCACGCTGGTCCAGCAAGCTGATGTGGCGCGCGATGTCGTTCTGCGCGTTGATCTGCGCCATTATCTGCTGCGGTCCATTCACCGGCGTCGTCTTCGGGAAGCGATAAAGCAGCAGCTCCCCGTAGTCACCCGGGTCGCACTTGGCGCTCATCCAGGCGGCGATATTTGGCCGGTTGAGAGGCGAGAACGGTGTCATTAGGACGAACTTGTCCTCCGTTTCGCCCGGCAAACGCATGATCATGTAATAAGGATCGATCGCGTCCTGTGTCGCCCCGCCGAACCGCTGCTCGTCGCCGTTGCTCGGCGCAGACGCGGAGGGAATCTCCCAGGCGTCGTCCTTGCGGTAGTAGACCGCCGGATCGCTCATGTGGTACGTGGTCAGTACTTCGCGCTGAATCCGGAACAGGTCTTCCGGATAGCGGACGTGTTCTCGCAGGCTGGCGGGCATCTGTTCGAGCGGGATCAGGAGCCCGGGGAAAATCCGGCCCCAGACGCGGATGATCGGATCGGACGAATCCGCGACGTAGAGCGTGACCGTCCCGTCATACGCGTCCACCGTGGCTTTGACGGCGTTGCGGATATAGTTGAATCGGGTGGCGCCCTGGCCGCGCGCGGAGGGCATGATGGTGGGCTGCGCGTAAGGGTACCGGTGAGTAGTGGTGTAGGCGTCGAGAATCCAGACCAGCTTCCCTTCGTGGATCACCATGTAGGGGTCATAGTCCCACTCCAGGAACGGCGCTAGTGCTGCGACCCGGTCGCGGATGTTTCGGCGATACAGGATGCGGCTCTTGGGGGTAAGGTCGCTCGATAGCAGCATGTTGGTATCGCCGAGCCGGAGGGACCACAGCATTCGTGCCAGCGTCGAAGAGAGAGGAACGCCGCCCGTGCCCGCGTATTCCGTCGAGCGGATTCCCTCTTTTGCCGGGTAGTCGAACTCCACCTGGCGGGTGTGAACGAAGGCATAGTTCGACGCAAGCTCGCCGAAATAGATCTGTGGGCGGTCGACTTTCATGGAGGGCACGCGTGACTGTACGGGCACGTCGCTGACGAAATAACGCGGGAGCCCGTCTGAATCCACTTCATTCACCGGGCTTGCCACCGCTCCATAACCATGCGTGTACTGCAGCCGCTGGTTCTGCCATGTCTGCGCCTGCGCGGGGAGCGCGTCGATTACGAGCTCGCGCGGAGCCAGGATGACCTGCCGCGGCCGGTTGTTTACGAGGTAGCGGTCTACGTCGATATTGTAGTCATAGGCGGTTCGAGAAGTGGCCGTCGGGAGAACGAACCGGTAGTAGGTCTGCACCGCCTGTTTTGCGGTGTAGACCAGCGCGAGCTGGGGCCAGTCCCAGAGTCGAATGTTCTCGATAGACGCACGGTTGGTTGAGAGCACTCCCGCGGTGAGCGGATCGGCGCCGGTGAACGGCTGTTCCTTGATTCGGTCCAGCCCGTACGCGCGTCGTGTGAACTCGATGTCTCGGGCGATGTAGGCCTTTTCGCGGTTGTACTGGTTCGGAACGACCGTGAACCGCTGCACGAACCACGGATAGAGCCCTCCGCCGCCGAGAGTGACGATCATCCAGGCAGCCAGGCCCACGAGCGGCAGCCGGAAGGGACGGCCATACCAGATGTTCGCGATGCACAGAATCCCCGTGATCGCCATGAGGATCATCTGGAAAGTGAGCGCGGGAAGACGCGCATGGAGGTCGGTGAACCCTGCCCCGAAGAACGGCCCGTTGTTCGTGTATAGGACGTTGTACCGGGCGAACATGTAGTTGCCGGCAAACACGAGCGCGAGCGCGCCGACCAGCGCCAGCAAGTGCTTACGAACGTAGGGTGCGAACGTCGGCACGGAATTGGCGAGGAAATCCAGCGCGCCATCGCTGTAGTGAATCAGCGCCGAGCCGATTGTCGTGACTACGAGCGTGAACATCAGCCAGTTGAGAAGAAAACTCAGGAAGGGCAGCCGGAATACGAAGAAGCCCACGTCCTGCCCGAAGACAGGATCGCTAACGCCAAATGACCCCGCGTGTGTGAACAAGAGATAGTCCGACCAGCGATGCGACGCGGCGATTCCACTGAGGACCGCGAGAAGCGCAGCGGCAGCTACCGCGAGCACTCCCGAAGCCTGGCGGGCCATCCGACTCAAATTGGCGCGCTCCAGGTCCACCAACCGAGGCCGCTCGCGGCTGGCGTTGAGCTTCTGAGCGAGCCAGAAGTTAAAGTACGCGATGAGGAAGAAGAGGATTCCAAAGCCGAAAAACAGTGTGAGCTTCGCGCCGACGGTGGTCGAAAAGACCCCAGCCTGTTTTAGCTCGGTCAGCCATTGCCATTCCGTATAGAGGTTAGATAGTGGGTAGCTGAGTAGCAGAATGCCAAACAGGAGAGCGATCAGTCCGAGGCGGAATAAGCTGCCGCGCGATCTCGGTTTTGGGGGGAACGGATTCTGTGCCACGTTTTCTTTCCGGTATTGTAACGATGAAGCTTTACTTCGATTACGGATAGGATTACACATGGAGTTCAAGAAAGTACTGCCGGAACTCCTGCATTTGCGTCCCCGTCTTCACCATTGACGACGTTCATCCGCTCCCGCGACATGGAATTGGAGGCACGCAATGGCTGAGAATCAAGAAGGTACGGATGCCAGGCAGGTCTTGAAGGAAGAGATTGACCAGCTTTCGGATGCGCATACCGATCAGGTGATGCATCACGT
>JBKJZI010000301.1:0-7691 GCA_046715155.1 Chthonomonadales bacterium | reverse complement strand
GAGTTTGGGCCGTCCGGCTCTCAACTCTCAACTCTCAACTCTCAACTCGAATTAGCCTTCTGCGTCTATGGGGTTTTCTTCTTCCAGGACTTCGGGGCCCTCTTCGGCGATGCGGGCCATGCGGGCGTACTCGTCTTCTTCGTCCGTGGTGATGACCACGTCCGCTGCATCTCCTTCGGCAGCGACTACTTCGGGCTCGCCGGGCTCGCCGGCGGCGAGGCGCTCGGCTTCGCGGTCCCACTCCTCCTGCTTGACCTCGATGACTGCATCGGCGATCTTATTGGAGATCAGCTTGATGGCGCGGATCGCGTCGTCGTTGCCCGGAATTACATAGTCGACCTCATCAGGGTCGCAGTTGGTGTCCACGATGGCGACGATCGGAATCTCCAGGCGGCGAGCCTCGGCGACGGCGATGCGCTCCTTTTTGAGATCCACGATGAATAGGGCCTCAGGGAGCTTGGGCAGATTCTTGATTCCGCCCAGATTCCTCTCGAGTTTGTCGCGCTGCTCGGTGAGGGCAGCCGCTTCCTTCTTCGGAAGCTTCTCCATCGTGCCGTCGTCGATCATCTTGTTGAGGTCTTCGAGACGCTTGATGCGGATCTGAATCGTGCGGTAGTTGGTAAGCATTCCGCCGAGCCAGCGCTGGTTGACGAAATACTGGCGCGAGCGTCCGGCGGCCTCTATGATCGCATCCTGGGCCTGTTTCTTGGTACCGACGAAGAGGATGTTGCCGCCGCCGCGAATGGTGTCTTGTATGAAGTTCTGCGCGTCGTCGAAGAGCTTAAGGGTCTGGTGCAGGTCGATGATATAGATGCCGTTGCGCGCGCCGTAGATGTAGCGCTTCATCTTCGGGTTCCAGCGGCGCGTCTGGTGCCCGAAGTGAACTCCCGCTTCCAGGAGCTCCTTCATCGAGAGGGATGACAAGTCGTTCTCCTTCCGGTTGTATCCTCCCGGCGCGCAGACCCAAGTGTTGAGTGTTGAGTGTTGAGTGTTGAGGGCTCAATACTCAACACTCAACGCTTAACACTCGCTCTCCGGACCGGAAGTCGCGCCGGTGCGTAGTGAAAAACCGGTGAAGTATACCAGAGATGGGGTGTAGGGTGTAGGGTGTAGGGGTGTAGGGAAACCGCAGATTCCGGCACCCCTGGCCCCTCAAGGGGAAATACGAGCTTGCGGGGGTTGGGAATCGAACCACGGGGAACACGGGGGATACGGGGACGGCGGACTCCGGAAGCGTGCATGTGAATGATATGCACGACAGCTCTATCAGCGATGTTCCTTCGGCTGCTCTCAGGACAGGCTCTTCTGATCGGTTTCGGGTCGCGATGGATTTCGGGGTTATTGACGTGCTCTTTGACGTCATTCTGAGCATCGAAACAGACTCTGCCTGCTGGCTCGGGAAAGAAACTCCCGGCAGGTCGTCATCCTGGTAAGGATCTGCTTTTCGCCGTTAGTTTATTAGGAGATATCATGAACTCCGTTCACAATCAGGCATGAAAACGCCGCGCGCACTGTCATTCTGAGACCGCCGTTTGGTCGAAGAATCCGCTTTTAGGTCGCTATTTTCAGAAGAGGGAGTCTTTCCACCGAAGAATCTGGCGGCGTGACCCACTACCACCCTCACCCCGGGTTCTTCTAAATTGGGAGTCCCTACGCAAAGGCCCCTCTCCCGGACGGCGGGAGAGGGGCGAAGTTGGGTGGGTTGGAGGGCTTTTGACGGTATGTTGAGGGAGTCTTATCACCGAAGAATCCGGCGCGAGCCAATCTCGGCAGGGCAGCTGCGAGGAGACGGGGATTTGCATCCCTGGCACGGTTATGGTTTGTCGATCAGGTAACCCGAGAAGCTGTAGCTTTTGCTGCCCTGCGATTCCGAGCTGTTGCGGATGAAGTTGAAATCCACGTTGGTTCCAGCGTCGGCGTAAAGACGGACCGAATGGGTGAAGACATAACGGGTCTCCGTTCCATCGGCGCCCTGGGATTCGAATACCAATTGGGTCGCCATGGTATTTCCGCCCGAGCGCGTAAGGAGCGTTCCCCGGATTCGGGTTCCGCTATGCACGGAGGCCCTACCGGACACGGTTTCGATTACCAGCCGTTTGCCCGCGGGCACAGTGTAGATGGTCCCCGTTTCCGAGCGGCTTGTGGGGCTGTGGTCCGACGTGCTGCTGCGGACCACGGCGTTTAGGGCAGCGGGATCGACCGATTGGAAAGCCGCTGGCCCTCCCGCAGCCCGGCTCCCTCGCAGAGTCAGGATCGTAGAAATCACGACAACCGCCACCGCTGCGGCGGCAAGGCTGCTGAATCCGTTGTGATTAAGCATTGCTTTAGTCTCCCGTGTAAATGTGAATAGATTGACTGGCGGATTCCGCGACCATTGACGCGTGTCCTGCAAGACTGAGGGCTGCAACCCAGTGGGTAGTGTTAACGGGAACGCGGGTGATTCCGACGGCGGAAGCGAGGTCCGCACGGATTCTGCGGCGGCCCGTGCTACTTGGTGGTGACAGCTTTGAGGCGCTTGGAGGCGTCGGAGAGGGCGCGGGTGGCTTCCAGGCGGAGGAGGCTGGCTTCCTCGTCGCGCCGGGTGTCCTGGTTTTCCACGGTCAGCAGGGCGGCTTCGGCGGCCTGGATGACGAAGCCGGCGGCCTGGGCGTAAAGGCGCTGGATGTGGAGGAGCGACGGAATCGGGGGGACAGTGTCGAGAAACGAGGCGATATCTTCGGCGCGTTTTCGCTGCGAGACGCCGAAGGTGAAGCCCTGTTCCCGGGTGCGGCTTCCATCTCTGACGGCCTGCCGGTTGAAATGGATCCGAGCCAATACTTCATTGAGCGCCGATTCCAGTACGCTGAGGTAACCCGCGTAGTCAGGCAAGAGGGAATCCGCTTCTTCCTCCTTGACGGACCCGCGTGCGGCGGCGATCGCTTTGAGAGCTTCGGGGTATTGAGCCCGATCTACAAGAATCCGGGCCAACCGGCGGTGTGGGAGCGGATGCTTCGGGTCTGCCTTCACGGCGGCCGAGTAGGCCTTCTCTGCATCTTCCAGCTTTGCCGACCCGAAATAGACATCGCCGATTCCGACCAGCGTCACGACGTCGTTAGGGTTTGACCGAACTGCCTCTTGCAGTTCCCTGAGCGCCGATTCCAGGTCTCCGGACCGAAGATACGCTTCGCCCATCATCCGCCGGAGGGCTGCATCCTCCGGGGCGAGGCTGACTGCCCTGGCCGCTTCGTCACGGGCCATGGAGTGCCATCCACGCTCGATGTAGACCTGGATGAGTTCCCGGCGAAGGCGCGATTCCTTCGGCTTGTCGTTGATGGCCTTGCGGAGGGCGAGAATGAGGTTTGCCTGGTCTCCTTCGCGGCGGTAGCGGTCGGCGAGCAACTCGTAGGACGGACCTGCGAGTGGCGCAGGCTGCGGCGCCGCGGAGGGCGGGGTTGGAACAGGATCATCCGGCTTGACCGGCGGGACGTCTTTCTTGACGGTGGAATCCGGTTGCTTGGAAGGCTTGGCGGGGTCTTTGGGGTCGGTGCGGATTGCGATGGGGTCCTGGGTCTGGACCTGTGTGGGGGCGCCGGTGACGCGCTGAACTATGACGGCGGCCTGCGCCTTGATTCCCTCGAGCAGTGATGGCTTCCCGCCGCGGCTCTTGTACGGCTCGAGCTTCTGCGTGAAGACCACTCCCCATGCCTGCTGGCCGGAGAGTCGCTCCATCTCCGCCTCTGCGGCTACACCGTTCGGCGTGCTGCGGGCGGAAAGGCGAAGTATCTGGCGGAATCCGAGGGCGCGGGCGACTTTGCGGGCCGACTCCGGAGTGAGGGGCTCCCTGGCATCTTCCTGCGCCAGTTGGTTTGCCGCGACAGCGTCTTTGACGGTCTGCAGATTCGGCTTAAAGATAATGGGGGTGAAGCCTGGGACCTGCGAGAGATCGCGAGCAACGTAATCCGTTAGATCAATCGCGGATTCTTTGGGTCCGGCCGGCCGGTTGACCAGTAGAATCGTCTCGCCCCGCTGCGCTGAACACGGCGCCGCAACGACTAAGAGGGCGGCGATGGAGACGACTTGCCTTCCACCCGATACCCGACACCCGATACCCGATACCCTCACTGTAATACCTTGAGGCTGCGCTCGCAAGCTTTGATTCCGCTTTGCGCGGAATCCACGTTGCGGCCGGCGGCGATCTGCCGCTTGTATTCTGCGATGGCGTCGTTGTAGTGAGCGATGGCGCTGGCCTTGTCGTCCAGACGCTGGTAGCAGATTCCGATCTTCTGGTGGATGCCGGCGGCGTCGTCGCCGCTTCCGTCCAGGGACTTCAGGTACTCTCGGGCGGCGCGGCGATAGTCGCCTTCCAACTGCGCCTGGTTCGCAATGGCCTGGCGGCTGCGCGAGTCCATGGATGCTGGCGTGGTAGACGGGGTTCCCGGCGCGGCCGAATTGCCTCCGTCTTGCGAAACAATGATTTCGATCTTTCCGGGATTGGAGCGTGGGGAATCCGTGCCGGTGCGTACCGCGGGGTTGGGACCAGGCCCTAGCTCATTCCTGGCAAGACCATTGTTATCCGGGAGGTGGACCGTGTTCTCGCTGCCCGGAATCGGCGCCGCGCTCAACCGCGGCAGGTTTGAAATCGGCGCGGGAGGGATGCTGACGCGGCCGGCGTTAAATGGCGTGCCATAAGTTGGCAGTTTTTGAACGCGCGGTCCTTCATTGGCCGGCACCGGCTGGGTAGGTCCATTCGGCTGGGTCATCGTAATCTGGCTGTTCGCAGCGTAGACATTGGGGTTAACAGGGTTAACGCCGGCTGGCCAGCCGTAGTTGAAAACCGGCGTAGGTGATGACGAATTCACTTGTTGGGAGGGCATCGGACCTGGAGTCTGCTGATTGATCGGCCCCGCCGCTGACTGCGTAGTAGTGCGCGCTTCTACGCGGTTCCGGTCACGGGTCCATGCTGCCCATGCGCCGATCCCCAGGACCAGGAGAAAAACGGCGACAGCCGCCGCCGCCGCGCCGGCAGGAGAATCGAACAGCGTTGTGCCTTTCTTCTGAGACGACGTGATCTTGCGCGGCGTAATGGCGGTCGTAGCGTCGCGGAGCTGCTCGAGCTTCTCGCGATCGGCGATGCTGCCGGGATTGAGCGACAGCACCCGCTCAAACTGGGTAATCGCTTTGTCCTTCTCCCCCTGCTCCTCGAACAGCATTCCCAAAAGAGAATGGGCAGAGGTGCTTTCCGGCCGTACCTGCAGGGCGGTCGCGCAGGCCCGGATCGCGCCCTCCATGTCGCCTTGCTCGCGCCGCTTGAACGCCGTCGCCAGGAGGTCGCCTACACGGTCTTCCGGTTGTTGGAGGACGGAATACTCGGCGTCATCCAGCGGTCGGATCGCGCGCCCGATCTGCCGCCCACATTTCTGGCAGAAGTTCGCGTCATCCGGGTTCCGGGTGCCACATTGGGTGCAGTACATGGTCTCATCGTCCTCCTTGCGCGGCTCATCGGCCAGATTCGCGGCCGCCTGGGAGATTAAGTTATCCGGGTCTTCCATGAAACGTGCTCGCTTGGTAGGAACGGAATCGAGCCCATTCCATATCGGTCGAATTAAAGGGACGCATAAGAGCGCGGTGCAACTGAGGACATGTAACAGACTATTCTAGCGACATTTCCGGAATCTGGCAAGTGGACTGGTGGTGAGTGGTGAGGTGAGAAGAAGAAGTGTGGAAGAGTGGAAGTATGGAAGATTCCGCCGGTTCTTCCACTCTTCCCCACTTCCACACTTCCACACTCCTACTCATCTGCGTCCGGGTCCGGGCCGCCGTGTCGCTCGAACTGGTGTCGCTGTTCAGCGCGGTAGGGTTCGGTATGCAGCGTTATTTCCGTGTGGGGGAGCGTGGCCCGTATTCTGTCTTCCAGCTCCTCAGTCAGATCATGCGCTGCGAGTAGGTTCAATTCATCATCCAGCAGGACATGCGCGTCGACATGCCTCGCTGATCCCGACTTTCGGGTGCGCAGCTTGTGGTAGCCGAGGACACCCGGATGTTGCTCCAGAACCGCTCGCACCCGGGCGACTTCCTCGGGAGGCAGTTGCGTGTCCATGAGGGGCTCCACGGAGCCCCGGACCAATCCGGATGCGGCATAGAGGATCATGAGAGCTACCGCGATCGCCGCGATTGGATCGAGAATACTGAGGCCCGTAACTCGGACAAGCAGCAGGCCGCAGAGCACGCCGAGGGAAGTGTAAACGTCAGAGCGCAGGTGCTGCGCATCCGCTTCCAGGGCCATCGATTCCGTCTCGGAGGCGACCTGGAACAAATGCTTAGAGACCAGTCCGTTCACCATAACTGAGACAGCCATGACCGCGATACCAAGATCCACGCGTTCCGGACCGGTGCGCTCCAAGAGCTTATGGACCGATTCGTACACGATGTATATCGCGGCGGCAAAGATTAGCAGCGACTCGGCGAGGCCTGAAAGACTTTCGATCTTGCCATGCCCGTATGGGTGCTCCTCGTCCGCGGGCGTGTCGGCGACACGCACCGATAGGAAGGCGATGAAGGAAGCCATCAAGTCCGTGGCGGAGTGAACGGCTTCGGAAAGGACGCCGAGCGAACCGATCATGAGACCGACCACGAGCTTTAGAGCAGTGAGCGCGGCGTTCGAGAAGATTGAAAGCCTGGCGGCGGCTACCTTTCGCGCGCGGAGCTTGATGGCGTTTTCGTCCATTAATTGTTTATGAAACGATCGCGATCGCGCTACTGCGCCAGGGCGAGGCCATCCGGGCCACGCGGGTCGGAGACACCGGTGCGCATTCCGTTCGGCCCGACGAAGATTGCCTGCACGTCGCCCAGCGTATCGGGCCGTCCTTTGAATTTATGCCCCATCGTAATGAGCAGGCTCCGGATGGAATCCGGCAGCGAGCGCTCATAGCTGATCTGGTCGGGCAGCCATTGGTGGTGGATTCTGGGGGCGCGCACTGCGTCCTCCAGGTTCATACCGAGATCGATGACGTTCGTAAGTACTTGAAGGACGGTGTTTATGATGGTCGGCCCGCCAGGGCTCCCGAGAACCATGAAGAGCCTCCTGTTCTTCAATACGATGGTTGGCGTCATGGAGGAGAGCGGTCGTTTGCGCGGAGCGATGGCGTTTGCCGCACCCTGTATCAAGCCGAATTGATTGGGTACGCCCGGCCTGGCGGCGAAATCGTCCATCTCGTTGTTGAGTAAGAAGCCCGCGCCCTTAACAGTCACGCCGCAGCCAAATCCGGAATTGAGCGTATACGTGACAGCGACCGCGTTCCCGGCGGAATCTACAACGCTGTAGTGGGTGGTCTGAGGGGATTCATATGGCGCGGGATCGCCATGTCCAATTCTGGCGCTGGTACCGGCTTTGTTCAGGTCAAAAGAATTCGCGAGCAGGCACGCATATTCTTTCGACACTAGACCGCGAGCAGGAACGGTTACGAAATCAGTATCGCCCAGGAAGTGAGCGCGGTCCGCGAAGGCCCTGCGCATGGCCTCCACGAGCAGGTGCTTGCGACGGGCGGAATCTACTCTCAGATCGCGGAAGTCGAAGCGTTCGAGAATGTTGAGCATCTCGATGAGCGCGATTCCGCCGGAGCTCGGCGGCGGCATCGTAATGATCGCGTATTCTCGATACGCCCCACGGATGGGCTGCCGTAGGACCGGACGGTAGCTTTTGAGATCCTCCAGCC
>JBKJZI010000300.1:0-3881 GCA_046715155.1 Chthonomonadales bacterium | reverse complement strand
ATGGGAGCGGCCGGGTTGTTCGAGCGCGTGTAGCCGGGCATGGAGGGCGCCGATGGGATTGTTCGGGCGGATTAAGCGGCTGTTCTCGCGAAAGAAGTATGAGCCGATTCATGCGTTCGTGCTCTTGCGCAGCAGTCCGCGGATGCTGGATTCAGAGACCTTGGAGCGGGCGGTCAACCGGGCGCTCGGAGTCGACTTCTCGAACAAGGACGAGAACGATCCGGAGGCAGCGTTCGTTATCGGTCACCCGCCGGTGATGGTGGTGAAGCTGCCGGAAGCGATGCTGCTGGTGAATTGTGTTCCCGCGCCGTACGTCGATCGCCCGGAGAAGATAGCGCAGCAGATTCCGGACCTGCGAATGCGCAAAGCGGTCTCCGACCACGTAGCCTGGATGTCCGTGGACTGGATGGGTGATAAGGACGAAGAGAGCCTTCGCGGCGGGTACAGGACCATCGGGAAGATCGCGGCGGAATTGGTCGATGGAGACTGTATCGCGGTTTACTCAACATCCACCAATCAGTTGATTCCGATAGAGCCGGAGGTGTTGGAGGGGCTGCGCGGCGACGAGCCGCTTGAACAGTTCAACCAGATAGTGCAGCCGCCGGTGCTGACGATCAGCGAAGACGATCCCCGAATGCGGGCCGCGGTAGAGGAGGCGAAGCGGCGCTGGCCCGAGTTTGCACGGGCGTATTCTGCCGGGGATGGAGAGAACTTTTCGGTCAAAGCGCCGGTTAGTGACGGGCGGAATACGGAGTTCATCTGGATCGAGGTCGCGGAGATCGATGGCGAGAACATCGCCGGCGACCTGGCGAACGACCCGGTGGACCTGCAGTTTATGAAGCTCGGATCACGCGTCCGAACGAGCCTGGACAAGCTCAACGATTGGGCGTACATCAAGGACGGCGAACTGGTCGGCGGATTCACGGTCAAGGTGCTGCAGGCCGCCCACGGAATCGGCTAGTTTTCGGCGGCGCGGTCTCGCAGGGGTTCCCAGAAGGTGAGCCAGTTGCCGTCTGGGTCTTCGACGGTGTATTCGCGCTGGCCCCAGTGGCGGTCAGCAATAGGGTCCGGGAAGGTGGAGCCGGATTCGCGGGTGCGTTCGTGGTGGGCGTTTACGTCCTGCACTTCTATGTAAAGGGTACAGGCGGACTTCCCAGAGCCGCGCTCCCGGAGCTTGTCTTCAAATCCCGATGTTGGTCCTTCTCCTTCGCAAATTGGGGGGAAGGTGGCGATCATGATTTCGGCGTCGCCGAGACCGACGAGGCACCAACTCATAGCGCCGGTTTCGGGCCAGCGCATTCGGGACTCGAAGCCCAGCGAGTCCATGTAGAAGGCGCAGCTCTTCTCGATGTCGGCGACCCATAGGTGGGGAACGATCCCTCGACCCATGCCGGCGGCCTCCCTGGGGGGTTCGATTCTCCTGTTCGGCGGGGGCGGGGGCTGCTCCTGCGGGGCGTGCTATACTTTGACACCCTCTCCCCGCTGGAATCGGAGCCGTCCATGCGCGTGGTCATGCTCTCGTGGGAATACCCTCCTAGGATCGTGGGCGGCATCGCGCGGCACGTGGAGGAGCTCTCGTGGGCGCTCGCCGAGCGGGGGGACGAGGTCCACGTCATTACCTGCGATCATCCCTCCTCCGCCCCTCCGGAAGAAGATATCCGCGGCGTCCACGTCCACCGGGTCACTCCTGTATGCCACGCGAACGATTTCATCCACTGGATTCACCTCCTCAATGGAGCAATGCACACTCGGGCGGACCAGCTCATTCACGACTGGATTCGGCCGGATGAACAGCTTCGAAAACGGGAGACGGAAAACGGAATCGTGCTTCATGCTCATGATTGGTTGGCGCATTTTTGCGGGCGCGAGTTGAAGCATGAGTTTAAGCTGCCCTTGATCGCAACCATCCACGCTACCGAGTACGGTCGGAACAGCGGCATCCGGACGGAGATGCAGCGGCAGATCGCCTCCACCGAGTGGCAGCTCACGTATGAGGCCTGGCGCGTGATAGTCTGCTCGCGCTACATGGAGCAGGAGGTGATCGAGCAGTTCCAGCTTCCGCCGGACAAGATCGACGTGATTCCGAACGGGGTGAAGGCCGATAAGTTCGAATTCGACTTCGCGCCCGATGATGCCCGCCGATTCCGCGCGCAGTTCGCCAGGCCCGAGGAGAAGCTGATCTTCTTCGTCGGACGGATGGTGCCGGAGAAGGGCGCGCATCTCCTCCTGGAAGCACTTTCTAAGGTTCGCAAGCGGATTCCGGAAGCCCGGCTGGTCATTGTGGGCGGCGGCGATTCCGGGCCGCTGAAGCAGCAGGCGGAGGAGCTTGGCATTACCGATCGGGTGACCTTTACCGGCTTTGTTTCGGATGAATCCCTGCTGCGGCTCTATCGCGTGATCGACGTGGCCTGTTATCCCAGCCTGTACGAGCCGTTCGGAATCGTCGCGCTGGAGGCGATGGCGGCGGGGATTCCGGTGGTGGTCTCCGATGCGGGCGGGCTGCCGGAAGTGGTGGAGCATAACGTCTCCGGCATCGTCTGCCCTCGCGGCGATTCGGACGCCCTGGCCGACGCCATTGTGGGACTCTTCCGCGACCCGGCCCGCGCCCGCCAACTGGCCGACAATGGGCACCGACGCGTCCGCGAAGTCTTCAACTGGGACCGAATCGCGGCTCAAACGCAATCGGTATATTCGCGAGTCTGGCAGGCGTATCGGGAGGTGGAGTGGTAGGTAGATTCCGGGAGACACCCAATCCATGCGGAATCGTCGCAGCGACGCCGAATAATGAACGACAAACAGCAACCACTTTGGCTGCCAACTCACCTGGTCACCGCAGACAGTGCTCGAATCCGATACAAAGTTACTGATCCTTGATCTTGATGAGACGCTCGCCTATGCAACCCTTACGCCGTTGCAACGGGAGCCTGACTTCCTCGCCGGCCCCTATTCAGTTTATAAACGGCCCCACGTTGATGAATTTATTCGCGCATGTTTGGAATGGTTTCGGGTAGCAGTCTGGTCTTCGTCCTCCCCGTTGTACTGCGAGGCAATCGTAGCAAACTTGTTTAGCTCACCGGGGGAGCTTGCGTTTGTGTGGGCGAGCGACCGCTGCACTTATGCGTATGACCTTGAATGCGGCGAACGCTATTGGCGCAAAAACATCCGGAAAGTTAAGCGACTCGGCTACCGATTGGAATCCATTGTCGCCGTGGATGACACGCTCAAGAAATGGGAGAAGAGTTACGGCAATGTTGTCATCGTTCGACCGTATCTCGGGAACGAGGAGGACGATGAACTACCCTTACTCATGCACTATTTGGATTCCCTACGGAATACGGCAAACATCCGGCGAATAGATAAGCTCCGATGGCGATCCAGAGTATCCGAACAATTGAGCGGAATCCAGAATCCGTCGTGACACGCATTGTAGGCCGACACCGCCACACTCGGCTTGGAGTTGGTGCCAGCGGATTCCGCGGCGAGGCGGATAAGCAGGACCATCAGGCTTCTGATGTTGTGCAATGGATTCGAGCAGTTAAGGCCTTGCAGGTTCGCGAGCGAATGGAATGTCCTCCTATTTCCTGATTCGATTGGTTCTGCTGCCGGGAATGCTGATGCAGCGGGGGCCGCGGGCTTATTATGGCGGGACGCTGGGGATTCAGGTTGTGCTGCTTGCGGCGGGGGTGGCGTGGCTGCTGACGCCGGTCGCGCTGTGGGAGGCGTTCGGGCATTGGTGGATGCTGCTGTGGCTCGTGCCGACGGCGGCGGCGATCTTTGCGCTGGCGCTGACGCTGATGCCGGGCGGGGGATGAGGGCCGGCGACGGCGGAGGACGGTGCGTCCTGCGAAGTAGATCCGGCGGAATCCCCGGACGGTGCGTCC
>JBKJZI010000299.1:0-6099 GCA_046715155.1 Chthonomonadales bacterium | reverse complement strand
CCTCAAGGACGACGCCCTCCGCACCGTAGCCCTCGCCTTCAATGTCCCCACCGAGCTAGAGCTCCTCGCTGCTGTAGGCTACGGCACCCACGCCGCCGCCGCCGTCCTCCACAAGCTCGCCCCCATGCAGCTTCAGCCAAAGGGCCTCGTCTTGGGCACGAAGCGCTCCGACGAATCCAAGCTCAAAATCCGGGCCGGCGATGTCGAAAACGTGATGTTCCGTCGTTCGCGCTGCTGCCTCCCAATTCCGGGGGACGAAGTGATCGGCTACATTACGCGCGGCCGCGGAATGGCCCTTCACCGCGTGGAATGTCCGAACGCCAAAGCAGCCGCCATCCGCGAGCCGGAGCGCCTGGTCCCCGTCCAGTACGCGGGCGGCGACAATCAGTCCTACAGCGTCGCTCTCATCGTCCAGACCCTCGACCGCACCGGCCTCCTGGCCGACATCGGCGCCATCTTCGCCGAGATGAAAACCCACATCACCGCCGTCCGCACCCAATCCCACCGCGATCGCACCGCCACCCTCGAAATCAGCCTCGAAGTCAAGGACGTGGAAGACCTCAACCGCGTCTGCCTCTCCGTCCAGCGCCTATCCGACGTCCTCGACATCCAGCGCGCAATCGGCGGTCGCGAAAAGTAGCCCCCTCCTTACGAAGGATGGGGTTGTCCGAAAAGTAGCCCCCTCCTTACGAAGGAGGGGGTTGGGGGAGGTTCCATTGCGCGCAGTCGTTCAACGAGTCTCCGAAGCGTCAGTCAAAGTAAATGGCGAGGTTATCGCCTCGATCGGCCCCGGATTCCTCGTACTGGTGGGAGTTCGAGAAGACGATTCTGCGCTGGACGCCGACTATATCGGAGACAAGATCGCTAACTTGCGCGTGTTCGAGGATGACGCGGGGAAGATGAACCTGTCTCTCCTGGACGTGGGCGGGGAAGCCCTGATCGTTTCGCAATTCACCCTTTATGGCGATTGCCGAAAGGGGAGGCGTCCCAGCTTTACGGAATCGGCATCCGGTGAAACCGCAAAGGAACTCTACGAATTCGTATGTCAGCGCGTCGCCGCAGCCGGAATCCACGTTCAGCCCGGAATCTTCGGCGCCATGATGGAAGTACAACTCGTGAACGACGGCCCGGTCACGCTGCTATTGGATAGCCGGCGGGAATTCTAGAGTGGAAGAGTCGAAGAGTGGAGGTATGGTAGCAACGGCGGGGTCGTAATCGTAATCGTACTCGTAATCGGTCGTTTCCTCCACACCTCCACAATTCCGCTGATTCGCCTTGATGCCAGACTTCCCCGAAGTCCCGTACCTGATGTAATCGGCCGCCAATTCGCTAGGGCCGGAACGTCCGTTGGAGCTCACTATCGCGCGTCATGCCGGGCTCGCTCCCAGAATGAGCCATAAAAACAGCAAGAGGCGGCAAACGATGAGCTATTAGGGCGGGGGCCGGAATCGAATCCGCAATCCGCAATCCGCAATCCGCAATTATCCAGCCTTCTCCAGCGCCTGCTCTCCAATTCCGTAAAAGACCCAGTCCGTGATCTTCAACACGGCGACCACGGAAGCGGAATCCCTCCAGATCGCTCGTTCTTTTCCCCAGTAGTACACGTGAACCAGATTGCCCTTCGAATCCGTGAACGAGTGGTCGTCCCCCGTCTTCGTGTAGAGCAGCACATAGTCACCGGCCTCCACCTCGTTAAACGGGAACCAGTAAACATCGGTGTTCAGGTCCTCCGCATCCCCCGCCGTCACCGTCCCTTGCATGGGAATCAGAATGAACTCCATCAGATTGAGCTTCACGCTGGGACGCAGCACGACGCGTTCCTCCGGGAAGAATCCGGTTTCGCCGATATTAAGAAATCGTAGATGGGGGGCGGCGTTCATCGATGAAATCCTTTCCAGGGTAGGCCCGCAACTAACCAGGCTGCCCATTTCTTTCCACAAACGCGCACTCGCGCGCCCCCGTGTGACTACCTGAAGGCTTGACTTCGAGGAGGATTTCATTTAGACTAGTGTCAGACCAGAATCGGAGATCCTCCATGAAGACCGTCGGTGTTTACGAGGCAAAGACGCACCTTCCTCGCCTACTTGAAGAGGTACGCGGTGGCGAGCGATTCACTATCACCAAACACGGCGTACCCATAGCGCAGTTGGTCCCGGCGGATTCGACCGAGTCCGAAATGACCCCCAAGGAAGCGATATAGGCCCTGCGGGAGTTTCGGAAGGGAAAACGACTCGATGGAATCACCATCCGCGAGCTCATCGATGAGGGCAGAAAACACTGATGCCCACGCAAGCCGTGGTACTCGACGCCTCTATCACGCTCGCCTGGTGCTTCGAGGATGAATCCGATCCATACACGGATGCGGTCCAGGACGCTCTCGGCGAGGGCGTTCGGGGAAACGTGGCAGCTATCTGGCCGATTGAGGTTGCGAACGCATTCAAGAGCTCGGAGCGCCGTCGGCGCATTACAGAAGCGGATACCGCGCGATTCATCGCCCTTTTGCGCCCGATGCCATTAGTCATTGACCAGATAGACTGGCCCCGAGTGTATGGTATCGTTCTACCTCTCGCCCGGCGTCATGATCTTACGATTTACGATGCCGCTTACCTTGAGCTCGCGCTGAGGCTCGGCCTTCCTATTGCCACTTTGGATAGAGAGTTGCGCGACGCAACGCGGGACTCCGGCGTGCCACTCTTCGTCGCTTGATCAAGTATCGTCCAAACAGTGGATACTCGCAGCGCTACCGGCGGATGAATCGGGAGTTGGTGCAGATGAGGGCATCGATCAAGCGCTCGCCGGGAAAGTCCATGACGACCATCACCCAGCGGGCGGGCCGATTGTCGATGAAGTTGAGCGCGGAGGGATTCACTGCGGTCGCTAACGTGTAGGGGTAACATCCGCCGCTGGAGCCGCTGCAGAAATTCACGTTACCAGGTTGCCGTCGGACCGGAGCGCGCCTCCACGAGCTTGTCGCGGACCTTGTTCCACTTCTTGTTTAGGTGGAAAACGGTCGGCAAGTTCTAGTCGTCCTGGATGTTCAGGTTCCCCCAGGGAATACCATGATCGCCGTGCTGCGTCACCATCACAATCATGCCCCGCGCCTCACTCCAGTGTCGGAACCCGGTTTTCGGTGTACCAGTAGCGTGTGGATTTCAGGCGGTAATCTTCGAACGTCTGCGCGAAGGTGCGAGAGTTGCCCGAAGCGTTGTATTCTTCCTTTACCCACATGACGACCGTCTCGGAAGGATTGGCGTCAAGGAACCCCATGCACGCTTTAAGAACGTCGCCGAAATACTGATTCTGGAACTTCAGGCCGTAGTGATGGCAAACGTGTTCTGTATGTGCCGGCACCGAACATCCAGGAACCGGATTCCGGCGTCGAGCTGTTCACGGATCGACCAGGACTGGCATTCGATTAGCGGTCCTCCATTCGCCCCGGAATCATGTGTGCCGGGAATCGTCAAGGACGTGAGCGCAGTCTGCGGGTCGATCTTCTCCCTCCATCGACGATTGACCGATGTCGCCCAGTTCTTAGGCGCGCCCTCCCTGCAGTAATAGTCCTGGCAGACCCGGGCGAAAGCTAAGCTCAGCGCGTCGCCGACCTTAACGAACGTGTTCTTCGTCTCGTTGGCCCCGGTCTTTATCCCTTGCCCGGTCCTTTCCGCGCCTCCCTTGATCGCCTCGCCTGCTTTCTCGAACCCCTTCTTAATCTTGTCGAACAAACCTCGGCTGGAACCGGCGGCGATCAGGACCGAAGCGGAATCTGCGGCGGCGATGGTCTCGGCGGTGATTCCGCCGGGAGTAGCGCTCTCCAATGCGGTGATACCTCCGGGCCCGCTTTGCTATCGCACGATCACACGTCCCGCACCGGAACTCTCATAGGTCAACGATCCGGTAACGGGGAGAAACCGCGGTGAAGCGAGCGACCGCTTCGCCTGAATGTGGCACAAAAGCCACCGGCTTCACCAGCCACCGACCGCTTCCTTCAAGAGCCCCTGCTCGCAGGCTAAGCGTCCTCCCCGTGCGATTCAGCACGCGCACCGTAATCTGTTTTACAGAATCCTGCGCCGCGCACCCACCCCCGATCGCCGCCGCCATCCCTACGAAACGGGATAACTTGCCAACCGCGCATATCCAAAGCACCCCGCCCGCCGGCAATTGGATTCCATTCGACAAGCTGATTTAAGCAACGTTCATCTACCGGAATTCTCAGCCCGCCCGCTGAATTCCTGCGCGCTCATCACAGTGGATCGCCATTAGAAACCTTGCTCTTGCAATCCGCGTAAGGCTTATCTATACTTGAGTACACCCTCTCGGCGAATTCCGTCCCGTAGCAGAGGAACGGAATCTCGCGTCCCTTACGCATTGCGAGTTACTTATGGCAAAGAACAAAGATCGATTTGAACCGGAAGACGACAATCTGAACGACAACATTCCGGATTGGGAGCTGCCGGAGACACGGCTCAGGGCAATGGGCCTGCTTGATCAGCTCATCCGAATGACTCCGCGCTCCGATCCGCGGCTGGATCACCTGCTCTTGCTGCGTCACCAGGTGGAGGTTGACGAAAAGCAGATGGAGGAGGCGCAGAAGGTCATCGCGGAGTTCGAGGAGGCATATAACAAGCTCACGTCTCCGGCGAATCGAATCGGTGTGTTCCTGGAGAAACTGGACGAGGAGACTGTGCAGATTGCGCTCGGCGACCAGGAGTATATTGCCAACATTGACCCCAAACTGGAGGACCCCAACCTGAAGACCGGCACCCGGGTGAAGGTCAACGAAGCCTTTGCGGTCATTGGCGATCTCGGCCCGCACCCTGGCGGCCCGCTGGTGAAAATCAGCGAAGTGCTGGATGAGAAGCGGGTGCGCGTCTCCCTGGACGCCCAGGGGATGCAGTCGCGCATCATTTACCGCGGCACTGACCTTCAGGAAACAGAGATGAAGGCAGGAGATGAGGTTCGTGTAGAGCCCAACTTCAAGGTCGCGCTGGAGCACTTCCCGCAGAAGGACACTCGCGAATACTTCCTGGAAGACGTCCCGGAGATTCCGTGGAGCAAGGTGGGCGGCCAGGAGGAGGCGATCCAGGTCATAAAGGACGCCATCGAGCTTCCACTGCTCTACCCGCAGCTTTTTGAGAAGTTCGAAAAGCGTCCGCTCAAGGGGATCCTGCTCTTCGGACCCCCCGGCTGCGGCAAGACGCTCATCGGCAAGGCGACCGCCTATAACCTGACGCGAGAATATCGCGAGCGCACCGGCAAGGATGTACAGGAGTACTTCATGTACATCAACGGCCCGAAGATTCTCAACATGTGGCTCGGGGAGACCGAGCGGATGGTGCGCGAAATCTTCACTACCGCCCGCGAGAAAGCGAAGAGCGGCCATCTTGTCTTCATCTTCATAGACGAGGCGGAATCCATCCTGCGAACGCGGTCATCCGGCCGTTGGTTGAACATCTCGAATACCGTGGTCCCGCAATTCGCGGCGGAGATGGACGGCCTGGTCGGACTGGAGAACGTCGTCGTGATGCTCACTTCGAACCGCCCCGACTACATCGACCCGGCCATATTGAGACCCGAGCGCATCGACCGGCGAGTGAAGGTAGCCCGCCCGGACCGCAAGTCCTCACGCGAGATTCTGTCGATCTACCTGCATGGGGGGATTCCGATCGACCCGGCACTGGTCCGCGAGCACAAGGGGGATTCCGAGGCTGCCCGCGACGAGCTCTTGGACCTGGCTATTGACTACTTATGGAGGCGCACGGACGAGACCGAGTTCCTGGAAGTCTTCCTAAAGAGCGCTTCCACCGAGATCCTGCACTGGCGAGACCTCGTCTCCGGCGCGCTGCTCAAGTCGGTGGTGGAGCGCTCCAAGGACTTCGCCATCAAGCGCTGTATAGCGGAAAACTGCGATACCGAGGGAATTACGCTCGACGACCTGCAGCAGGCGATGCGCGTGGAGTACAAGGAAAACGAGATCTTCCCCAAGAGCGACTCCCAGGAAGACTGGCTCAAGCTCCTCGACTACGAACCCGAAAACGTAGCCGCCGTCCGCCCCGTTAAGTCCAAAAAGCAGATTCCGTCAACCAGAAGGAACATAATCTG
>JBKJZI010000298.1:0-7225 GCA_046715155.1 Chthonomonadales bacterium | reverse complement strand
ACGACGAGAAGTTCGATCAGCGTAAAAGCTCGGTACCGTGTGCGCATGGTTTGCTCCTTTTCGTTGGACCGAAGGTTTTCGGGGTACGCGATCTAGTCTGTAGCCGGACTGTTAAGACGAGGTTAAGTACGGGTTAAATGTTGGGGAATCCTTTCACTGCATCGAAATTTAGTTTTGCCCTTCCTCTCGCGGTTTCGGGTCACGACTCCGTAGCCATTCCATGAATGCAGGGTCGTCCATTTTGACGCTGGGGGCCATCTTCTTGCGGCGGAGGAATCCGGGATCGTTCGGATCGATAGTAGCTTCCGGGCGGAATACGCGGGGATCGACCGGCACGTGCTTGTAAGGAGTGTAATCCGGCCGGTTGGTGAACATGTCGCTTAAGCTGGTGGCAAGCGCGTCGAACATGTTGTTTGGGCCGAGGCCAAAGAGAAGGTAGATCGTTTTGAGGATGCTCATGATGCTCGTATGGTCGCGGCTAACATAACCCCGCTTCGCGAACGGGCTGATTGCGAGTACGAAAGAGCGGTGCCGATCTATGTGGTCGTTGTCCGCGCCAGGATCGTCCTGGGTCACGAAGATGGCCATCCGTTTCCATTCCGGAATCTGCGTCAGGTATTCGATCAGGCGGCCGAGGGCCAGGTCGTTATCGGCCATGTAGCTGCAGACATAGGGATAGCCGTCCTTTGGTCGGGCTGCCGCCCCGTGGTCATTGCAGAGGGTGATGTTCATGAACCGCGGAATCGGTTTGCCCTTACTGCGGTAGTTTTTCTCCAGGTCTTCTTTGAACCACTCTACTCGGGCAATATCCGGGATGAAGTTGTTGTAGACCGGAAAGTCCCAGCAAGTGTTGTCCCAGAGGACCTTATTGAGCGGGTGATTCACTACGAGGAAGGAGCCGGTTTTCGAGGTCCCCGCGCCCTCGTCCTGGCCGGGGAACTCCCAACCCTCGCCGTAGTTACGGAAGGTGACTCCCCCTCGGTGTAGGTGCTCCCACATGGACCCGTTCTCGAGGTAGTCTTCCGGAATCTGCGAGCCGTTGCTGCCGAAGCTGGTGAGGCGGCCCTTTGCGGTGTCGCTCGTCTTGAATGCCCAGCCGGCATAGAACACGCGGGTCGTCCACAGGCTCGGATAGACGCCGATGAGCCAGCGATGGCCGTCGCCGCTAGCTTGCGGCTCCATGTAAAAGTTGTCGCTGATGGCGAACTGATCGGCCAGGCGGATGTGGTTCGGCATGATCGGAAGCCGCTCGGTTTTTCCCTTCTCCGCGATCCAGCCGTTCATCCCGAATTCCGCGTACTCCGCTTCACCCCGCGCCCCACGTAATCCGCCAAAGATTCCGTCGAAGGTGTGATTTTCCTTGGTTATGAAGACAACATGATCGATCTGTGGGCTTGGGCGTCCCGGGCTGAGTGGAACCGACGACGAAGGCCGATTCCGCGCCTCTTTCGAACGGTCGACGATCCCATTGTTTTTCAAGACCTCGGCGGTCCACTGTCGAAGCTGAGAGTCGGACGGAATCGGCACGGCGTCGATCATCCCCGGCAGGTCAGGAAGTCCATGGCGTTCATCTGAAGGCGGGCGCGGAGTCTTTGGCCCTCGCGGTCCTCGGCCGAGCCCCTTCTGCGTGGCGATGTACAGTGTTTGATCGTCCGGGGATAGCCGAACCTGAACAGGGAACCAGCCGGTCGGAATGTGCCCCAGGACACGACCGCTCTTCGGATTTATTACTCCCACGGCGTTGAGGCCGCTTTCGCACACGTAAAGCCGCGCGCCCGCCCGGTCCATCGCCATGCCGGACGGAATCACACCGCGAAGGCCGTTCACCAACGGGCTCGGAGTGAGGGTAATCCTGCGGATCGATTTGAGGGAACGCGCATCGAACACCTGCACCGTATCGTTGTTCGCGTTGCTGACGTAGAGCTTGTCGCCGCGAATGAGCAGCGCATTAGGGGCGCTCCCTCCGACAGCCTTGCCGCCTGCCGCCGGCGCGTGAATAAGCAATCCGGATTTGACGGTCTTTACCAGGCGCGGATTCTGACGGCTGCTCAGGTCATAGCAGTAAATGGATTGCGCGTCCGGAACGTAGGGACTTCCCAGACCCGGAATCTGCCGCCCTTCGAAGTCGACTCCGCGTTCGCTGTCGCGGCTTGGGAACGCGAACGGCGGCTGCGAGATTCCACGCGGATTTCCCTCTCCGGGTCGGGGCTTTGGCACCACTGAGTAGTCGAACAGGCCGATGTTGGCGACGTAAAGCTGTTTTTCGTCCTGGCTCAAGCACAGCGCGTACGGCTGGCGGCCGGCCTTTACACTCGCGGACACCTTGCGATCCGCCATGTCGAAAACGACGATGCGCTGGTTTGCAACGTCGGCCCCGTAAGCCAGGCGGCCGTCCCTGGTGATCGCGATGTCATTGATATAGCTGTCGGTCAATCCACCGGTGTTTGCCGAAATCCCTCCGATCGTCTCGAATGTCCGTCCATCGAGGACCTCGATGGACCCGGCATCGCCGAGACTGATGACACAACGACCTCCGTCTTTCGAGAATGCCCCGGCCGGTGCGATCTCCTTCCGCTTGAACAAAGAACGCTCCGGCGCGACGGACCCCGGATTCCGGATGACAACGAAACCATCTTCATCAACGCCGACGAGCGCTTTGCCATCCGGACTCAGAAACGCCTGCCAAAGGTTCTCACGCGTGTAAAGCCTTCGGCCCTTCGGCGTAAGGAACCGTCCGTTAGGAAGAATGGTTGTCCCGCCGTACACGATGCGGGCGTATTCCTTGCCCGCCGGCGCTTCGAAAACGGGCGTTACTTTCTGTGCGACCGGAATGGAGCAGCATAGTAGGAGGAATGTTAGAGTCACGCGCGCCCTCTGGTTTCTGATGGATTTGCCTGGCGGCTGGGACTTTTGCCCATGAATCAAGCATATCCGATATCTGGTTAAGAGGACGTTAATCCGCAGTTAAAAACGGACCAGGTGGGGAGGATGGAGTATCATCATGCCGTCCGGCGTGAG
This sequence comes from Chthonomonadales bacterium, assembly GCA_046715155.1. Taxonomy (GTDB): domain Bacteria; phylum Armatimonadota; class Chthonomonadetes; order Chthonomonadales; family CAJBBX01; genus JBKJZI01. Next base: position 4,207 of record JBKJZI010000298.1, on the reverse strand, counting down.
CAGACGGGCCAGCGCAAGAACGGGAGAACGATGACGGAATCCGCAGATATTAAGCCGCCCCAGGAAGATGATGGTCGGCATGCCATGGCGCCGACTGCGAGCTACAGCATTACCGTCCGGGCTAAGATTCCGGACCTTCCGGGCAATTTCGCGCGCGTGGCGACGGCTATCGGGGAAGCGGGCGGGAACCTCGGCGCTATCGACCTGGTGGAGATCCGCAAGGGATATAAGATCCGCGACATCACCATTGCCACCTCGGATGAAGACCATGCTCAAGCCATCGCCCAGGCCATCCGCAAGATTCCGGGCGTGCAGATCGTCAGCGTGTCGGATAGAACGTTCCTCATGCACATCGGCGGCAAGATCGGCATTGCGCCGAAACGCCCACTGAATACGCGCGACGACCTCTCCATGGCCTATACCCCGGGCGTCGCGCGCATTTCTCAGGCAATAGCGGCGGAGCCGGAAAAGGTGTTCCAGCTCACGATGAAGCGGAACATGGTGGCGGTCGTAACGGATGGCTCCGCGGTACTCGGTCTCGGGGACCTGGGTCCGGAAGCGGCATTGCCGGTGATGGAGGGGAAGGCGATGCTCTTCAAGGAGTTCGCCGACGTCGACGCTTTTCCCATCTGCCTCGCCACCAAGGACGTTGACGAGATCGTTCGAACCGTAAAGCTGATCTCACCCGTCTTCGGCGGCATTAACCTGGAGGACATCTCGGCGCCGCGCTGCTTCGAAGTAGAGCGGCGACTGCGCGAGGAGCTGGATATCCCCGTCTTCCACGACGATCAACACGGAACCGCAGTTGTGGCGCTCGCCGCTTTGATAAACGCACTGAAGCTGGTCGGCAAGAGTATGACGGAAGTAAAGATCGTCATATCGGGCGCTGGTTCCGCCGGTACTGCGATTGCCCGGATTCTGCTGTCAGAGGGCGTGCGTCGTCTGATAGTCTGTGACAAAGACGGCGCCCTCACCCGGAAGAGCGTCGCAGGTCTAGCCCCGATGCAGCGCTGGTTGGCGGAACACACGAATCCGGGGAACGAAGAAGGATCGTTGCGCGACGTGCTGGCCGGTGCAGATGTCTTTATCGGCGTATCCGCTCCGAACATCCTGACTGCAGAAGATGTCCGCCGGATGGGGCCGGATCCGATCGTCTTCGCCATGGCTAATCCGATGCCGGAGGTATCCCCCGAAGAGGCGGGGCCGTATGTCCGAGTAATGGCGACCGGCCGGTCGGACTACCCCAATCAAATCAACAACGTCCTCTGTTTTCCCGGAATGTTCCGAGGGGCTCTGGACTGCCGCGCCAGGGAAATCACCGAGGAGATGAAGACAGCGGCCGCTTACGCAATCGCGCAAGTCGTCGGAGAACGCGAGCTCAGCGAAGACTATATCATCCCCAGCGTATTCAACCGCAAGGTCGCGGAATCCGTTGCCAAAGCCGTCGCCCGCGCCGCCGTGAAATCAGGCGTAGCCCGGCGAATCCGGGAACAGTGACCAATGACCAATGACCAATGACCAATGACCAATGAACAATGAACAATGGCCTACACCCAACATCCAAGGTATCTCCGGCCGGAATCTCGTACAATCACCAGGGGTTGTTCGTAACCCTGCGGAGTGGACGCTCGTCTAAGAGGTGTGCCGGTGGGTGAGGCGGCAGTGATATCATGCAGAACGTGCGGGAGACCGTGGCCGTGCCTGGTTGGGGGGCGTCCGTGAACGGGGAGAGGACGATCGCAGCCGTGGACGCCGACGACGCCCTGATCGCCAGATTCCTGGCGGGGCATCGCAGCGCCTTCGACTCCCTGTTTGCCCGGTATCAGGATTACGTTTACAACATCGTCCACGGGATCGTGGGCTCGTCCGATGATGCGCGGGACGTGACCCAGGAAGTGTTCGTGCAGGTGTACCGCTCCCTGCCGAGCTTCCGGCGCGGCTCGCGCTTCGCCACGTGGCTGTATCGGATCGCGGTCAACCGCGCGGTAGATTCCGCCCGGTCGGCCAAAGGGCGGCGCTGGCTTCCGCTGATGGAAACGCTGAGCGCTACCCCGGACCCGGATGCGAACCCGGCCCGCTCCGCTGAAAAAGGAGCGGAGAAGGACACAATTCAGGGCATTCTTTCGCAGGTGCCCATCCAGCATCGGGATGTTCTGGTGTTGAAGTACTATCAAGACTTATCGGTCGAGGAGATCGCCGAGGTGCTGGGAATCAGCGTCACGGCGGCGAAGGTGCGGCTCCACCGCGCCCGCAATTATTTTAAGGAGACGTATGTTGCAGCTCTTGGGAAGGAAGCCGATCGGGAGAACGCGCTGTCCTGACGCGCGCGCTCTGCTCGCTTCCTACGTGGAAGGCGAGCTCGATACCGTAGACCGCGAAAGGGTGTCCGGCCACCTCCAACTATGCACGCCCTGCCAGGTCGAGGAGCGGAAATTCCGCGCCGCGCTGACTGCGTTGGCTGCCGCCGAGCCCATTCCGGCGCCGAGGGACCTTTACGCCGGATTCGCCGCGAGGCTCGAAGCTACGCACTTGCCTTACCGTCGGCGCGCGCTGCGGCTTCGGCTGGCGGGCGCGGCTGCATGCCTCCTCCTGGTCTCGGCCGTCGTCGCCTCCCCGCATATTCAGGGGATTCTAATCGCCGAGCCGGAAGATATCGCCATTAAACCGTCCCGCGTGATACAGGGGGATGCGAGACTCCCGAATGACGCTCCATTGGTAAAACTACCCGCACAGGTAGTGAAGGAACGGCCGGCTCCGGATTCCGACGATGGCGAGATCATTCAACCGGATCCCTTTGAGCCTCGACCCGAGCATAGTGCGGGTGGTTCCAGAAGCGCGAATAAGCGCCCGGTCGTTGTTGAGAGCTTCCGGGATGTCAAGCCGGAGACGGGGCTGCCGGCGAAAGACCAGATTCGTCTCCAGGTGAAGGGCAGAGACGGTGGAGAAACGTCTGGCGCACGCCCTGTCCCCAAGAATGCGATTGCTGCCAAGAGGCTGGAGACAGATTCCGGCTTCATTCCGGAGCGATACGAGCGGATTCAAGTTGGAGACTCAGTAACGACCGTTCGAACCGGATATAAAGTCGATGAGGAAGGTCGCAGAACCGTCGTAAACGTAGATATTGGCACCACTAGCGTGCCTAATTAGTAGTCCATCGGGCCTCGCAGATTCTGCGCGGTCCAGGAGTAACGTCATGCGGATTCATAGTTCCTGTTGTTTGCTCTTATTCTTAATACTTGGCAAGGACGCCGTCGCACAGCCGTCCAGCCGACAAAACAGAGACCCGCGACCGGTCGACATTAAGGAAAACGGCACGGATTCGAAGGGAAACAAGCTCTTCAGTGTGGTTGCCAGCGGTAATGAAATCGCCGAGATCCTACGGGCAGTGTTCGGACGTACCGGCGACCAGTACGTCATCGACGAAGACGTGTCCGGCACCGTAAACATAAGCATTCGAAACGCCACGGCCGAGAAGGTCCTGCGGGAAGTGGCTGAAGCCGCGCGACCGCCGCTCCGAATCCGCCGTGACGAAAAGGGCCTCTATAAGGTCAGTCGCGAGCTGGTCGTACTGCCGACTGGAATCGACCTCCGTTCGGGAATCGGTCCTCCCGCGATCGTGCCAAGTGGAGCGGGCCTGCTTGCGCCGGGAGGGTACCAACAGCTAGCCGCCAGCAACCGTCCTGTAACCCTCAACATTCCCAAGGAGCGGCCCATTCCACTCGCGGATGCCCTGCAGCAGATTCAGATGCAGACCGGTTACAGCATCGTTTTGGACCGCCGGATTCCGCGTGACGTCGAGTTTTACGGCAAGATAGATCGCGCTCCTCTCTCTATGGTCCTTCCTACCATTGCGGAGGTCTCGAAGCTGAAACTCACGATGAGCGCGACTGGGGCCACCTTCACCGCGCCCGACTGGTTCATCCTACGGGTTAACGGCATCCTCCTGGGAAGCACCGACGATTCCGCTTGCCCTGGATGCGGTGGCAGGATATCTTCGGACTGGCGGTACTGCCCGAACTGCAGTCGAATGACCCGTGCAGGCGAGCGCGAGATCAAAGGCCGAGGGCTCCAGAGGAAGCGGCCCAGCCGAGCGGGTAAGATCGGCGGATACTGATCAAAGAAAGCAGGTTGTACTTGAAGGGGCGGCCCACTTTGGGCCCCCAAAGGTTGTAACCCGGGAAAAAAAAGGGCGGCCCCACACCGCCCC
>JBKJZI010000297.1:0-19146 GCA_046715155.1 Chthonomonadales bacterium | reverse complement strand
AATTCGACCTTGCTCTGATGCTCGGGGTGGCCGGACGTGATTCCGAGATACGCGTGGAGACTTGTGCCCGAAATCAGGACTCCGCGCGGATTCCGGACTGTGACGGCCGGCAGGCCACAGGAGTTATCTCTGAATCCGGCCCGGACGCGTACCAAACCAGCCTCGACGCCGCCTTGCTCGTGAAGACGCTGCTCGATGCCGGGATTCCGGCGCGCGTCTCGGAGAACGCGGGCAACTACGTCTGCAACCGCGCCTATTACGCCGCCCTCCACGCCATCGCCCGCCACACCCTCCCCACCCGCTGCCTCTTCCTCCACGTCCCTTCGGACGAGAACACATTCGCCGAAACTGGACAATCGGCAATGCCCATGGCGAAGCAAATTCACGCGGTCGAGATAGTTCTTAACGCCATCCGTTCGATTCCGGATTGGGGATCGGTCTAAAACAGACCACGGGCGAGGAAGGCGAGGGAGCGGTCACCCCGGCGCCGGGTTAGCTCCAGTGTGGCGCGCACAATGGGCTCGTTGAAGGGGAAGAAGGTGATGGCGGCGACCGGTGCCAACTCGGAGCGGATGCCGTCTGTCCAGTCAAGGCGGCCGGTTACGGCGAGGCGGCTGCCGAAATAGCGGTCGGCTTCTACGGAGAGACGGCGTGTCTCTCCCGCGGAATCCTCTCCCAGCGACGCGATTCCCCAGACCGTGTAGTTTGCGCCGAAGTCTCGCGACCAGAGTGTGCCGGCAAGCCAGTTCCCCGAGCGCGTATATCCGAATACGCCCAGGCTCGATCCGCTCTTCCTCCGGAAGGCGTGCGCGAAGATTCCGTTAGAGCTGCCCACCCGTGTTCCGCGTCCGAAGCCGATATGTCCGGTGAACGGAATCCCCGCGCTGAAGTAATCCCCGTCCGGCGTCCCCTCCCCGCGCTTGTCGAAAAAGTCCACGCGGATTCCGGGTGTGTGGCCCGCGAAGGAGAACTCGTCGATTCCTAGCTGCAAAGCAGAAGGCGCCGTGCGCGTGAAGAGGTTGTGGGCGCTCCACTGCTTTAGCATCGGCATACACTGCCCGGCCGTGGCCGTCCACTGGCCGCGCGCCCCGGCGATCGGCAGCGTCACGAAGACGTCTTCCACGCTCCAGGCGCTGCGGGACGGGTCATTCGAGACCGCGATCGGGTTGGCGTAATAGACTCCCGTGCGGCTGCCGAAGAAGATGGGTTCCACGGCGAACAACTTGAGGCTGCGGAAGTCGGCGCTGTTCTTCCCGCTGGTCTGATTCCGCTCCGCGCTGAAGAGGGCGATTCCGGAGAGAGGCATCACGTTCTTCCGTAACGAGAGCTGGGCGCCCGGAATCGTGAAGTTGTTCGCCTGGAACGCACGACCGAAATCGTTGAGCCGGGGCGGCACCGTATGGCAGCCGCCGCACGGCATCCCGTACTGTCGCGTCCATTTCGGCAGCGCTTCGGCTGGCATGGAGTAGGAAACGAATGCACAGGCGAAGAGACTTGCAGCAAGCCGTAGAATCATGGGAGTACTCAACATATTTGCTATAATTGCAATCTAATCGGGGCGGAATCATCCCCCGAACGCCCCAACAGCCCCTGGGAATGCATCCTGCAGCACTTGCTCTTACATCCAATTCTGCTCCCGTTATTCACCCACGTTACATTTCGTATCGCGGGATCGTTCCTGATCAACCGTGAACTACTACCACCGCCCACCCGAGTTGACCGCCCGTTGGCGCTTTGGTATACTCTGGCCGCGCAAGTACAAGTGTGGAAGCGTGTACTCGCCAATCACGGTGGGTGGATGTATTTGGGTATCGAAGAACAATTGGAACTGCTGAAGCGCGGAACGGCGGGGGTGATACCGCAGGACGGGCTGAAGCAGAAGTTGGAGAAGTCGGCCAGGACGGGCAAGCCGCTCAAGATCAAACTGGGGCTGGACCCGACCGCGCCGGATATCCATCTCGGATTCGCCGTCGTGCTGCGGAAGCTGCGGCAGTTCCAGGACCTGGGCCATGAGGTCATCCTGATCATCGGCGACTTTACGGCGCTTATCGGCGATCCTTCCGGCCGCAGCGTGACGCGGCCTATGCTGACCCGAGAGCAGATTCAGGAAAATGCGGCGACTTATGTGGAACAGCTCAGCATAATCCTGGACCGGAATCGGACGACGGTGCGGTTCAACAGTGAGTGGCTCGCGCCGCTGGGATTCGCCGACCTCATCCGGCTCACTTCGCTGGTTACGGTGGCTCGGATTCTAGAGCGAGAGGACTTCGATACCCGTCTGAAAGAAAACCGGCCGATCTCGATGCACGAGCTGCTTTACCCGCTGGCGCAGGGATACGATTCCGTCGCCATAGAGGCCGACGTTGAGTTGGGCGGCACCGACCAGACTTTCAATATCCTGATGGGACGCGACCTCCAGACCGCGTCCGCGCAGGAGCCCCAGGTGGCTCTCTTCACGCCGCTTCTCGTCGGTCTGGACGGCGAGAAGAAAATGAGCAAGTCGCTCGGTAACTATGTTGGGATATCCGAGCCTCCGTACCAGATGTTCGGCAAGGTCATGTCGATCAGCGATGAGATGATGGCCAGCTATTACGAGCTTGCGACCCAGGTTCCGATGCCCGAGGTGAATGAGCTTCTGGAGGATTCCAGGAGCGGCTGCGTGAATCCGAAAGATGTCAAACGCCGCCTGGCGCGCGAGATTGTCACGATCTACCACGGAGAAGCTGCGGGACATGACGCCGATGGGGAGTTCGAGAGAGTCCATGCGCGCCACGAGCGCCCGGAGGAGATTCCGGAGTATTTAGTGCCGGCCGAGCGTATCAAAGGGGGCCGCGTCTGGATCTGCGGCCTGCTGGCGTCCGCCGGCCTGGCGAAAGGCACCGGCGATGCTCGGAGGCTGATCGAGCAGGGAGGCGTCCAACTCGACGGAGAGAAGGTTGCTGACTCTGCGCTCGAGATTCCGGTGGACGTTCTCGATGGAGCTGTGGTTCAGGTCGGCCGCCGCCAGTTTCTGCGGATGAGGATTCCGGATTAGACATCAGGCGTTTGCGTTGGAGTAGGGTGGAGAACCCAAAAGTGAACCTGCGAAAAGGCGTCGTCACCGTTGTGGCGCTCGCCGTACTTGCGGCGGTGGGATACGGAATCTGGCGTCAGACGGGTGGACTCCCGAGGGCGTCTGCCGGCACTGCACTCATCGCGGTTCCGCCAGGTCTCACGATCCCCACACTGGGTTTTTCTCCGGGTCCTCCGATCACGCCGCGCCTGGTGGCGACGTGGGCGACGCACGTCGGCCCGTATTCCGTTGGCGTAAGCTCCGTGCGGCCGATGCAGGACAACCGCCGGCTTATGGGGCGTTCCGGAGCTCAGATGGGTCGCGGAGGATTGGGCCCGTTTCATGTAACACTGCAGGTCCTTGGCGAGGAGGACGCGGCCGAGGGCGTGGAGATCGACGTCGGCTCGGTGCGGTTAACGGATGATTCGGGCGCCATTCTTAAGTGCGAACCTGCCGCGCCGAGCGCGGATAATCCGGTGAAGTTTCCTGGGGGCCTGGGGTATGTTCTGCCTTTTCCGGCCCCATCTCCGCAAGCGAGCATGTTGCGGATCGTCGAAGGTGAGCTGATACTGCCTTCCGGGGACCGCCGCGCTTTCCGTATCAAGAGCATACCTTTCCCTCTTCAGCGTGTAACACGGCTGTTCGGCCGTCTGGCGCCTCGGCGCCTTTCGTCAAAGGATGAGGCGCGCCTGCCTGAGGGGCTCGCCGTGCTTGGAAAGGAAGCCGCGGAATCCGTCTTGAGCCGAAGCGAGACGCTTACCGGCGCTCTTGCGAACACACCGCAGCGATTGGTCTTTACACAGTCAATCCCCGCCAACGTGGGAATACCGACACCGCTCGAGCCGGATTCCGTGGTGATGATGGCATCGGAGGGTCAGATGGGGAGCCTGGATCTGGACATCCGGTTCGGTACAGAGGCCTGGCGCGGCAAGCTCTGGGAAAACGATACGATTCTCGTTGCGCTGCCGCGGCGCGGCCAGGAACCTCGGCGTGCGGCGGCAATCCGACTGTCTCGATACTCCGCGCCAAATGGCTCTCCTTCGACTTCCCCGCCTACCTTCTTGCCGGAACCGGGCCGTCCAGGCGGGGCAATCGTGAGTAAGGTGCTCGTCGCCGGTCGCCCCTTCGGTGACGGGATCATGCAGGTCGAACTAAGACAGCTCCGCGGCGAAGTGTGGAGTGAACCTCGCGTTGCGAATGCGCCGATAGACCGGGACGGCATACTCGAGCTGCCGAACATCGCCCCCGGAATCTACTCACTCCGGCGCCCTGGTTCCCGCGTTACCCCCGAAATGCCGTTCGCTGAGCCGTCCGTCCCCCTACACGTCTATTTGTCCGGCCGCTTCGGAGTCCGAGCCGGAAAGTGGCAAGGCGAATCCGTTGACCGGATCGAGGTTCGGAAGGGTCAGCTTACCGAAATCGAGCCCCTGAGTTTCATTCCCAGCGATGTAAAGCCTCGCTAGACACCCGCGCCAACACGAGGACCCCTGGTGCGAGAATCTTTTTTCTGAAAACTACTTGACAGGCTCGCGTATTCTAGTTAGAATATACAAGTCTAGCGGGAGCATACACTCAGAAATCCTGTTGGACACCCAAATTACAACTAGATTAGCCCGGCCATCTGGGCTTACAGAATCCTTCGACGGCAGAGCTGTTAGTAACGCGCATGCAGAGCTTTCAGTGCCGAAGAAGGTAAGGCGGGTCGAATTCCGGGGGGAAGAGCTCGACCCGCCTTCGTTTGTCAGTATGGAAGTGTGGAAGTGTGGAGGTATGGAAGCAAGTACCGTCTTCCACACTTCCACACTTCCATACTTCCACACCCTCTTATCCCTCGAACGCCCTTAACACACCCGTGCTATAATCCGGGCATGCGGATCGAGGCGTGCGGAATCAGCGTCGGGTACGGGCGCGAAACAGTCCTCCGAAACATCGACTTCACGCTGCCTCCCGGTCAGTTCGCGGGGCTGATCGGGCCAAACGGCGCCGGCAAGTCCACTCTGCTCCGAGCGCTATCTCGCGTGCTGCCCCTTCGCGCCGGCCGGCTCCTTCTCGACGGCCGCCCGGCGGAATCCCTGACCGCGCGAGAGGTCGCCCTGAAGATCGCATTCGTGCCGCAAACGGAAGCACCGCTCTTCGACTTCACGGTCCGAGACGTGGTCCTGATGGGCCGGAATCCGCACATTAATGGTAGGTCGCAGGAGGCTGCGCTCGACTTTGCGGAGTCCGCCCGTGCGATGTCGGCGACCGACACGCTTCAGCTTGCCGAGCGACCGGTTACCTCCCTTTCGGGCGGGGAGTTCCGAAGAGTGCTGATAGCCCGCGCCTTCGCTCAGTCGACGCCGACCCTGCTCCTCGACGAACCGACTGCCCATCTGGATCTCGCCCATCAACGCGACATTCTCTCCCTCGTGAGAAGACAGGTGGATACGGAAGGCGCCTCGTGCCTTGCGGCCCTGCACGACCTGAATCTAGCCGCCGCCTTTTGCGATAGGCTCATCCTCATAGCAGGCGGCTCCATCGTGGCGGATGGCGGCGTAAGCGATGTGCTGAATCCGAGCCTCCTCGCTCAGGCTTTCGGTCCCGGAATCGCCGTTACGAAGTTCCCCGGTACGACCGCGCCGGTAATCCTTCCCGCACCCCCCGAACCGGATTCAACAGGTCGGTCCCATCGAATCCACGTCGTCTGCGGCGGCGGAAGTGGAGCGGAGATACTGAGCCTGCTGCACCGGCGCGGCCACACCGTAACGGCCGGCGTGTTGAACAGCACGGACAGCGATCAGCTAGTGTGCGAGGCCCTGGGGATCGAGCACGTGGCGGAATCACCATTCTCTGCCATAGGTGAGGGAGCCGTAACGGCGTGCAAGGCGCTGATGGAACAGGCGGCGGTGATCGTACTCACGGATGTACCGTTCGGACACGGGAATCTGCCCAATCTGTTACTTGCAGCACAGCTCCAGGCTAAAGGCAAACTGGTTTGCATGGTCGGCGCGAAAACGGTCGAGGAGAGAGATTTCACCGGCGGCGAGGCAGTAAAACTGTTCGACAAACTTGCGGTGAGTGGCGCGCTCGCAATCCCGGAAGTCCGCGCCCTGGAGTCATTACTGGCATCCATACCACCCGAGCAGGAGCACGACATTTCATGAAAGTCCTCGTGGTAGACGACGAAACGCCTATCCTGGACGCGATCGCCTATAACCTGCGTAAGGAGGGCTACGAGGCGCTCACCGCGGACGACGCGAACGGTGGATTGGAGATCGCCCGTCGCGATTCGCCGGATCTCATCATCCTCGACGTCATGCTGCCCTCCGCCAGCGGATTCGACGTCTGCCGGCTTCTGCGTTCTGAGAGTCCGGTCCCGATCATTCTGCTGACTGCGCGCGCCGAGGAGATGGATCGGGTTATCGGCCTCGAATTGGGAGCGGACGACTACGTTACCAAACCGTTCAGCATGCGCGAGCTCATGGCGCGCGTGAAGACGGTGCTTCGCCGCAGCGCCGTTTCCGGCGCGGAGATGCAGGAGCAGCCGATCAAGATCGCGGACATAGTGATCGACTCTTCACGACATGAGGTTACCGCGCGCGGCGAAGCCGTCACGCTGACGCCAAAGGAGTTCGAGCTGCTCCGATTCCTTGCCGCGAATCCGGGACGGGCATTTACCCGCCAGACTCTGCTAGACCGCGTGTGGGGCGCGGACGCATTCGTAGGCGACAAAACCGTAGACGTACACGTGCGGTGGCTGCGCGAAAAGATCGAGCCAGACCCTGCGTCCCCCCGTCGGATTCTCACCGTCCGCGGCGTAGGCTACAAGTTCAGCGCGGAGTAAGGGCCGGAATGATGTCCGATACCCGAAACCCGAAACCCGATACCCGACCATGACCTGGCTGCTCGGACCGCTCTGCATTCTCTTGGCGGTGGCTGCCGCTCTGTTTGCTCTTCAGGCGCGTCGATTCCGCTCTCTACAGCAAGAAACGGACTTTCGCTGCCGCGCCGAGATCGAGTCCGCCAGGGCGCAGATTCAGCGGATAGACTCCGCCGGCAGCCGCGCGCAGGCTGAGTACGACGAGTTGCTCAGGACGTGCGGCGAGGCCGTGCTGGTCCTCGATTCATCGCTGGCTATCCGACAGGCAAACGAAACGGCGCACTCCGTCTTCCGCGACCACAACGGTCTCTTGATTGGCCGGACATTGCTGCAGGCCACACTCTCTACTGAGTTGAGCGACCTGGCGACGGCGGCCCTTGGCGGCGTCCCTGTAGAAGGGCGGGAGATACGGCTTCCCGGCGCGAGCGGCCACACTCTGGTCGTTTCCGCCGTTGCCGTTCGCGACCGGCCGGACGATTCCGCCGAATGTCTTCTGGTCGCGCAGGACGTAACGGAACTGCGCAGGCTGGAGACGGTGAGGCGCGACTTCGTCGGCAACGTGTCGCACGAGCTCCGGACGCCGCTTGCCTCCATTCGGGCCATGGCCGAAACGCTGCAGGACGGCGCGCTGAACGATCCGGAAGTCGCCGGCAAATTCCTCGAAACCATCGTCCGCGAATCCGACCGGCTTACCCGAATCGCGCAGGACCTGCTGGTGCTGTCCGCTGCGGAATCGGGCCCACCGGAAACGGACGAGGTCAACCTGACCGCCCTCCTGAATCACGTGATCGAGCACCTACGCCCCCAGGCCGAAAAGGCCGCGATTCTTTTTACGTCGTCAATCGAGGAAGGACTGATGGTCGCCGGTTCCCCTGACCAGCTCCAGCAGGTCTTCCTCAATCTCGTGGATAACGCGGTGAAATATACGCGCACCGGGGGAAGCGTGGAGGTGACCGCTGAGCGGCGCGGGCCCGTTGTCGTCACCCGCGTCAGGGACACCGGAATCGGCATCCTGAGCGAGCACCTGCCGAGAATCTTCGAGCGTTTCTATCGCGTGGACAAAGGGCGGTCGCGCGCATCCGGCGGCACCGGCCTCGGACTCTCTATCGTCAAGCACATCTCGGAATCTCACGGCGGCGGCGTGTGGGTGGAAAGCGAATACAATCGCGGCTCCACCTTCACCGTCTCCCTCCCCGCCTATCAAGACCCCCAGCCGGCCCTCTTCCCCGATTCCGCAGAATCCGATTCCGGCCTTAACGGAAGCTTAACCCCCGCTTAATCCCGCATTAACCGCAAGTTAACTGCTCAGCGCTATCCTGTTTCGGTTCACAAGCTACGAACTCGCGCGTCCCTCTCTCTTTATTGCGCCGAACAGGAGCCCACAATGTTACGCAACCGCATTAATTCGAGCAGGGCATTTACCCTGATCGAGCTGCTAGTTGTTATCGCGATTATCGCGATTCTGGCAGCCATTCTCTTTCCAGTGTTCGCCCAGGCACGTGAAAAGGCCCGAGCAACGAGCTGCCTTGCGAATTCAAAGCAGCTCGGCACCGCCATCGGAATGTACGTTCAAGACTACGACGAGACCTACCCTCAGGCGTATTACTACAAGAACAACACGGCTACGACGAACGGTGGATCTGCCGGAGGGTATGTGACGTGGACCGCCACGACAATGCCCTACATCAAGAACCACCAGATTTTCGTGTGCCCTTCCCATAAGGGAGGAGGGCTCGGCCCGGATAACCCACCGTGCAATCCGTTCACCGATACCGGGACCCTGGGCTGCGAAGCGCAGGTTCCCCGACTCTCCTATATCCCGAATTCCGCCATCATGCCGCGCAAGCGGGGTCCTCAGGATGCTCCGAACACTGTGGCCATGGCGGCGGTCGATGCGCCTGCGGATGTAATCGCGGTGGCTGAAATGACGAACCATGAAAACTGCATCTTCCTGGGATCCACCGGGCAACAGCAGACCGGCCGGCGGAACAAGTCTCACCGCCCGGTCAACGCGATGATGCGGACAGCGGGCGGCGGACAGTGGGCGGGGCAGAGCGTGGCTGACGCCACCGGACCCATCTACGCTATTACGAAGCAGCATGCGGAAGGTCCGGAAGGTTGGGGCGGCCCGGATGATTCCGGTGCGATCACCAACACCGCCGGGTGCCGCGCAACTCCCAATGACGTAGGATTCCATATTCGCTTCATGGAGCCCGCTCGCCACACCGGCGGCGCGAACTACAGCTTTGCCGATGGCCACTCCAAGTTCATGCGGTTTGCCAACACCGTCAATCCGAATCGATTTCTGTGGGGACGAACCTACTTCCCAACCGGACAGACCGTTCTTGACCAATTCGGATTCCCAGTACGTTGAGCCGCCCGCTTCGTTCTTAAGACGAAGCGCCCGTTTGGTATCGAGCCCCGGCCCCGCGCCGGGGCTCGTTCTTTCTCGCTGCCCTCCTAACGCCTTAATCGAGACTTAACGATTACTTAACTGGCGATTAACCGCTCCTTAATGGCCCGCGACCAACATCGTGTGGTCAAGAGCGCGGAATCATCAGCACTCCTCCAGTTTTCCGCGCGATTCCAGCACACCATTCACATTCCGTTCCCAGGAAGGAGACTCACCCATGCATCGAGGTATCCGCGCTGCTGCCGGCGCGTGCGTAATGACCGCGCTCCTCAGCGGAAATGCCGTCGCGCAGTATCAGGGTCCCAGCAGCTCTCAGAAGCCGTACGTTGTGCCGGTCGCCGCCGGCGTTAAGACCGTTTCCATTCTCACCGTGGGCGATGCCGTCAACCGGAAGCCGGATGGCACGCCGTATCGACTAGTCGGAATCCCCGATGGGATGGGCGCGTTTGGAAAGGGCCGGAAACCGTTCGACCTGGTGATGAATCACGAGATCAGGGAAGGTGGCGGAATCACGCGCCGTCACGGCCAGCCGGGCTCTTTCGTCTCGCACTGGACGATTAACCCCCGCACGCTCCAGGTCCTGTGGGGCGAAGACATGGTTCACACGGTAGTGAACGAGTCGGCTGGTCGCACGACTCAGATGGGGCGTCTCTGCTCGGCTGATCTGGCCGCTCAATCCGCTTACTACGACAAGAAGACCAGGCTCGGCTCGAAGGCGAAGATTTTGCTGAGCGGCGAAGAGATCGGAAGTGAAGGCCGCCTCTTCGCGCACGTAGCCACCGGCGATTCTGAGGGGATTTCTTACGATCTTCCGGCGCACGGCAAATACAGTTGGGAGAATGCGCTAGCGAATCCGGCATCGGGGGTCAAAACGCTCGTGTTGGGCACCGACGACTCGACGCCCGGACAGCTCTACCTCTATGTTGGTGAGAAGCAGGGGAGCGGCACCGAAGTCGAAAAGGCAGGCCTCACCGACGGAATCCTCTATGGAATCAAGGTCGTTGGAATTCCGGATGAAAGCCGGGATTCCGTGATCCCAGCCGGCACGCGGTTCGAGCTCTATCGATTCGGCAGCGTTTCCGGATGGTCCGGCGCAACCCTACAGACACAAAGCGAAACGGGCGGCGTAACGGAATTCTTGCGGCCGGAAGACGCTCAGTGGGACCCCAAAAATCCCCGCGACTTCTACTTCGTCACCACCGACCGGTTCAATACGCCAACGCAGACAGGCCGCAGCCGTCTCTACCGACTGCGCTTCCATAGCCTCAAGCATCCGGAATCGGGCGGAACGATTACGACGCTCCTGGACGGGACCGAGGGCCAGCAGATGATGGACAACATGACCATCGACCGCTCCGGCCATGTTCTCATTCAGGAAGACCCCGGTAATCAAGCGCATCTCGCGCGCATCTGGCAGTACACCATCGCCACGGACAGGCTGAAGCTGATTGCGGAGCACAACCCCTACTTCTTCGCCCCCGGCTCGCCCGGAATGCTGACCAACGACGAGGAATCGTCCGGAATCATCGATGCGGAGAAGATACTCGGTCGCGGCTGGTTCCTGCTGAACGTCCAGGCCCACTACCCCATCCCCGGCGAGCTCGTGGAAGGGGGCCAGCTTGTCGCCCTGTACAACCCGGATTCTGCGCGGGGTAGGGGCGATGACGACGACGAGGACGACGACGAGGACGACGACGACGACTAACTGCCGGATTCGAACGTGAGCTCGACGGGGGCGCTCGTGTGCACGGGCACCCCCGTTACATTCGCTACGTTTGTTAATCGATACTTAACCTTCTGTTTACGAATCGTTAACCAGCGCCTCATACGATGGATTTGGTATCACGCTCAGTTGCATCAATACGCGGTAACTAAGCTCCCCGGAAGGAGTCGACCTGGATGTCACTGCAGAACCTGGAGCGGGAGGCGCTCCGAACACTCGACCGTTACCTGGCCTCCGGCTATACCATCGACCTTGGCGGTCTCATCGGAATGGTTGCCGCCCAATTCACTCCGTCGGAGCCGGCCGCCCTGGCGCAGCTTGCGATGACGGAGCCATCGCTGCTCACTCGAGAGCCCGACGTGCGCATGGTCACAGACGATAGCCTCACCGCATACGCGCTCCTTCGCGCCAACACGTATGAACATATCGCCGGCAAGCTCAGGGAGGAATGCGTCCAACGGAGAAGCGAAGAACTCTCCGCAGCCTGAAGTGTACGCGTGCTTTACGACGCGGAATCTATTTTGTTCGTGTGTGAGGTGTACAACCGGGCCGTCCCCAGGTTGTGGAGACGGTCCGATTGCCAAAGGTCTAACCCCAGCCTAGTTTCCTTCTTGTCGCGTGACTGGCCTTTTTGAAGTCTGGTTCGGGGTGGGCTCATTGGGTGTTACGTTCTCCCCCCCGTGCCCGTACCCCGGGCAAGAGCCGCATCCGCTCAACGCGAGCATTAACACCAGAGCCGATGCCGCAACGCAAACCGCCCAGAACGTCTGGGATCTCACTTTATAGCCTCGATTTGGCTCTGAATTCTGCATTTTCCCGAAAAAGATGAGCCCCACTCAGTCGTGGGGCTCTTTCTGCGTGCGGATTCTGTTCGGATTCAACTATTCCGATAGATAATCCCGGAGTCGGCGGCGATTCGCGGCGGCGCGCAGGTGCCGGAGCGCTTGCGCTTCGATCTGGCGGACACGCTCGCGGGAGATATGGAGCTCTTTCCCTATCTCCTGGAGCACGCGAGTCTCGTCGTCGTCGAAGCCGAGGCGGCGGCGCATGACGATCCGTTCGCGCTCGGTCAGCGAGTCCAGAATCTTCTGGAGCTCATTCTGCATCTCGCGGCGGATGAGATCGCCCTGTGGGTCCGCGGCCGATTTATCGTTGATAAGAGAGGCGAGCGACGTGTTCTCCTCGTCGCCCACCAGCATGTCGAGCGAAACCGGGTCCTGCCCCGCCTGCATATAGGCGGCGACCTTGCGCGGCGTTATCTCCAGCCGCGACGCGATCTGATCGACCGTCGGCTCTTCGCCGTTCTCTCGCAGCATCAGCGTCCGGGTCCGCTCGATCTTTCGGAGCGTCTCCGAGACGTGCGCGGGAACCCGAATGGCGCGCGACTTATTGTCGATCGCCCTGCTGATGGCCTGTTTGATCCAGTGCGTGGCATAGGTGCTGAACCGGTAGCCCCGCTCGGGATCGTATCTTTCGGCAGCCGTCATCAGCCCGATCGCGCCTTCCTGGACCAGGTCCTCGAAGGGCACGAGCGGATGGTGATAGTGCTTGGCGATATTGATCACGAGCCGCATGTTGGCTTCCACAAGCTCCTGCTTGGCGCGCGAATCTCCTGCCTTCACCCGTCCGGAAAGATCGATTTCCTGGGCGTGAGTGAGCAGCTTATGGCGCGTGAGGTGGCTCATGTAGGAGACAGCGTCGGCGGAATCCCGCCCCAGCTCCTCCGGGTCGAAGCCCTTGGACGCCTTTGTCCGTACCGCGACTTTCTTTTTGACTGCCATCTTGCTCACCATGGCCTGGCTAATGCGTAGTGCGTATTGCGTACGAATTACGAAATACGGACACTGTCACGATTGCCGGCCTGCTTTCTAATCCGTTAGACGAATCACTACCAAAGTCGGTTTCTGGCCCGAGTGTGAACCTGGTAACTTACACACAGTTGCTTGTTCCACGCACGTCCAGCCCACAATGCTGTTATATGCGCCGGAACTTGGTTTTGTGCGGTTTTAATTGTAAATACGTTGTGATTAGACCGATTCGTTTAAAATGAGGCGCGCGCCTCGCATCCGTTAGTCGCAGGCCGGGGAGATTCCGTTCAATCCGTCCTCCGTATGCGTAGCGAGGCGTTGATTCCGAACCAGGGGGATGAGTTGGAAATGCCGGGCCGCCGAGAAAGGTTACCGACGAGGAATCACGCCTCGACCAATGGTCGGTCCTACAATTGGCTAGAGGTTATGGATTGGCTAGCCCAGCAGATTCCGCCGCCCACTTAAGCAGCAGATCAGAGGTCTCGTCTTCAATTACTTCCGGCGGGACTTCGTAATACGACCTCATCGGTGGTTTATTGCCGGGGCGGAACGGTTCCATCCCGGCCTCTTCGTACTTAATGCGCGTCTCTTCGTTTACCTTGAAGTACAACCGGCCCTCGAATATGATGCCGAAGAAGCGCCCCGATGAATAGAGCCCGATTCCGCCGAACATCTTCCTGGCTTCGAGATCACCCACGGGACCCAACAGCTCAATCAGGTACTCAGAAACGGAATCCATGCCATGCCTCCATTGAATTCGAACAAGGGCGTTTGGGAAAAGCGCTACGCACTCTGCTGCAGGAACGCGAAAACGGTCTCGGCGGAGGGGCGGGTCATTTTGGGGGCGCCGCAGAGGTCTTCGAGGGTGGCGATTCGCATGCGCTCGATAGAGCCGAAGTGTTTGAGCAGCGCCTTCCGGCGGGTGGGGCCGATTCCCGGGATGGTGTCGAGGGCCGAGTGGACCTGCTTCTTGCTCTGCAGGATGGTCCGGTACGCATTCGCAAAACGGTGCGCTTCATCCCGGATTCGCTGTACCATGTAGAGCGCTTGCGACGTGCGTGAGAGGACTACCGGATCAGGCTCTCCCGGCACGAAGAGATGCTCGAAGCGCTTGGCCAGGCCGGCGACCGGGATGACGGCTGACGGCTGACTGCTGACGGAATCTGATTGCGGATTGCGGATTGCGGATTGCGGATTGTCGTCGGTCGTCCGTCGTCGGTCGTCCAGGGGTCCTGATCCCTGTACCCCGAACCCTGAACCCTGCACAGCGGCGATAGCCGACGAAAGCTGACCTTTCCCTCCATCCACTATGAGAAGGTCCGGCATCCGGGCGAACTTCGGATTGCCCTTCTTGCCCTCCTCCAGCCGGCGGGCGACGATCTCGCGGATCATGGCGAAGTCATCCGGTTTGTTCTCGTGGAACTTGATCTTGAAGCGCCGGTACTCCGACTTATCGGCCTGGCCGTCGGTAAAGACGACCATAGAGCCGACGAAGTGCTCTCCCTGGAAGTTGGAGATGTCGTAACATTCGATCCGGCGCGGCGGGGCGTCCAGCCCGAGCTCCTCTGCCAGCTCCTCCAGCGCGCGCCCGGTGTTGTCCAGCTTGGCGCGCATCTCGGCCTTTATTTGCACCATTGCGTGCCCGGCGTTCTCGGTCGCCATCTCCACCAATCGCCGCTTGTCTCCACGGGCCGGGACCTGAATCTCCACCTTACTCCCGCGCCGCTGCCGCAGCCACTGCTGGATGATACTCACCTCATTGATGTCACACGGCAGAAGGATCTCCTGCGGGACATAGGCGGCGCCCTGATAGTACTGTTTCACAAACTCCTGGACCGCCTCGTTTTGGGTGCCCTCGTCGCCCTCACCCTCAAGCAGGAACGAGTTCTGGCCAATCAACTTTCCGCCGCGGATGTAGAACATCTGGACACACTTGCTGCCCTCGTCGCCGACCACCGCCACCACATCCTGGTCGATGGCGTGCGAACTGATGACCTTTTGCCGCGCCATCACTTCCTCGACCGCCGATATCTGGTCCCGCAGCCTGCCCGCCCGCTCGAAATGGAGCGACTCTGCGGCAGTCAGCATCTGCGCCCGCAGGTCCCTCACGATCTTCTCCGGCTGGCCCTGGAGGAATGAGATAACGTCGTTCACCGCGTGCTGATACTCGCCCTTATCCGCGAGCCCGGCGCATGGCGCGAGACACTGGTTCATGTGGTAGTAAAGGCACGGCTTCTGCACCGGCCGGCCGTCGAACGGCTTCCCGCAAGAGACGATCGGGAAGAGCCGCTTCATCAAGTCCATCGTGTTATAGATCGCCCGCGTTCCGGAATACGGGCCGAAGTATTTGTTCCCATCCTGGCGGACGCGGCGGGTGACGAGCAGCCGGGGAAACGGCTCCGACGTGGTGACGCAGAGGTACGGGTACTGCTTATCGTCGCGCAGGCGGACGTTGTAGTGCGGCTGGTGCTTCTTGATGAGGTTGCACTCCAGCACCAGCGCTTCCAGCTCGGAATCCACCACCAGGTAGTCGAGATCGCGTACCGCCCTAACGAGGTGATGGGTCCTGAGGGCGTGGTTCGCGCTCCGCTGGAAGTAGCTGCGGACACGGTGCTTGAGCTGCACCGCCTTACCGACGTAGATGACCGCCCCCTTCTCGTCCTTGAAGAGGTAACACCCCGGCTTACCGGGCAGCGTATTCAGCTTTTCGAGAAGCTCGGGAGACAGCACATCCATGGCGCGATTCCGTTCAAACTACAGGACATAATTATACTGTAGGAGACGGAATCCGGATTCTAGAACCACGGGGGACACGGGGCTTCTTAGACAGGATCAACAGGATTTACGGGATTCCCGTCTTGTGGCCGCCGTCTTTGACGTCGTTCTGGAAGAATCCGGCTCGCATTCAATGTAGCCGAAGATTACGCAGTAGCTGTAGCATGATTTCCGTGCTGGGCCCGAGTCAGGTGCAACCAAAGGTTCGTATTCCAACCGACCGAGAACCAACCCACCCGGGCGAAATGCTTCGGGAAGAGTTCCTGATTCCCATGGGGATAACGCAGCGCGAGCTCTGGAAGCCGAAGGTCTGGGACGACAATAATAAAGATGTCTAAGAGCGCACTGTGAGATGACCGCCACAAGAATGCGTCGGATCGTCGTATCGCTCGTGGTCGGCGCGGGCGTGGTCGGCGCAATCCTGGTCACGGTTCGCGCCCGACCTGACCCGCCACCCGGGGACGTGCGGAATGTGATCGCCGCATACCTGGCCAACGAGGAGGCGGCGAGGGAAGAGTACCGCGATACCCCTGTCACCGCGTCGGGGGTCGTCAGATGGTCCGCGCGGCGAGACCAGGTGACCGCCCGGGCGGCCGACGATCGGTCGCCACAGCTCGAGGAGTGGGCAAAAGAGGCCGTAGTCCTGATAGTGGTGGACGACCGCCACGAGATACTGGCCGACTTCGGCGCGGAGAACCAGCGCGCGGCGCTCGCCCTCAGGAAGGGCGATCGGGTAACGATCAAGGGTCGGCACTATGGCGGTTCTTTCACGAGTGTCGCCGTCTACAACGGCAAAGTCATCATGATAGTGACTGGCTGCGAGCTCATCCGCTGACCCCTACGCTCCAAACCCTTCCCGCCCCGCCTGGAGCGCGCCCATTCCGTTGCTTCGCGGTCTGGCGGGCGGAATCCGGGATTTCGAAGAGGTTGCGCGGATTCCCCTGCAGTCGTAAGAGACCGGTTATGAAGAATATCAGCTATCGCTGGGATGGGGATGACGACGCCGAAGTGTTCGAGCTGGCGTATGTCGAAGGGACGCATGGACAGCCATATTCGTTCGGCGAAGAGGCGGACTGGCTGTTGGTGGAGGTGCAAGGCTTCTACATAGGCATCTTGCCGGTCACCCAGGGGCTATGGGCGCCCGTAATGGGCGGCGGGGAGAACCCCTCGGTGCGTCCTGGGCAGAGTTTGCCGCTGGAAAATGTATCGTGGGACGAGATTTTGCGCAGAGGAGGGTTCCTGGATCGGATCAACGGCGGTCCGGCGCCGGCCGCGTAAGCGCGCAGCTCTCCACCAGCCCGGGGGTATTTCGTTTGCCCTCCGAGACCGAATGGGAATACGCCTCTCGGGGCGGCCCGCACTGGCGAGATGGATTCCGTTTCAGCGGCAGCCACGATATCGATGCGGTGGCGTGGTACGACCGAAAGCACGGAGACCACACCCGGCCGGTAGGGGGCAAAGGACCCAATCAGCTCGGAATCTACGACATGTCCGGGAACGTCTGGGAATGGTGCCAGGATGTTTACACGCCGGAAACCGACCGAATTCCCCGGAATGGTTCCGCATTCAGCGGACCCGGCGAAGAACGCGTTCTCCGCGGGGCTGCTTTCACAACTGGGCGGTCCACTGCACCGTGTCGAAACGCTACGAGATCGCGCACGATTACCACGATGGATGCATCGGATTCCGTCTCGTGTTTGCCGTGGAGTAATGGAGACATCATGAACTCCGTTCACAACCATGCATGAAAATACAGCGCGCTACCCGTCATTCTGAGACCGCCGTTTGGTCGAAGAATCCGCTTTTAAGTCGCTATTCTCAGGAGAGTAATAGATTAATGGAGTGATGGGGCTCAACACTCCATCACTCCATCACTCCATTGAGGTTACGCGACCCGGCGGCCGTGTTCATCGACCTGGGCGGCCTGGACGCCGGATTCGGTGGGCTCCACGCGCTGGTCCGAGTGCATGCGCTGAGCGGCGTTCTCCACTTCCATCCGGAGCTTCGGGGCTTCCTCGCTGACGCGGGTTAGCGCTTTTTCCCACTGGGCGCGCATCGGGACGATTCCGCCGCCGCCGATGGCGACGATGGACGAGCCGACGACGATGGCAAGCATCGCGTAGAAGAGCCCCAGGACGATCGGAGTCGCAACGCCGAGCTGGGTTAGCGCGGCGAAGATTCCGATCACCATGATCGCGCCCGCGCAGATGTTCGCCAGCATCTTCCCGTAGCCCAGCCCTCCGATGGCGGCGGAGACGATCTCCTTCACTGCGCCGGCGACCGAGAACGCGATTACCGCGATGACTACCGCGACGAACAGGTTAGGCAAATAGGCGATAGTTCGGGTTATCAGGTCGCTGACCGGATTCGGCCCGAACACGCCGAAGGCCATCTGCAGAACCAGCAGCATGAGCCCAAAGTAGGAGATTCTGCCGACCAGCTCGCTCCCGCGGAATCCGGCTTTGCTCAACGTCTCTCCCATCCCGGACTTCTGGAGCATGTTCTCGAAGTTCACTTTGTTGAGCGCCTTCGTCACCAGGCCGCCCACCGCCTTCGCGATGAAATAGCCTACGATGAGGATGACCAGGAACGCCAGGAACTTCGGCACGAAGGTGAAGATGCTGGCCCACATGGCGGCGAGGCCGGCGGTATTGACTGGATCCATTGATTTCCCTCCCGCCCGTATGGGCGTCCGTGATTGCACTACTTCGGCGTGCTTTTAGCGCAATAAGGACGCTGGGAGTATGGAAACGGTTCGGGCAGGGAAACGAGCAATTATCAATTATCAATTATCAATACTGGACGAATTGGGACATTGATCATTGATAATTGATAATTGATAATTCCGCCTGGCCCAGGCGGTGACGGCCGCGATATGCGCTTCCATTTGCGCTTCCGCAGATTCGGGCTCAGGGAGGCCGTGCTCCCGGCAATAGGCTGAGGCGATGGCATCGGCATGCAGCCAGAACTCGCCGCCGGGACCTTCGGATTCCAGGTCTTCGATGTCGCCGGATTCGGGGTCCTCGGCCAGGGCGCTGATCGTCGTGTAGAGCTGGTAGTAACGCTCGGACGCTTTGACGTGGCGTTCGACGCGCTGGCCATCAAGGAACTCGCCTATGGTGTCGTGAGGTTCGAGCGATTCCGGAGTTGCAAAGATTCCGGCCGATTCCGGATGACCTTGGAGGGTGGCGAAGGCTTCCCCGCCGCCCGGCGGAACGTATCGCCCGAGGGGATAGAGCCGGCAGACAAGGGGCCGGTCGGGATGTACGGTACACCCTTCCGGCCCCAAGAACACGCACGCGCAGTCCGGTCCGTCGAACTTGAGGACGGTTCCTCCATCCTCCGTGAAGTCCCGGATGAGCTCCGCTACTGTTATGCCGCGGTTTTTGGCCAGGCGCAATAGCTCGTAGGGATTGAGCATGATGCGCTTGTGGTGGCAGCACTTCGTGCAGCGATTGCAGGTGTAGCGGAATCCGCTTTCGCGCGTCAGATTGAACGTCAGGTCCGCTCGCTCAG
>JBKJZI010000296.1:0-16600 GCA_046715155.1 Chthonomonadales bacterium | reverse complement strand
TTGCTTTGTTTTTTGGAAATTTGGCAATTGGTCAAAGGGGAAATTTGGTAGACACGGGGCGGCGGGCGGCGGGGGGGTGGGTTAGGAGGGCGGTGGTGTAGCCTTCCTGATCCACGAACTCGACTTCGTAAGCCTCGCCGTTGTTGTAGACCATGACGACGGCGCCCTGGTCTCCGGCTTGAAGGTTGTGCTCCGGGAGGTCGCGGGTGAGTGCGACGACTGCCAGCTCGGGTATTGCGGTTGTTTTGGGCGCATTTATCGCCATGGCTTTTTTCCGGGTGTCATCTCCGCTCCGGGACCAGCGTCACGAAGCGAGGGAAGTCCTCCGCGTCCAGTATAACCCAAATCGTCAGAACCTCGGGATTTCGGGTGTCCGGGCTCTCCAGGGACCCGCGAATTCGGTACTTTGTTCCATGCTCGACGGCTTCTACGGCTTCGACGTCGTTGGCCCGCGCGTGATTATGGAGCGCTCTCTCAAGTTCTTCGGGCTGTAATGGACTGAAACCGAACCTCATTAAGAACCTGGCTTTTGCGCCGCCGATTCGGTGGTTGGGGTCCAGCAGGTAGTGTGTAAGCTTCTCCGGCGGGATGTAGGCGGATTGCTGGTTGGGGAGCTTCATGGGACGTCACCCAATTGTTCAGCGGCCGATCACCTATTCCTGTCTGATAGGGGCTCGAATCCTTCGTGGATGAGGCGGTGAGGGTTGAGGGGTTGGGATTGTGGATTGGCGTTGGGAGTTCAGGAACGGCGGGGAATTATCAGTTATCAATTATCAATTATCAATTATCAATGGCGGTATTGAAGCGGGGTTAGGCGGAGCTTTGTGGGGTTGGGTGAGGCCGGCTTCTGGAAGCTGGCGCTGTGGGGACCAGTTTTGGGGGCGGGGGATGCGGGGGTGGGACCAGGGGCAGCCGCGGTCGATCCATTGCCGACGGAGCTGTAGGTGAGTGCGGTTAGCGTCGTGATAGCCGAACTGGGTGCCGCAGCTTGCGCAGATGGGCAAAGAGATTGGTTACGGTAAGAAGCCGTAAGCCTCAATCGCATTAAGGGCCGACGAATTTCAGGGCGGCGTAGTCCTCGTAGCTGTGGAAGGAGCCGGCGCGGACGTTGGCGGTGGTGGAAAGCTCGGGGGATTCGAAGTCCTTGGACCAATCGTAACGGCAGGCGGCGAAGCGCCAGGAATCTCCGGGCTTGGGCCGGCCGGTCGTGGCCTCGAACGCCTTCCATGGGAGCCGCCCTTCCGCCGTCCAGCTCTTGTCGTCGTCTCGCCAGTCGTTCAGGGTTCCGTCCAGCGTGACGGCGGTCTGCATTCCCAGCCGCGTGAGGGGCGCAAAGCGAGGATAACCGCCCGCGCCGCGCGAAGGGAAGAAGAGCTCCAGCGGCGTATTGCGCGGCGTGACCTGAAACTCGTAATAGTGAAGCTTCTTCTCCAGCGGCTTGATGAAGAGCTCGATCACGTCGTTGTTCCACGTCTGGTCATTGCGCTTGGTCAGGTCCCCGAAGAGATCTGCGTCTTGCATTTCGGCCGCAAAATAAAGGTATCTGGTGTCCCACGCCGTTCGGAAGGCCGTGCCGGTCTTTGGGGCGCGCGTCTGGCGGGGAACCACGAACTGGCGCACCACTTGCGCCTTCTTCCACGCTGCGTCGTCCAGCTTCCCGTCGATCTTGATCGCGGAATCCGCCCATCGGCACTCCATGGACTGAATCACCTGTTGTGCCGATGTGGTGAACCCGATCGCGTGGCGGGTCGTGAGCGTGGATGAAATCAGAGTAGCGGTGACGATCAAGAGAACGGCGGGCGGCCACGCAGGGCCGCCCCTACGAACCGTTGTCGCTCGCGTGTAGCTGCGGCCCTGCGTGGCCGCCCTGTCTGTTCGGTTTGTTTGTTTCATCGTTTGCTCACCACCTTTACTCCCAGAATCCGCTCGGCGTTTTTGTAATAGACCTTCGAAAGCACGTCCTTTGGCAGATAGATTCCGTAGATGTTCCAGAACCCCTGCCGGTGGTGGCTGGCGGAGGGATCGAAATACTCATCGTCCGTCTCCAGGAAGCGGAAGTAGATTCGGAATGCCTCGCGGTTGGGCGTCGTATCCGTTCCGAAGAGGATCCGGTCCGGGTATTTCAGGAAGAGACGCCGACTTGCATACGGCTGACGGCCGAGCTCGGAAATGCGGGCGTCTATGTCCACGTACAGGTTGGGACAGCGGGCCAGTTTCTCGGCTACGAATCCGAGGTCTTCCGCGTTGTTTCCGAAGTGGGTGCTGATGAACGTGGTTTTCGGGTGCGTCTCGATGACCTTGTAAAGCTGCGACAGCATCTCCTCTCGCGGGGGAAAGCGGCTGGAATCCGCGAAGAGCCAGTCCGGGTGCTGGTTCAGCTCGTGCCACCGCTCGCTGAACCGATCCAGCGGCTTCCAGAATGCGGCGGGGTCGGCGGTATGAATGATTACCGGGCGCTTATGCCGCGCGCAGACGTCCCAGATCGGCTCCAACTTGGGATCGTCGATCCGCATTAGTTTCCCGTCTTTGTAGCGGACGTGCAGCCCGAAGTTCTTGTAAAACTTGAGTCCGCGAGCCCCGGCGCGGAATCCCTCGTCCAGCCGCGCCACCTCCCGATCGGTCCAACCGGATTCGTCGATTCCACTGAAAT
Organism: Chthonomonadales bacterium; assembly: GCA_046715155.1. Taxonomy (GTDB): domain Bacteria; phylum Armatimonadota; class Chthonomonadetes; order Chthonomonadales; family CAJBBX01; genus JBKJZI01. The sequence continues at coordinate 13,950 of JBKJZI010000296.1, read as the reverse complement.
CCACGTTGGCGAAAGTGACGAAGCGGCCCGGATGCGCGCGGTCCAGCAGCTCGATGGTATCTTTCAGCGTCTGTCCCGATCGGCCATCCAGGTTGATCACGGTGCGGATTCCGGCCGCGTCCATCTCGGTCAGGTAGCGATTCACCCGCTCTTGCGTAAGGTACTGCCGCCCGGAGCCGAGGTGATTGTGAATGTCCACGACCGGGAACGCCGGCTTCTCCAGTCGCGTGACCTTGGTCACCATCGAGGAACGCGGTTCCCAGTCCTTCAGCTTCAATTCTCGGATGTCGTCCTGCCGCGGCGAGGTGGAGGCGGCTATCAATACCGTCCCGGCGGCCGCACAAGCGACTATAGGGATGAGGCGCATTGGTTATCCTCCTTGATTTGATTCCGGGGACTGCTGGTTCTTATCATAGGGCCATTGGAGATTCGCAGCGGACCAGTACAGGTAGACAGCGAGGCCCGCTGCGAGAGTGACTGCTCCCAGAGTGATATACAGCCAGCCGGATGCGAAGTAGACGTAGAGCCAGCCCACAACCGCAAGCAGCGGCGGAAGCGGGTAGAGCAGCATTTTGTAAGGGCGGTAGAGGTCCGGGCGGTTCTTGCGCAGCAGCATCACGCCGACCGCCTGACCTACGAACTGCTCCAGAATCCGCGTGGTTATGAGCGCGCTTATGATGGTCGCCAGGTCGAAGAAGCTCCAGAGCAGGGTCATGGCGCCGATCAGCACGAGGGAGAGGTGCGGCGCTTCGCGGGTGGCGTGTAATTTGCCGAAGGCGGCGAAGAAGTTGCCGTCGCGCGCCGCGCCGAACGGAATCCGCGAGTAGCCGAGCATGCCGGCAAAGACCGAGCCGAAGCAGCACCAGACCAGGAGCAAACTCATGAAGCTCGCAGCCCACGGCCCGTGAATCCGCGTCATGAATTCGGCCGGGAGCGTCATGCTGCCATCCGTCGGGACTTGCTGCCACGGAATCGTGCCCAACAGCGCCAGGTGAACGCCCATGTACAGCAGGACGGCCGTGACCGCGCTGATCATGATGGCGCGCGGAATGGTCTTTCCCGGCTCACGCACCTCATCGCCAACGTAACAGACGTTGTAGTATCCCAGGAACGAGTAGATCGCCAGGATCATGCCGGCCCCGACTTTCAAAGGCAGGTCGGGAGGCGCTTGCGCGGCGCTAAACGCAACCGCTGGATTGAAGCGGAATCCGCCCTCCAGCAGTATCCACGCGATCACCGCCATAACGCCGACCCAAACGGTAACCGTGATCCTGCCGAGACTGGTGATGTTTCGATAGAGCAGCCAGATAATCAGCGCGCCGACGAGGAATCCGATCAGCCTTGACGGGCCGAACGAGACCGCGATTCCCTGGGACTCCAGCAACGTCCACTTCCAGGTCCACGCCGCGTTGAACTTCTGGAAGTCCGGGCTGATTCCGGTGGAGAACTGGGCGACGGCGATGAGTCCGGAGCCGAGCTCGAGCGGCCCGCTGATGAGGAACTGCCAGATGAAGAGGAAGGCCATCAGCCGTCCCCAGGTCCGCGATCCGTAAGCCTCCAGCAGGTAGCGATACGTTCCCCCGGACCCCGGCATGGCGGCGCCGAGCTCACTCCAGATCATCCCGTCAATCAACACCAGCGCCCCGCCCACGAGCCACGCCAGAAGCGCGTAAGGCCCGGGCAGCAGCCCCAGCAGCGCCGGAATTGTAACGAACACGCCCGCCCCCACCATCTGCGTAAGGTTCAGCGCCGTAGCCTGCCAAACCCCAAGCGCCCGCCGCAATTGCGGGGCATCCTGGATGACCGCGTTGGCTTCGTCTATCGGTTCTGGACTTGGCATGCTTCCGTCCGGTCTTTGACTACATTCTGAGGCGGCGGCCGAAGAATCCGGCGGTTGATCGCAATCAGTAGCGCGTGCCGGATTCTTCGGCCGCCGCCTCAGAATGACGTCAAGTGCGGTTCCATCGCATCGTCACGTGCGCAACGCCGCGGAGATGATCTGACGGGCTTCTTCTATGATTCGGTCAAGGTGGGATTCGTCCTTGAAGCTTTCGGCGTAGATCTTGTAGACGTCTTCGGTGCCGGAGGGGCGGGCGGCGAACCAACCGTTTTCGGCGACGACCTTCAATCCGCCGATCTCCGCTCCATTTCCTGGCGCCTTCGTGAGCCGGGCGGTAATCGGTTCTCCCGCGAGCGTCGTGGCCTTTACGGAATCCGGCGAGAGCTTCTTCAGGACGGCTTTCTCTTCGGGCGTGGCGGGCGCATCAATTCGCCGGTAGATCGGGTTCCCCAGCCGCTCCGTCATTTCGCGGTAGTGGATTCCGGGATCTTTGCCGGTTCGGGCCGTGATCTCCGCCGCCAGCAGATTCAGGATGATGCCGTCTTTATCAGTGGTCCAGACCGTGCCGCCCTTGCGGAGAAACGAGGCCCCGGCGCTCTCCTCGCCGCCGAATCCGAATGTGCCGTCCAGCAGGCCCTCCACGAACCACTTGAAGCCAACCGGCACTTCGCACACCTTCTGGCCCACTTCAGCCGCTACGCGGTCGATGATGCTGCTCGATACAAGGGTCTTCCCAATCTGAGCGTCCGGGGGCCATCCGATACGGTTTTGGAACAGGTACCAGATCGCGACCGCCAGGTAGTGATTCGGGTTCAGAAGTCCGACGCGGGGGGCGACGATTCCGTGCCGGTCGGCGTCGGTATCATTGCCGAAGGCAATATCGTAGCGGTCCTTCAGCGCAACCAGCCCGGCCATGGCGTACGGAGACGAGCAGTCCATCCGGATCTTGCCGTCGTGGTCCAGCGTCATGAACCGGAACGTAGTGTCGACGGCTGGATTGACGACGGTGATGTTCAGCCCGTACCGTTGCGCGATCGGTTGCCAATATTCAATGCTGGCGCCGCCGAGCGGATCTGCCCCGATGGAGATTCCGGCATCTCGAATCGCCGCCATGTCGATCACGGAATCAAGCTCCGCGACATACGGGGTCACGAAGTCATGCTGGCGGATCGACGGAGAGGCTATGGCTCGTTCGTACGGAATCCGCTCCACACCTCGATTTCCCGCGCGGAGCAGTTCGTTGGCGCGGTTCTGAATCCAGTCGGTGACTTCGGTCTCGGCCGGCCCGCCGTGAGGAGGATTGTACTTGAACCCCCCATCTTCCGGCGGATTGTGAGACGGGGTTATTACGATTCCGTCGGCCAATGCATCGGATCGGTCCCGATTCCGGGTGAGTATCGAATGCGATATGACCGGGGTCGGAGTGTAACCCTCGGCCTGGGCGATGCGGGTCTCCACGCCATGGGCTGCCAGTACCTCTAGAGCGGTCTTCTGAGCCGGAATCGACAGAGCGTGGGTATCGATCCCCATAAAGAGCGGGCCCGTAATTCCCTTCCCTCGGCGATACTCGCATATGGCCTGCGTGATCGCGAAGATGTGCGCTTCGTTGAAGCTCCCATCTGCGGCCGACCCGCGATGGCCGGATGTGCCGAAGGCGACTCGCTGCTGGGGATTTCCGGGATCCGGGCGGACTTCGTAATACTGTGCTATCAAGCGGTCGACGTCAATAAGCACATCGGCCGGCGCCGGCTTCCCGGCCAGCGGATGCAGGGGCAATTCTCAGTCCTCGGAGTTGGTTTCGAGCCCTGTTTCGACGTTTGAGCGTCAATGCCTGCAGACCGGAATTGTGTGGGGGGGGTGGACGTGTGGAAGTGGCAAGTCTGTTTAGACACGCTCACTCTCGATTTTCTTCAGTTGCTCAGCGCTGTCTGGATGCCCTCTACGAGGTCGTGGGAGTTGTAGGGCTTGAAGACGAAGCCTTTGACGCCGAGCTGGCGCAGAGCGTCCATGTCGGTTTCGTCTCGCAGGCCGGTGGATACGAGTATGCGTACGTCCGGATTCAACTCGAGCAGGCTGCGAGCGAAGGCGCGCCCGTCGGTCCCTGACATCACCAAGTCTGTGATAACGAGATCAATCTCGTCGCGCCGGACTTTATACGCTTCCAGAGCGTCTGCGGCGTTGGTCGCTACGAGGGCGTTATATCCCTGACGCTCCACCATCTTCTGAACGAGCTGTACCAGCGACTCGTCGTCGTCGACTATGAGGAGGGTTCCGGCGCTTCCGGACGCCTCTGTTTGCATGCTGTCTCTCCTTGTAACTCACCCATCGCGCGGAATCTCACCATCCACGCGCATCGTTCGTTAACTCAATAGTGCATCCTGCCATAAATACCGGAGAGTTATCGATTATTTGTTGCGAAACTACAGTACAGAAGTCGCGGAAACGGTTTCGTAAGAGCTTCCGTCCTCAAGTGCGAGGACCAAAGCGCCGGATTCTGCCAGGGACACGGCCGTTCCCTCGATCGATCCGCCCTCAGTTACCCCGCGATACCGTCGCCCAAGCGTCTGATCTCTGTTCAACCAGCGCTCGCGTATCGAAGCAAAACCCCCCGCGCAAATCTCCTCGCTGTACTCAAAAAGCTTCAGTCGAAGGATAGCCTCGAATTCTTTCAGGGGCGTCAAGCGGCGTCCCTCTATACGGACCGAGGTAGCGGTCTGTTCCAATTCAGCGGGGAACGACTCCACGTTCAAGTTAACCCCGATTCCGACAAGCGCGACCGTTTGCGTTTCCGGTGCAGATGCCGTCTCCACGAGTACTCCGGCTACTTTTCGGCCATTCAACATCACGTCGTTCGGCCATTTGAGGCCGGTGGTCAGACCGCTCAGTTCCTCTATCGATTCCGCTGAAGCCACCGCCGCCGCCATCCCGATCTTCGGGGCGATGGAGGCGTCCTCCAGCGGGAGGATGTAGGTCGCAAGGAGACAGGTCCCGCGCGGAGCCACCCACTTGCTGCCGGATCTTCCGCGACCGGCGAGCTGATACGCAGCTATGATACCGATTATGGCCGTTTCCCCGCATTTATACAGGGTCCTGGCTGCATCCTGGGTAGAAGAAACTTCGTCGTACTCGAGGAGAAACTTGCCGTCCCCAACGGGCCGCTTGCGTGGGCTCAAGCTTAAACGCCTTCGATGTCCATGAAGTCGAGGCTAATATCGAGGGACGCGGCGGAATGCGTCAGCGCTCCCACCGAGATAATGTCTACCCCCGTTGCGGCAATCTCCGCAACGGTCGATTCCGTTACGCCTCCGGAGGCTTCCGTGAGTGCCCTGCCCTTTGATCTGCGCACGGATTCCGCAAGTGTCCCGATGTCCATATTGTCCAGAAGGAGGATGTCCGCGCCGGCCACCAAGGCTTCGTCCACCTGTGCCAACGTCTCGCATTCCACGGTGATGGTCATGGTGTGGGGGGCTGATTCGCGCGCCCGCAATACTGCCGCCTTGATTCCGCCGGCTGCCACGATGTGGTTGTCCTTTATCATGACCGCATCGTAGAGACCCATCCGATGGTTGTGTCCACCCCCTACGCGTACCGCGTATTTCTCCAAAATACGCAGTCCGGGAGTGGTTTTTCGGGTGTCAACGATTTTGGCGCCTGTCCCTTCGACTAGCTTAACGAATGCAGCAGTGCGGGCAGCGATTCCGGAAAGGCGCTGAACGAAATTCAAAGCCACTCGTTCACCGGTGAGTATCGAGCGCGCGGAGCCTTCGATCGTGCAGATCACGTCGCCGGGACTAACAGCCGCGCCGTCTTTAGAAAGGGCGGTAACGGTGACGGCAGGGTCAAGCTGACGGAATACTTCCATCACCACCGGGATGCCGGCGAGAACGCCGGCGGATTTGACAACTATTCTCGCGCGCGCCCGAACGGATTCCGCAACCACGCTGAGTGTCGTCACGTCTCCCGACCCGACGTCTTCCTCCAGCGCTCGCCTGACGATATCCTCGATTGATCGGTCCATGTGAATATCAGTTATCGATTATCAGTTATCAATTATCAATACAATTGAACAAATGATAATTGATAATCCCCTACCCCGTGCTTTGCATGGCGGCGGCGATTCCGGCGATGCTCAGGAGAAGCGCGTCGTGCCAGGCTGGATCCGGTTCGCCGCCCTTTGTCTCCATTCGGTCCCAGTGATCCATGAGGGCTACCTGCAGCTTGTTGAGTGGTTCTGTAGCCGGATTCCGGAGCTCGACCGTTTTGCGCACGGCAGACTTCTCCATCAGCTCGCCCTGGCCTGTGATCTTCAGAATCCATTCCTCCGTGGTTTCATATTCCCGCACTATCAGGCCGTGGATTCGCTTGCCGATTTTAGCCGGCTTGACGCGCGCTGCATAGTCGGCGGCTGTCGGCAGGTGTGCGCGGACAAGCTCGAGTTGGGCGTTGTCGATGACCGTACGGAAGAAGGACCACTCTTCATACATCTCCTTGAGCAAAATATGGTTCTCCTCGGATTCTGCGGTGAAAGCCTGGAGCGCCGATCCCATCCCGTACCAACCCGGAACCACATATCGGTTCTGAACCCAGGCGAAAACCCACGGAATCGCCCGCAGCCCTTCGAGTCCAATTTCCGGTCCGCCGGGCCTCATCGCCGGCCGGGAGGCTATCGGAAGGTGACTGATGTGGGAGACAGGCGTCGCCTGGATATAGAATCTCCAGAAGTCCGGGTCATCATAAACCAGCTTGCGATAGGCGGCCCGGGACTCATCGGATAGGCGTCGCATCGCCGCGTGCCACGATCTTTTCTCTCGTCGGCGCGGCAGGTTGCGTGAGGCCGCGATGAGGACCGAGCCGACGATCTGTTCGAGATGACGGTGCGCGATGGGAGCGAGGCTGTAGCGGAAGGAGATGACCTCCCCCTGTTCGGTGAAGCGGATTCTGCCATCGAAGCTGTCGTCAGGCTGCGAGAGTATCGCGCGGTTGGCACGGCCGCCACCGCGGCCAACGGTGCCGCCCCGACCGTGAAACAGTCTGAGGCCGACCCCCGCTCCTCGGCAGGCTTTCGCGATGCGAGCCTGCGCGTCGTGGAGCATCCAGTTCGCTGCCAGGTAGCCGCCATCTTTACTGCTGTCGGAGTATCCCAACATCACTTCCTGAAAACTCTTCCGCGCGTCGAGATGTGCTCGATAGGCTTGATTGTGGAACAGCTTCCGCAGCAGCCCGTCGCAGTTTCGGAGATCCTCGATCGTCTCGAAGAGGGGAACTACATCCAGATCACACTCCACGGAGTCGCCGACGCGGCGGTAAAGGCCGGCTTCCTTCGCGAGCAGCAGAACCTCCAGGATGTCGCTGACACCGTGCGTCATGCTGACGACGTAGGCGGTAATCGCGCCCGGAGAGACGTATCGGCGCGCGAACCGGGCGACCTCAAATACCTGCAGTACTGAACGGGCTTCCGAGGAACCGGTCCAATCGCGCGGCGCAAGGGGACGCGAATGGCCCAGCTCGCGCGTTAACAGACGAACCTTTTCCACTTCAGAGAGTTCTGAATAGCGCCGCCCATTTAGGACGCCCGCCTGCTTCATCACCTCGTCGAGTACGGTTTCGTGCTCGTCACTATGATTGCGGACGTCTAGTGAGGCCAGGTGAAAATCGAACGTCCTGACCTGAAGAATGAGCCGCGGGAGCAGCCCGGAATCTGCGAGGAGGGCGCCTTTACTTGCCCGAAGGCTTCGCTGCAGCAGCATGAGCTCTTCCAGGAACTCCTGCGCGCTGGAATAAGCCGGATACTGTGGCGAAAGGGCATGTCCCTCGACAAGGACGTCCTTCAAGCTTTCCACATGAACGAGTGTCGCCTCCAGGCGATTCTCGATGAACTCCAGCTTGAGGGAATAGGGCTCGAGCGCGTATCGGAGGAGCCGGTCGGGTGGGACCAGGCCGGACTGGCGGTCGTGCTCCAGCGACTGCATCAGCTCATCGGATGCCTGGACGATCCGCAGACTCTGCGTCAGCTCCCGGCGGAGCGACTCCACCCGCTCGATATAGAGATTGAGGGCGAGCTCCTTGTGGTAGAGCAGCGTCCGCCAGGTCACCTCGGGTGTGACGTTGGGGTTGCCGTCTCGATCGCCCCCGACCCAGGAGCGGTATCGCAGCAGCGGCGGGATCTCGAATGTGTCGCCTGGGTAGCTTCGCCGAAGCGCCGTTTCGACATCCTCGTGCAGCCAGGGTACGACATCGAATATGGTGTTACGAACGAAATAGAGCGCATTGCGGACTTCATCGTCAACTGTGACGCGGCTGGCGCGGAGCTCCGCAGTTTGCCACAGCGCGGTGAGCGCGCGATGGAGCTCGGAATCCGCTCGTTCGGCGGTGTCCAGCGGGCAGTCGAGGCGCGGAATCTCTTCGGGCATGATGCGCTCGACCAGCGCGACGGCTATCCGCTGCAGTTTGTCGAGCACCGCGCGGCGGCGAGCCTCCGTCGGATGTGCCGTCAGAGTAGGCTCGACCTCGACATTGAAGAGCAGTCGCTGCACGTCCTCGGCGGATGCTCCGGCGGTTTGAAGCCGCTGTATCGCATCCGCAATGGATTCCGGCCGCGCGTGGTGGGCCGTGGATCGACGCCTGCGGTTGATCCGCACGATCTCCTTCTGCTCGGCCGTGTTCAGGAGCTGGAAGAGAATGGTGAAAGAGCGAAGGAGGCGCTTGACGAACTCTGGATTCTTCAGCTCCGGAATACGGGAGAATAAGTCCGAGCCGTCATCGGTTCCCGGGCATGAAATGCGGCGGGCAACGTCTATAAGTACCTGCCCCTGCTGTTCGCGCAGCACCTTTCCGAGCATGCCGTCTATCAACTCGATGTCGGCGGATAACGGCTCGGATAACCCGACCGCTCGCGGGGCGAGATTCAGGAAGGAGTCGGATTCCATTCTCAGTTGCCCAAGCCCGGCAAGAGCGCCAGTCGCATAGCTTCCTCCACATTGCCTGCCGGCGCTACTTCGATGGCGATGTCTTTCGGCAGTCGGCCGGCATTATGGTGAGAAATCACCGCGCGAGTGAACCCGAGGCGGGCGGCCTCCCGCAGCCGTTTCTCCGATTGGCCGACCGAGCGGACTTCGCCGCCCAACCCTACCTCTCCGATCAGGATGGTGTTCGGGTCGACGGGCTGCTCACGGAAATTGGAGGCCAGGGCGAGGACGGTGGCCAGGTCTGCCGCAGGCTCTATCAGGCGCACTCCTCCGGCCACGTTTACGAAGACATCCTGCTCGGCAAGCTTGAGGCCAACCCGTTTCTCGAGGACGGCCAGCAGCATGCTCAACCGGTTGTGGTCGATTCCGGTGGCGGTTCGCCGCGGGCTCGACAGGGGTGAGCGAGAAACCAGCGCCTGTATCTCGACGAGCAGCGGCCGTGATCCCTCCACCATGGCCGCGACGGCCGATCCGCTGGTATCGTGCGTGCGCTCCGCCAGCAGCGCCGCAGACGGATTCGCCACTTCCATCAGTCCCGACTCGCGCATCTCGAAGATTCCGATCTCATCGGTAGAGCCAAACCGGTTCTTCACCGCGCGCAGAATCCGATACGCCTGATGGCGGTCGCCTTCGAAGTAGAGCACCGTATCCACCATGTGCTCCAGCACGCGAGGGCCAGCCAGCGAACCTTCCTTCGTCACGTGGCCGATCAATACGATTGGGGGACCGCCGGCCTTTGCCATCCGCGCAAGCGCCGCCGCGCAGTTGCGAACCTGAGTTACGGTACCGGGCGCCGATTCCAGCGAGCTGTCATAGGTCGTCTGAATGGAATCCACGATAGCCAGCGCCGGCCGCTCCGTTTCAATGTAGTGGAGTATCGTACCAATCTCGTTCTCATTCACAACGAGGAACTGCGCTGAATCCGCCACCAGCCGCTCGCTCCGCAGCCGAATCTGCTCTACGGATTCCTCGCCGGAGATGTAGAGGACGGGTCTCGGGTTTCGGGTTTCGGGTTTCGGGCGGCCGGTCGTCGGTGGTCGGTCGTCGGATAGACGCTGCGCGACCTGCGTCATCAGGGTGGACTTGCCGATCCCGGGGTCGCCGCCGATGAGGATGAGGGCGCCGGGGACGATTCCGCCGCCGAGCACGCGGTCCAGCTCGCCGATTCCCGTGCTGAATCGGATAGACGCATCCGTGGAAACGTCGGTTATTCGCTGCGGGCGAGCGTGGATTCCGTGGATAGGCGGGGCGCTGCCAAGCGCTCGGGCGCGCTCCGGGATGCGGACCTCTTCCACGAGTGCGTTCCAGGCGTCGCAATCCGGGCAGCGGCCCAACCAGCGCGGCGACTCGTACCCGCAACTCTGGCATACAAACCGTGTCTGCGTCTTCGGCATGCCTATAGAATAGCCGCGAAGGACGAATAATGACGACGGGAACGAAGGAACGAGCATTTGAATCCCGGTCCCCAATAACACAGGGTAATCTATTAGTCCGATTCATACGAAGGAGATTTGGGTGAGAGCTTCGATCGCGTTTCTGCCCACAATGCGGGAAGTCCCGGCGGATGCGGAGGTAATCAGCCACCGGCTGCTCCTGCGCGCGGGGTTCATCAAGAAGACGGCTGCGGGTGTGTACAGCTACCTGCCGCTGGGATGGCGCGTGCTCCAGAAGATGTCTCAGATCGTGCGCGAGGAGATGGACGCCATCGGCGCGCAGGAAGTCTTCTTGCCCGTCCTCGTCCCGATGGAGCTCCTCGAGGAGACGGGCCGTGCCAAAGTGGATGTCCTTATGCGGATGAAGGACCGGAATGAGCGCGATTTCGTCCTCGGCTTCACGCATGAAGAGGTGATCACGGACATCGTCCGCGCCTTCGTCCATTCGTGGAAGCAGCTCCCGCTCTCCCTTTACCAGATTCAAACCAAGTTCCGCGACGAGCCTCGCCCACGCGCCGGCCTCCTCCGGGGCCGAGAATTCCTCATGAAGGACTCCTACAGCTTCGACAACGACACGGAATCCTTCATGCGCTCGTACAATGCCCACGCCGAAGCCTACGAGCGCATCTTCCGGCGCTTCGGCCTCGCCTTCTTAGCCGTAGACGCCGACCCCGGCGATATCGGAGGCTCGGAGAGTCGCGAGTTCATGATCCTGGCCGACTCAGGCGAGGACACGGTGCTGGTCTGTGACAAGTGCGGTTACGCGGCGAATGCGGAACGAGCGGAAATCGGGATCGACGACCGACGACCGACGACCGACGACGATCAATCCAAAATCCAAAATCCAGAATCCAAAATCGTTTCAACTCCCGGCGCCCACACGGTCGCCCAGGTCTGCGAGTTTCTTGGGGTGGGTCCGGAGAAGCTGATCAAGACCATCATCGCGGATGTGGATGGTGAGCCGGTTGCGGCTTTGGTGCGTGGAGACCGTGACCTGAATCTCCCGAAGCTCGGCCGCTTCCTTGGCGGGAAGGCCGCCATGTCGGAAGCCGCGACAATTCTACGGATCACAAAGGCGCCCGTGGGATTCGCCGGCCCGGTCGGCCTCGACGGAATCCGCATCATCGCGGATCACGAGTTGGTGGGAGCGGAGAACATGGTGGTCGGCGCCAACCAGGCCGATGCCCACCGCGTGGACGTTACTCCCGGGGTCGATTTTCAGGTGACGCAGTGGGGAGATCTCCGCGTCGCGCAGGCCGGTGACCGCTGCAGCAAGTGCGATGGCCAATACCGCGACGCGCACGGAATTGAGGTCGGCCACATCTTCCAGCTAGGCACGAAGTACAGCAGCGCAATGGGTGCGCAGGTGGCTACCGACGAGGGGGAGAAGCGCGACATCGTAATGGGCTGCTACGGTCTCGGCGTCAGCCGAACCATGGCCGCGGCCATCGAAGCGCTTCACGATGACGATGGAATCCGCTGGCCCATCTCTATTGCCCCGTATCAGGTGGTGATCGTCCTCGTGAATCCAGGCGACGAGCAGCAGCGGGAAACGGCCGAGCGCCTCTATCGGGAGCTGAGCGATTCCGGGGTGGAAGTAATGCTCGACGAACGCGAGGAGCGCTCCGGCGTAAAGTTCAAAGACGCCGACCTGATCGGCTATCCCATCCGCATAGTCGCCGGCCGCGCGGTCGCGGAAGGAAACGTGGAGCTCGTCCTGCGCCGCGACAAATCCGCGACTCGCCTGGTACCCATCGCCGAAGCCGTGCGCGCCGTGACCGACCTTATCCAGGCCGAAACAGAACTATTGGCCAGTACCCAACCCTCTCCAACGTGAACCGCTTGTAAACCCGTCCCGAGCGAGCCGACCGCACCGCCATCGCCAACGAGATCAGCCAGGAACGCGGCGTCATTTCCTGCCGGATAGCGTAGACTCTACGATCGTCAAAGCATCAAGAGTGCCTCGATAGGGCAATAGACCTGCGACGCACCATGCCTCAGAGCCGGGAATGAAAGTTTAAGAGGCTTTCCATTAAGCCATGCCTCCCTTCGACCGATCCTCAGCCGCAGCGTCCGATCTCGCCTCGAAACCGATGCCCAACCCTCTGCAACATTGACTGTAGCTGTCGCCCCAACCAACTTTGAGAATTCGTCGAGAAGAGTGAGAAAGTCGTTCCCCACCATGCGAATGATGATCGGACGTCCGGACAGTTCCAGCGGCAGTGCTTGCGCATGTGTCATCTGCAAGGCGGCGTCCACGCGCTCCACCAGCGCGACCGCTGCACTCTCACAGGCCGGTGCGGGATTAGGGTCGTCATTATCGACGGACAGATTGACCGAAATCAGTACCGGCCCGCGACCAACGATCAGGGACGCGTGGTTTCCGCTGGAGCCGCGAAAGCAAAAGTCACCGATGGTTCGTCCACTGTAAGACCCCGCCTTATGGCGCATCGCCGCCGACTGCTGTTCTAATTCGAAATAGCCCCACGCTCTTTCCGGAGTCGCAGCTACTAAAACTCTAGTGACTCCCCTCGCTCTCCGAGTGAAAGGATCGGTGCGCGACCTCCGGCTCTTCACGGGCGGTCCGACCCAGTGGTGCAGTGCAAACCGTTTGTGATTTCGAACATAGCCCCTATTATCGCGCCCTAACGACCAGCCTTCCGGCAGATCGGCGCAGGTGGGAAGCAAAGAGTTGGTGTCGATTCGCGCGGATTGGCCGGGGTCGAGGAATTGGTATATCGCGGCCAGTATACCGACCGTGAACGCTACAGTTGTCGGAATCTTCAGCCGGCTAAAGTCCACTTTGTTCTGGCCTGCCGAGGTGGGAGCTATGTGGATCAATACTGAGACCGGTTAGGTCCGTGACAATTCCAGGGTCACGGCTCGGGAGCAGAAATTCGCCGCGGATCGAGCCGGATTCTTGCGTTTCCCCCGGCATAACCTACATAGTTGCCTCTGCGGGAGGGGGTGTCTTTTCGGGCGCGGGTGATGTGGCGGCCCGGGCGCGGCAAGGATGAAAACAGATCGATGGCGTTCCGAGCGGTATTGGTAGAATCGTAAAGGAGCGGAATCTGATCGGGGTTTACCAGCTTGCCTTGAAGCGCGCCGCCCATCTTCGAATCCATGGCGTACCCAAACCGGTTTCCTTCCGGTTTGCTGACCGTGGGGCAGTGGAGCCGCCGTTCCTCCACTACGTAGAACGCTGTCCTGTCCATCCAGCCCTCGGCCGGCGGGAAGCGATCCTCATAGTCGTCGGCATACAACCGGAATGCCCGCGTCATGCGGAAAACGTTGCCCTGGCAATTCATCGACTGTCCCAGCGCCCTCAGCGGCCCGAACGTCCCGGACATCAGCCATCCGATCAGATACAGCCCCCCTACTGCTACCGCGCCGCACCCCAGCGCCTTCCAGACCCAGGTGTCGGAAGCCGGCTCGCTCAATCTCATACGCGTGTGGAGGTGTGGAAGTGTGGAGGTGTGGAAGACCCCTCTATTCCGTACGGTTTCCATTCTTCCATACTTCCATACCTCCACACTTCCACACTCAAAGAACGCCTCCACACTTCCATACCGCTCCTACCGGACCTCCACGTGCCCGTCGGCGTACAGGATGTTGCTGCGGCCGGTGTGGCGGCCGGGGCTCGGGACGGAATCCGGGCCAGCGTGGGCGTTCTTCGAAAGATCACTGGAGTCGTAGAAGAGCGGCGCGGTTT
>JBKJZI010000295.1:0-7248 GCA_046715155.1 Chthonomonadales bacterium | reverse complement strand
CACGTCCAGAATCCGCGTCCCCGAGTCTCCGGTGTACCCCGTGGCTCGAATCCCATAATCCGGACTCCTGAACGCCTGAACACCCCCTTGCCAAACCCCCAGAATCCGCCTATAATAGCCATCATACGCATTCGCATTCATACTTTCCCTTCCTAGAAATCCATCCGCAGGAGCCGTACCGCGCTATCCGCATCGACGGGCATACCCGAGTCCTCGGCGTGTTCGGCCATCCGGTCGGGCACTCCCTCTCCCCCGCGATGCACAACGCGGCCATCGCCGCGCTCGGGCTTCATTACGTTTATATCCCTTTCTCCGTGGAACCGGACCACGTCGGTCCGGCCATACAGAGCCTGCTCAAGCTCGGCATCGTCGGCGTCAACCTGACGATCCCGCACAAGGAGCGCGTCCTTCCGTTCCTGGACGAAGTCGCGTCCGATGCCCGAATCGTCGGGGCCGTCAACACGGTACACGCGGTCGATGGCCGGTTGATCGGCTTCAATACCGATGGCGACGGCTTCATGGCCCCGCTGGCCGCGCGCGGATTCCAGCCGCAGGACGCTCGCGTAGTCGTGATGGGGGCAGGAGGAGCGGCCCGATCCGTCGTATATCGTCTCGCGCGCGGTGGAGCGAAAGTCGTAATCGCAAACCGAACGCGAGAACGGGCCCGCCGCCTGGCCGAAGACCTCCGGGCCCATCTGCCGGATTCATCGATAAAGGACGCGGCGCTGGGTCAATCCCTGGCGCCGGAACTGGAGCAAGCCGGACTGATAGTAAACACGACCTCCGTCGGCATGCACCCGAACGAGAAAGAGATTCCGCCGATTCCGGTCGAGGCATTGCATGAAGGCCAGACCGTCTACGATCTGATCTATCGTCCGCTGGAGACGAAGCTGCTTGCAGCCGCCCGAGAACGCGGCGCGCAGACCATAAACGGCGTCGAGATGCTCGTCCACCAGGGCGCCGCCGCCTTCCGAATCTGGACCGGCGTAGCCCCGCCCATAGACGTGATGGAGCAAGCTGTACTGGAAGGACTGAGGAATCAGTGATCAGTAATCAAGTCATACAAGTAATCAAGTCTTCCAACTCGATTACTGGCTCACTCGATCACTTGATCACTTGCCCTACACCCTACACCCGACACCCTACACCCGACACCCTAAACATGATATAATCCGGCATTGCGCGGCCGGCCAGTAACACGGCCGGCGGGGAGATAAGGATTCGAAATGGTAATGGTCAAGAAGAGCATGGTCGATTTCCTGATCGACGAAGGGCTCATCACTCGCGAGCAGGCGGATCAGGCGGGCGAAGCGTCCAAGCAGAGCAAAAACCCGCTCGAAAAAGTGCTCGTCGAGATGGGCTTCGCCATAGACCGCGATGTCACTAAAGCCAGGGCGAAGGAGCTGAACGTGCCCTTCGTGGACCTTAGCAAGAATAAACCCGAAGACAGCGCGGTAAACATCGTCCCCCAACACCTCGCGCGCCGCCACAATGTTCTGCCCTTCAAGAAGGAAGCGAACACCCTGTTCGTGGCTATGGCCGACCTCAATAACCTTACCGCCGGCGACGACCTGCGCCTTGTCTCCCGCTGCAATATCAAGCCCGTGCTCGCCGCCGCCGGCGATATCGAAGACGCCATCGCCAGGGTCTATGGCGCTACTTCTGACGCGGCTGAAGCGGACGCCAAGAACACTTCGGGTGGAATGAACCCCTTCAAAGGCGGCCCCATGTCCACCTCCCAGACTTCCGCGGACATGATGTCTGAGATGCGCGCCGCAATCGCAACTTACGGCGCGGCCGGCGACGCCGCGGGCGACGATGACGACGTGGATGCCGAAAAAGCCGCCGAAGAGGCGCCGATCATCCGCGTCTCCAACACCATCATCCAGCAGGCCATCAAGGAAGACGCCTCGGACATCCATCTCGAGCCGCAGGGACGCGGGGTCCGAATCCGCTATCGCGTGGACGGCGTACTCCACGAAACGATGACCATGCCCAAATACATCCAGGCGCCGCTCATCTCCCGCTTCAAGATCATGGCCGAAATGAACATCGCCGAGCGCCGCGTTCCCCAGGACGGCCGCATCCCCGTGCGCTACGAAGGCAAAGACTACGACATGCGCGTCTCCTGCCTCCCCTCCAACTTCGGCGAGAAGATCGTCTGCCGAATTCTCGACAAAAGAAGCATCCTCATCGGCCTCCACAAACTCGGCTTCAACCCCGTGAATCAGGCGCAGCTCGAAGAGCTCGTAGAGCAGCCCAACGGCATGGTCCTCTCCACCGGCCCCACCGGTTCGGGCAAAACCACCACCCAGTATTCAGTACTAAACAAGCTCAACTCGATCGAAAAGAACATCATCACCATCGAGGACCCCGTCGAGTACCAGCTCCCCGGAATCACTCAAGTTCAGGTCAACAAGAAGGCCGGCCTCACCTTCGCCACCGCCCTCCGCTCCTTCCTCCGCCAGGACCCCGACATCATCATGGTCGGAGAAATGCGCGACCTCGAAACCGCCGACATCGCAATCGAATCGTCCCTGACCGGCCACCTCGTCCTCTCCACGCTCCACACCAATGACGCCCCCTCCGCCGTCATCCGAATGATCGACATGGGCGTAGAACCTTACCTCATCTCGGCGACCGTCATCGGAGTTATGGCGCAGAGGCTTGGCCGAAAGATTTGCGCGAACTGCAAGGAGCCACACGAAGTACAGGGTAA
The DNA here is from genome assembly GCA_046715155.1 of Chthonomonadales bacterium. Classification (GTDB taxonomy): domain Bacteria; phylum Armatimonadota; class Chthonomonadetes; order Chthonomonadales; family CAJBBX01; genus JBKJZI01. Next base: position 4,529 of record JBKJZI010000295.1, on the reverse strand, counting down.
CGAACTGCGCCGGTTCGGATTCCAGCCGGAATCGGACGATCAGACGATCACCCTCTGGCGCGGCCGGGGCTGCGAGGTGTGTCGCCATACCGGCTACAAGGGCCGCCTCGGGATTTACTCGCTTATGCGGATGAATGACGAGATCGCGGAGCTGGTAGTGCGCAAAGCGCCGCTGGCCGATATCCGCGACGCGGCGAAGGCAAACGGCATGAAGGAGTTGAAAGAAGACGGCTTCGAGAAGATTCTGGCGGGAATCACCACGCCGGAAGAAGTAATGCGCGTCGTCTTCACTGCGGGCCACTAGCTTTCAGTATGGAAGTATGGAAGTGTGGAAGTGTGGAAGTGTGGAAGACGGTACTTTCTTCCATACCTCCACACTTAGACACTTCCATACTTAGTATTCGGAGGAATTCCTTGGACGAACAGACTCAGCCTGTCCCGGCCGAACAGATGACGCAGACGGTCTCCGCGCGGCCTAAACCGCTTGGAGACGCACACATTGACGACCTTCTGCGCCTCGTGGTGGAAAAGGGCGCTTCGGACCTTCATGTCTCAATCGGCGTCCCGCCGATACTCCGAGTGGACGGACAGCTAATTCCGTCTAACTACGAGAAGGTGGATCCTCAGTCGGCGCAGCGCCTCATCTACGACATCCTTACGGATGAGCAGATCCAGCGGTTCGAGACGACGTTTGAGCTGGACTTTTCCTACCAGCTCGCGCGCATCTCCCGTTTCCGCGTAAACGTATACCGCGACCGCGGTAACGTGGCGATTGCCTTCCGCGTCATTCCGGCCCGGATTCCGACCCTACGCGACTTGAGCTTGCCGCCGGTGCTGGAAGAGCTGACCCGTCTTCCCCGCGGACTCGTGCTCGTAACCGGACCAACCGGCTCGGGTAAATCCACCTCGCTCGCCGCCATGGTCAATCAGATCAACAACGAGCGCAGCGTGCATATCCTTACGATTGAGGACCCGATCGAGTACCTGCATTCGCACCGCTTCAGCATTATCAATCAGCGCGAAGTCGGGCAAGACACGAAGCAGTTCGCGAACGCTCTACGCGCGGCCCTCCGCGAGGACCCTGACGTTATCCTGGTGGGTGAAATGCGAGACCTGGAGACCATGCAGATGGCGGTCTCCGCGGCGGAAACGGGCCACCTGGTTTTCGCGACTCTACACACAAACAGCGCCGCGACTTCGGTTGAGCGCATCGTGGACTCCTTCCCACCCGGACAGCAGAATCAGGTGCGGCTGCAGCTCTCCAACAACCTGCAGGCGATCCTGTGCCAGCAGCTCCTGCCCCGCGCGAATCAGCCGGGTCGCGTCTGCGCAATGGAGATCATGACCGCCAGCCCGGCAATCCGCAACCTGATCCGAGAGAATAAGGCGCACCAGATCACCTCCATGATCCAGACCAGCGCAAACCTCGGAATGCAGACGATGGACCAGTCGCTTCGCGACCTGTACGTCCGGGGTCTCATCACCTTCGAGCTGGCCATGGAGCGCGCCATGAACCCGCCGGAGCTAGAAAAGATGATCCGCACCGCCACCATGCCTACGCCCGGCTCCGGAGGTGCGCCCGGCCGGTCCTAGCGCTTGAACGGATTTCGCTGTACAATGGCAGGCATCATCACGAAGTCCCAGGCGACCGTAGATGACCTTTACGAGGCTGAAGGTAAGGCCGAACTCGTCAACGGCAGAATTGTCCACCTGATGCCGACCGGGGACGAACCGCATTATGCTGGTGACGCGATTCTGGTCGCCCTCTGGCAACATGTCAAAAAGACAGGAGTTGGACGGGCTACCGGGGACAATGCGGCATTTGTTGTCAACTTGTCGCATCGCAAATCGTTTAGTCCAGGCGCTGCATACTACACTGGTCCGCCAGGTGGCATGAAGTTCTTTCCTGGGCCGCCAGACTTCGCGGTAGAGGTTCGAAGTGAGGGGGATTACGGCCCCCGGGCGGAACGCGAGATGGCGGGCAAACGCGCGGATTATTTTGCGGCCGAGACTCAAGTCGTATGGGACGTCGACTTACTCAGCCCGGCTGTCGTCCGCAAGTACGAGGCGAGTGATCCTGAGAATCCGGTCGTTTTTCGCCGGGGGGAGTTGGCGGATGCCGAGCCGGCGGTGCCGGGCTGGACCATGCCGGTAGACGCATTATTTGAGGAGTAACTTATCGGGACGTTGGGTCGTTAGATCGTTGGGTGACGGGGGCTAGCGACCGACTGATCTACCCTCAGAAGGGGGACGAAATGGCAACTTTCAGCTATACCGTGCGAGATGCAAGCGGGCAGACGCGGACCGGGACCTCCGAAGCCGAGAACGCCGAGATCTTGAAGCGAAGGCTCCAGGAGCAAGGTTTCACGGTCGCGGATATCAAGCAGACCGCGGCGGGACGGAAGAAGAACCCGGGCGGCGGCTGGGGACGCGTTAAGCTCGCGGACCTTTCCGTCTTCTGCCGGCAGTTCTCCACGATGATCGACGCGGGCGTGTCGCTCGTCCGGGCGCTGGATGTGCTCGGCGAGCAGACGACGAACCCGAAGCTCAAGCGGATGATCATCGACATCCAGACCGAGGTGGAATCAGGCCAGACGCTCTCCAAGGCGATGGCCAAGTATCCCAAAACCTTTACGAGCCTGTTCATTGGTCTGGTTCGCGCGGGAGAGATTGGTGGTGTGCTGGAGGAAGCCCTCCAGAGACTGTCGTTCTTCCTTGAAAAGGACATGGAGCTCCGGCGCAAAGTGAAGGCGGCAATGACATACCCGGCGATCGTCGTCGTTGTCGCAGTCGGAATCGTGGTCGGTCTCTGCACCTTCATCGTGCCGAAGTTCGTGGAGCTTTTCCGGGACCTCGGAGTGAAGGACCTGCCGGCGATGACGCAGGTGCTGGTCGACTTCAGCGACTTCCTCAAAAACCGCTGCTGGATGGGGATCATCATCCTCGTCGTCCTCTATGTCGCGCTCAAGTATTTCGGTACGACGCGGGTCGGCCGGCGCGTCCTTGACCGCATCAAGCTCAAGATACCGGTGTTTGGGAAGCTGCATCACAAGATCGTGCTCGCACGGTTCTCCAGAACCCTGGGTACGCTGCTCGTCTCCGGCGTGCCGATTCTTCAGGCGCTGGAGACGGTAGCCGGCGTGGTGGGCAACGGAATCGTGGCCGAAGCGGTTATGGAAGCCCGCGCCCGAATCCGCGAGGGAGACCGAATCAACGAACCCCTGGAAAAGAGCAAGATGTTCCCGCCCATGGTTGTTCACATGGTCGCAATCGGGGAGGAATCTGGAGCTCTCGACCAGATGCTGACGAAGATCGCGGAGTTTTACGAGCAGGAAGTGGACGCCACGCTCCAGTCGCTGACGGCCGCTATCGAGCCGGTCCTGATCGTATTCCTCGGAGTCTGCGTCGGTTTCATCGTCATCGCGATGTTCATGCCGTTGATCGCCGTTATCCAGAACCTGACATCGGGCGCAGACAGCTCCGGTGGCGCGGGCGGCGAAGAAGGCTAGAACACGATTCGGCAATCGGTGAATGCCTCGCCGCCCCAGGGCGGCGAGGCATTTCGCCGTCTGAAACCCTGCACCTAATACCCAGCACCCAAAACCGATTTACTGCTGCGGGAGATTCCGGTTGCTCTACACCTATTGGGCGGTGATGGCTTTTCTGTTTGGGGCAATCGTGGGGAGCTTTCTGAACGTTGTGGTCTGGCGGCTCCCCCGAGGGCAGTCGCTGTTGCAGCCAGGATCGCACTGCCCGAATTGCGCGCGGCCGCTGACAGCTTTCGAGAACATCCCGCTCGTCAGTTTCCTTGCCTTGCGGGCGCGCTGCCGGACCTGCAAGACTCCGATCTCGTGGCGCTACTTCTGGGTCGAGTTGGTAACGGCCGCAACGTTTCTCGCGATCTATCTCAAGTTTGGGCCAAACGTTGAAACGGTGGCATACTGCCTGTTTATGGCCCCGCTGATCGCGGCGTTCTGCACGGACGTGGATGCATTCCTGATCCCGGACCAGCTTCACCTCTTCGCGTTGTTAGTGGCGGTGGCGTTCGACATCTTCGGAATCCTCTCCGGTTTGCCGGGCCATAGGCTCCTGTGGGGCTGGCTGCCCACGTCAATATGGGGCGGATTCCTGTGTACTGGTGTATTCCTCCTGATCCAGGTATTCGGGTGGATAGTTCTGCGCAAGTATGCGATGGGGGATGGAGACGTAAAGCTGGCCCGTGCAATCGGAGCTATGCTGCCACTGAATCTGGCTCTTATTTCGTTCTTTATCGCCGTTGCGGTCGGTGCAGTATGGGGAGTTGCAAACCTCATTCGTCAAGCGATGACTGGCGGCCAGTCAGAAGCTGAGGAACCCGAGGAACCAGTACAAGAATCCGAGGAGGAGGGGCCGTCAGAATTTGTGGGAATGCTTCAGTGGAGTGTGATCTATTTGTTTTATGTTGACGCGCTTCTATTCGTAGCTCGCGCTTTGCGGATTCAGAAGCTGATTCCGGCGGCGGATGCAGTGGTCCCAGTGGAGTCCATTGA
>JBKJZI010000294.1:0-3150 GCA_046715155.1 Chthonomonadales bacterium | reverse complement strand
AGGATATCCTCCGCAAGATCTTCGTGTCGATGGAAGACCACCGCAAAGAGGGATTCGACAACAAGGTCTATGTGCCTAACCAGTACATCCTCGAGATCTCCGTTGACGACGAGGAAGAGAAGGAGTACCTTCTGTCGTTCCTGGATCGCGAGGAGCTGGAGACGGCGGTGCGCCGCTACTGCCAGCAAAATCACTATCAGATCCGCGGCGGGCTTGACTTTACCATCAAGGAAGTCGAACCGGCGGGCGATCCGGCTCGACGCGAAAAGGTCCGGGTTCGCTGCCGGTACGATTCCAAACTAGCGGCTGAGAAGCCGATTCCGGAACCGATTGCCGCAGCAATCGTTAGCCCAAGCAATTCCGCTGCTGAGGACGATGAGCATGCGACGGTTTATGACGCCGCCGGCGAATCCGATCTTGGAACGGTTCCCGACGTGCCCGCGGCGGGGCTGGAGGTAAACACGCCGGGCAGGCCCGCCTATGAGATTCCGCTTACTCGGGGCGCCCTCACTATCGGCCGTTCATCGCGCGCGGGCAATGACCTGGTGCTGGAGAGCGACGGGATGGTCTCGCGCAAGCACGCACGCATCGAGTTGGAATCCGATGGCCACTTCACGATTTATGATTTGCAGACGACGAACGGCACCCGGGTCAATGGCAAGAAGATCGACAACCGCACGCTCGAATCCGGGGACGAGATACACGTCGGGGCCACCCGGTTAGTTTTCAGGCAGATCGGAGAGAGGCCCGAGGTCTTGGAGTCACCGGCTCGTAGGGAATCCAACGGTGGGTCTCGCAGCGCCAGGCTCGTATTGACCGATGGGGAGCGCGATCTGGAGGAGTATATCCTTGCATCTGAAACAGTGCTTGGACGTGGGCTAACGAATGACGTAGTACTCTCGGATCGTTCGGTCGCGACGCGTCATCTGCGGATTCGGAGAGGTGAGCCGTTTACCGCTGAGATTCTGGATCCGGGCGCACTGACGCTTCACAATGGACGACCAGCGAGCGCCGGAGGCCCATTCCCAATAATGGATGGGGACCGTTTGTGCGCCGGTACGGTGACCCTTCGGTTCGAGGGCGATTCGAAATGAACTATGTTTTGGGCATCGCCCGGTTCGGATTCCTTGCTCTCCTCGTTTTCTTCGTGTTCTACGTCCTCTGGGTGATCCGGCGCGATCTTCAATAGCTTCTCCCATGGAAAAACTCACGTTCGGCCACAAGACGGCTACGGGCCGCACCCGCAAAACAAACCAGGACAGTTATGCCGTGGTAAGCCGGGAAGATCTCGGTGGCTTGGCGGACGGGCTATTCGTGGTTGCCGATGGGATGGGAGGCCGTGCTGGAGGAGAGATCGCAAGTCGCGTCACCGTCGAAACCGTCCCCAAGGTCGTCCTGGACGTGCTTTCCGAGGATAAACACCTGGAGCCGCCGGAACGGATGCGCAGCGCGGTGCATGAAGCGCTGCTGGCGGCGAACGAGGCGGTCTTCGGCCAGGCAAAGGCGAATCCGGAGCTGCGCGGAATGGGAACTACTTGCGTGGCCGTGCTCGTCCATGGCGACAAGGCTGCGGTGGGAAATATCGGGGACAGCCGCGTTTACCTCTTGCGCGATGGGGGATTCCGTCCGCTCACGCACGACCACTCCCTGGTGGCGCAGCATCTCCTGGCCGGCGAGCTGACCGAGGAGGAGGCGCGAGGCAGCCGCTACCGGAACATCATCACCCGCGCGATTGGAATCGCCGAAGCGGTGGAGCCGGACGTCGAATTGGTCCGTCTGCATAGTGGAGATACGCTGCTGCTTTGCTCCGACGGGCTGACGAACATGCTAACAGACACCGAGATCGCGCGGATTCTAGCAAGAGGCGATGATCCCGAGGTGACCTGCAATCACCTGGTAGGAAGCGCCAATGCGGCCGGCGGGCTGGATAACATAACCGCGGTCGTCCTACGATACGGCAGCTTCATCCCCGTGGACATCGTGGAGGATGAGGAAGGTGCCGAGGAGTTCGCGCGCCCGGTGCCTTATCCACAACCTGCACGTCGGAGCGCCTGGCGCTACGTGCCTATTCCGCTATTATTCGCCGTCGTTGCAATTGCATGGTTTATGCTGTCTCAATACGAGCTGCATATGACGCCTCCGTACCTGCGCGAGCGCAAGGAAATCACCGGGCCTGCCGTAGTGACGCTGCCAAAGCCTGCGGTGAATTACTCCTTATTAGACTATGCCGAGCCAAAGACGCTAATCAACCGGCCAATCCGAGGATCATTTCTGAGTGTGACGCCATCCGGGCGAGTGACGGTCATCGATGCGGCCGACAATGAACTGGTTAGGTGGGAGAAGGGAACGACGAAACAAACCGGACTGTTTGTCACCATCGACAATACAACTAAAGGCCCTGGTTTGGTCGAGGACCCCGATGGAAATACTTACGTGGTCTCAAGGCCCGACAAGGCCATTCATAAGTATGACCAGAGAAAACGGATCGACGTAATCTGCGCTGGTAAACTGGCGGATTCGGAAGCGATTGGAATTGACGCGTTGGGCAACCTGTACGTGATCGATGGGAAGAAGTTGAAAAAGATCGAAGCGAAACCTGCTAAGCGGACGGGAGGGGGAGCAAATGCCCCTCGGTAAGCTTGGTAAATACGAGCGCGTGGACGTGCTGGGCCACGGCGCCACCGGAATCGTCTACCTCGCCTGGGACACGCTTCTCAAAAAGCAGATCGCGCTGAAAGAGATCGACCTTCACGCGGCGGACCTCGGACGCTTCCTCGAGGAGGCGCGGGTGATGGACCGGCTGAAGCATCCCAACATCGTCCGCGTCAACGGCGTTGACCGGATAGACGGCCACGTCGTGATCGACATGGAGTTCGTGAAGGGATCGAACCTTCAGCAGCTTCTGCGGAGCGAGTCCCGCTTATCCGTGGACCGGTCCCTCCATATCGCGATACAGGTGCTCGATGCGCTGGCCTACGCTCACCAAATGCGAACCGTGCACCGGGACATCAAGCCGGCTAACATACTGATCGACCGAGAAGACCATGTCAAACTGGTGGATTTCGGGCTGGCCGAGATACTGGCGACCAATTCCTATGCCGGTGGCGCCGGCACGTACGCCTACATGGCGCCCGAGGACTTCGCGGAAGA
>JBKJZI010000293.1:0-17336 GCA_046715155.1 Chthonomonadales bacterium | reverse complement strand
GTGCGCGCTTCCATCAACACCAAGCGGTATGCGCTGCTGGCGCGGCCGTGGCAGGTGTTTCCGGCGGTGCGGGACAAGGGGCATCCGGAGTTTTGCGGGGCGTGCGAGGCGCGGGATTTTGTGGAGGACGCGCTGCGCGGGCTGAAGGGGCCGGACGGCGGGCGGCGGGATTTCAGGCACACGCTGTTTGAGATGATGTCGGCGTTTTACCGCGGGTTTTCGCTGGCGGAGATGATCTGGCGGGTGGAAGAAGCCGGGCGGTGGCGGGGCAAGTTTACGCTGGGCGGGATCAAGTTTAAGAATCCGAAGCAGATCGGGTTCGACGTGGACGAGTTCCTGAATATCCGGGCGATCACGAGCTTTACGCCGGAGGGCGGGCGTATTTCGGTTCCGCGCGGGAAGTGTTTGCTCTACATCTACAACGGCAAGGACGAGCTGCCGTATGGGGACAGCGATCTGCGGTGCGTGTATAAGCACTGGCATTCGAAGAATGACATCATGCGATACTGGAATCTGCGGCTGCAGCGGTTTGGGATTCCGCTCGCTTATGTGACGACGCAGAATCCGAACGATGTGGCCGGTAAGCAGCTGCTGAAGTGGCTGAAGGAGTTTCGGGATGATGCGACGGCGGTGTTTCCGACAAATACGAAGCCGGAGGTGCTGGAGACTTCGTCCGGGGAGGATGGATTTTTGGGGTCGCTGGAGTGGCATAACCAGCAGATCGCGATCGGAATCCTGCTCCAGACGCTGACGAGCGGGGAGGGAATCCGGAGCGGATCGATGGCGCTGGGGCGGGTGCATTTCGACATCCTGCTTTTCTCCCTGGAGTGTATGAAGTACGACGTGGAGGCGGCGGTGAATTCTCAGATCGTGCGGCCGCTGGTGGATTACAACTTCGGACACGGGCTCTACCCGCAGTTCAGCCTGGGGAACATCAACGAGAAGGACGTGGCGCAGCTCGCGCAGGCGATGAACGTGCTGCTGTCGCATAATGTGGTGGGGCCGAAGGAGCCGGTGCTGAGGGAGATGTTCAATCTGCCGCCGATCGACGACGGACGACCGACGACGAATAACGAATGACGGATGCTGGTGAGTGCTGCGTGATGCGTGATGCATGAGAACGGCCGATTACGAGTACGAATTACGATTACGATTGAGGGCGGCGGGAGAGGTAGAGGCCGAGGAAGAGGCCGATGAGGGCGGAGGTCGCGACGACGAAGCCGACCCATTCGTTCATGGCGGCGTGCTGGAGTCGGAGGTTCAGGGAGAGTACGATGGAGCCGATCCAGCCGAGAACGGCGCCGGTGATGGTTCCAAGAATGCCGCCCAGGATGGGGAATCCGCGCCTTGCGGCAGGGCGGCGGTGTGGTTGTGATGGCTGGCGCTTGGCGAGGATTCCACAGGCCAGGAGGAGGATGCCGGGAGTGGCGATGACGGCGAAGATAAGCAGTCCGCCGAGAGGTCCCAGCTCGGGTGACGACTTGCCTCCCCCGGAGAAAGCGTACCAAAGCAGGAAAAAGAGGCCGGCCGTGGACCATAGGAGGCCGATCAAGAAGATTATTTCGGCGATGATTCGGCGGGTGGTCATTTTAAGTCTCCAGTAGTTGATCCTATTGATCGGGGGCGGTCGGATAGGTACATGCCGAGGGCGAGGCCGATGAGGCTGGTGAGGACGGTGATGAAGCCGCCAATGTCTCCGGGACGGATGCCAAAGGCTGGGGCGAGGAGGGGTGCGCTCATCCAGCCGGCGAGATAGCCGGTGATGAATCCGAGAACGCCTCCCAGAATCGTGTGGGCGGAGGAGCGGGGCCTGGATTCCGCGGCGGGTTTTGCGGGCGCGCTGGCGTTTCGGAGGCCGAGGATTCCGGAGAGGAGGATCAGGAATCCGGGGAATCCGAGGATGGCGATCATGAAGGGGACGGCGCAAAAATCGCCCGCGGCAGGACCCTGCGGCGGGTTCGCGAGAATCTGGGCCAGGGTTAGTAGGAATCCGAGGGCGCAGGGGGCGACCCAGATGACGCCGAGGATAATGAGCAGCCGGGACAGGCCTTTTTTGAGTTCGGTTCTGGATTCCACGTGAGTGTCTCCTTTGTGGTCGGTGGTTTAATGTTAGCGGAATCCGGGCGGGCGGGCATGGGCCGAAAGACCTGAATTTCTGTCAGGGGGATAGGACCAATAGGACGGATGGGACTCATGGTGGAAGAGGTGGTGCGGGGGCTGCTTTCGGAGCGGGATTCGGAGGGGCGGATTCCGCGGCATCCTTATGATAAGTGGCGGGGGGCGCATTGGGTTTTATCGGTCCTGGCGGATATCGGGTACCCGGCGGAGGATGAGGGGCTGATTCCGCTGCGGGAGCAGGTGTTGGATTGGCTGATGAGGGCGGATCCGATGAGCTCACGGAAGAGGATGAATCCGCCGCGCGCATGCTGTTCCATTCAGGGCAACGCTGTGTGGTACCTTCTCCGGCTGGGGCTGGCGGACGAGCGGGTGGACGAGCTGGTGCGGCAGATGCTTTCGTGGCAGTGGCCGGATGGGGGGTGGAACTGCGATGTGGATGGGACCGGGCGGACATCCTCCTTTATGGAGACGCTGATTCCGCTGCGGGCGCTGGCGCTGTATGCGGGACCTCGCGACCAAGGGTTATCACCCATGGCTACCGAAGGCCGCCCTTCCAGGGCTAACCACGCGGTGGAAGAGGCGGTGGAGCGGGCGGCGGAGGTGTTTTTGTCGCGGCGGATGTTTCGGCGGAGGTCGGATGGGAGCGTGATTCATCCTTCTTTTTTGAAACTGCATTATCCGTGCTACTGGCATTACGATATCCTGTTCGGGCTGCGGGTGATGATGGAGGCGGGGTTCCTGGGGGATGAGCGGTGCTCGGAGGCGCTGTCGATTCTGGAGTCGAAGCGGCTGGCGGATGGGGGGTGGCCGGCGGAGGCGAAGTATTACCAGGTGGGGACGAAGGCAGTGGCCGGTCAGTCGCTGTATGATTGGGGCGGGACGAGCACGCGAACATCGAATCCGTGGGTGACGGAGAAGGCGGTGGAGGTCTTGAGCGCAGCAGGTCGGATAACAGGCTTTGCGGACGAGATGTCTAAAGAGTGGCGCGAGGGAGTTCTGGCATCATCTGCCTGGGACGTAGTCGAGAGCGATTAGGTGGGACAGTGACGTGGGGCACGGTCGGAATCAATTCCTCCGCTAGCGACCCGAAGAGCGGATTCTTCGACGGTAAGGCTGTCTCAGAATGACGGTGTGCGCGGCATTTTCATGCATGATTGTGAACGGAGTTCATGTGGGCTCCTAAGAAACTAACGGCGAAAGCAGATCCTTACCAGGATGACGGACTACCGGAAGTTTCTTTCCCGAACCAGCAGGCCGGGCCTGGTTTGATCCTCAGGATGACGTCACGGACCGGCAAGTTCAGAAAGACGGCTCCCAGTTTAGGAGCTGTTTTGCTTTTTGGTGGTGGTAGGCCTGGCCGGTGGTGTCGCCGGTTAGGTGGATGATTTCTAGGCCCTGGTGGTCATAGTCGAGGGCGGCGGTTAGGGCGCGGGCGAGGTCGGTGGCGGCGGTGCGGCAGTCGGGTTGATGGTTGATGGTTGATGGTTGATGGGCGGATTCCGGATTCCGCTTTTGTTCGTCGGGGACGGGGAGGTAGAGGCGGAGGATCAGGATGGGGAGGTTGTGGGTGCGGTGGAAGTAGTGGCAGACTTGTTCGCCGAGGAGCTTGGTGAAGCCGTAGACGCGGCGGGGGGCGGCGGGAGTTTCTTCGGAATCGGTGACGCCGCTGGTGAGGACGTGCTGGCCGTCGTAGACGGATAGGGAGCTGGTATAGATGGCCCGTTTGATTCCGGCCTTCACCGCGGCGTCGAGCGCGAGGTGGAGGCCTTTGACGTTGACGTGGTAGGAGGCGCTGGTGTCGACGCGTTTGGGGGTGGCGGTTCCCATTGCCATGTAGAGGAGGAGGTCGCAGCCCTGGGCGGCTTCGTTTACGGAGTCGGGGTTGGTGACGTCGCCCTGAATCCATGTGTGGGTGGGTGATTCCGGGTGTTCGGGTGTTCGGGTGTTCAGGTGTTCGGGGGGATTCAGATCGAAGATGCGGAGGTGGAAGTTGGGGGGGAGTTTGGGGAGGACGAGGGAGGCTACGTAGCCGGAGCCGCCGGCTACTAAGACATTTTGGATTTTGGATTTTGGATTTTGGATTGTCGGGTTCAACGGCGATTAAGATTAAGATTAAGATTAAGATTAAGATTAAGAGGGCTCTCCCGGTTCGGGAGGGCCTTCGCCTTTTAATGGTACCCGGAGGAGGATATGGAGGAGTTGGTGGAGCGGGAGTGTTTGCTGTTTGAGGCGGGGGAGTATGCGGATCGCGGGGTGGTGATCACGGAGGACGACCTGGCGGAGATTGCGGCGAACTCGGCTGGGGAGATTCCGGTTAGGATCGAGCATTTGAGCGAGTCGCCGTTCGATGGGGCGCTGGGGGTGGTGACGGGAATCCGCGCGGTGGGGAGGCAGTTGTGGGGAACGCTGCGCCAGCCGGTGGAGGCTTGGCGGCTGGCGCAGCGGGCGGGAGCGCGGGCGCTTTCGGTGGCGCTGGACGTGGCGGGGAAGCGGGTGTTGGAGACGTCGTTTGTGGTTCGGCCGCGGGTGGCGAACGCGCAGGTGTTTTCGGGTGGGCGGATTCTGTTCGAGGTGCCCGGTGTTCAGGTGTTCGGGTGTTCAGGCGTTCAGGAGGATGGAACCACGGGGGACACGGGGGGCACGGCGAAGACTTCGATTATTGAGAAGGAGGATAGGCAATTGAGTAGTGTGAGGCAGTTTGCGGAGGGGTTGATTCAGTATATTCGGGGGGCGGCGGGCGGGTCGGATTCCGGTGATTCGGCGGATTCGGTGAAGCTTGCGCAGGAGCGAGCGGCGCTGGAGGTTGAGCGGGAATCTATTCGGAATCAGCGGGTGGAGACGGAGGTTGGGGAGTTGAAGCGGCTGGGGCTGCTCAAGGCGACTGAATCGGCGGAGGGGATGGCGCGGGCGATTCTGAAGACGGGATTCGCGAGCGTGGTTACGTTCGGGGATTCGCAGTCGACGCTGGCGGCGTTGTTTGCTCGGTTTTTGAAGGAGAATGGGCCGGTGGTTCCGATGGGCGAGCTGGGGCGGGCGGATTCCGGGGCGATGGCGGCGGACCGGCTGATTACGCTGGCGCGGGAGGAGGCTCGGAAGGAGAGCGTGCCTTACGTGGCGGCGTTCGCGCGGGTGACGAATGCGCATCCGGAGCTGGCGCGGGCCGCACGGGAAGAGGCGCTTAAGGACTAATTAACCACGGGGAACACGGGGGACACGGGGAATTCTTTTCACCGCGGAGGGCGCAGAGGGCGCAGAGAGATTCTTAACCGCAGATTCCGCAGATGGCGCAGATTCCGGATTCAGGCAATATGACCTCAGTGACATGGGAGCGGGCCACGTTTGTCCGCTCCCATGTTTGCGAATCGAGGATTCCGCTTCTGCTCTTTTTGCGGCTGCGACTCAGGACGATCTCCAACGAAATCTCTGCGTCCTCTGCGCTCTCTGCGGTGAAAAGCGAGGATGAAGAACTAACCACGAGGACACGGAGGAACACGGAGAGGACACTGAGGGAGGATCAAGGGTTCCTGTCTCTGTGTCCTCGCCTCATTTACTCTGTGTTCTCTGTGGTTCGCTTTTACTTTTGGACTTCAACGAAGGAGGGGAATGATGGCGAGACAGACGCCGATTTTGGTGAAGAGCTTTGCGGCGGATACGGCGATTGCGAATGCGAACGTTTGCGTGGTGGCCAGCGGGACGAATGCGGGGAACGTGGCGCTGCCGGGCGGGGCTCTGGCGACGAAGTTCGTCGGCGTGACGGCCGAGCCGGTGGCGAGCGGGTCTTCGACGAACGAGTTGGGGGTGATCGTGGCGGGGATTGCGCAGATCCAGACGGATGGGTCGGCTTCGATCACAGCCGGGGACTACCTGGCGATCGCCAATACGAGCGGGCAGATCAAGACGGTGGCGCCGGCGACGGGCACGAACGTGCGCGAGCTGGTGGGAATCGCCCTCTCCAGCGCGGCGAATACGGCCGGGTTGTTGGTGGATGTGCTGATTCAGCCGATGGTGTATATCGGGGCGTGAGGATTCTTTAGACAGGATTAACAGGATTTGGATTCTGGATTCCGCTACGCGGGTCGGACGAACGGATTGAAATCCGTCGCTGTGTGGCCTATCGGCCGAGTGTCCATCTTCATGGACACGAAGGAATCCTGTAAATCCTGTTGATCCTGTCTAAGAATCTCCCTCAGATTCCGAGGAGTTTGCAGGCTTCTTCGTAGCCGTCGGCGCGGCGGCCGTATTCGCTGGCGGTGACGCGAGCGAGGCCGGTGAGGTGACGCCATTTGTAGGCGGGCCGGGCTCTTGCGAATTCTTCGCTCACCGTTCGGTAGAACTTCTCAGCGTGGAGGGCGCCGTCTTCGCTGGTGGCGTATTTCAGGAGGAGGTCAAAGATGGGCTTCGACGGCATTTTGAGCTCGCCGGCGCGGTGGGCGAGGGCGGCGGCGCGGGCCTGCTCCTGGCTGCGGATGGCGTCGTCCAGTTTGGAGAGCAATTGGTCGGCGGTGATGGATCGGACGGATTCCGCGTGTTCGGAGTGGGGGTAGGGCTGGAGATTGCGGTAGTTCAGGCGGCCGTTGCCCTGGACGACGTGGTAGCCGGCGACGATGAGGCTGGCGTAGGTGTTGCGCGGGCTGCTGACTCTGGCGATGTTGCGCCAGGCGTTCATGGCGTCGGATGCGTGAACTCCGATTGAGTCGCCGTGGCAGCTTCCGAGCGGCTTGCCGGGCTGGGCGTAGGTGCGGCCGGGATCGCGGAGGAGCTGGTGGTTGGCGGTCATGATGAGGGCTTCGCCGATGGATTCCGCGGAGAAGCCTTCGGCAAAGGCGGCGGCGACGGCTTCGGCGGCCTGTTCGGTGGTGGCGTTGAGGAGGGTGAGTGAGAACTGCTCCAACCAGGAGTCATCGGCTTGTCGGACGGATCGGTCGGATCGGACAGATCGGTCTACAAGGTGATATTGATCCATTAATTTTGGCAGGAGGGCGCGGATTCGGGGCGTTGGGTGGTTGTTTCTCTGGCGTTGCCGTTCGGATTCCGCGGAGTAGCGGATGGATTGGCGGAGGGTGGTCTGGGCGTGCTCTTTGCCGGTGAGTTCCAGCAGGTTCCAGGCGCGGTAGGCGAGGACGGTGCGATGGACGTCGGTATCGTCCTGGACCAGGTGCAGAATCTCGTCGAATGCTTCTTTCGGGTTCTTGATGGAGGCGAGGGTGCGCTCGGCCGATACCGGATCCGGGCGGTAGGCGGCCTGGCGGATAGCATCGAAAGCGGATTGGCCGGAGGGGAGCAGGCTGGGCTCGACGGGGTGGAGGGTGTCGTGGTCGTCCACGCCTTTGGCATGGATCTGGTTGGTGCTGCGGTAGAGGACCTTCAGCACGGGGAGGGCTTTCTGGGAATCGGGGAGCTCCCGGGACATCTCGTAGGCGGGGGCGAGGGCCATGAAGCTGTGGAATCCGACGTAGTCTTCTCCACCGAAGGCGCGGGCGTTGGCGAGGGCGCCGGCGGCGGTGAGGGTTCGGAGGTCCGTGCCCTGTTTGATCTTGGTGACGAGGATGGGAAGGAGCTTATCGGCCGGGGTGGATTGCATGAGATCGGCCAGGGGCTCGAGCTTGCCAAAGGTGATGCGGCCGGATTCCGCGGCTTCCGCCGGGGTGATTCCGAGGTCGGTGGCCAGGGTGGTCCCGATGCTGGCGACGAGCATCCCCTTGCCCACGTCTGCCAAAAACTCACGCCGTGACTGCTGCTCCATCTGCGTCTCCTTCGATCGCACGTGTCAATAACAGAGGCCTTCTCCACCAATTGTACCATTTCCTCCTAGAGGTTTCCTGTGGAAGGAATCTGGGCACAGAACAACCGACAATCTCCAAGGAGGATGCTAGCATATGTATGAGCTGGAAGGTCTTCGGGACGAGTTGGATGCTTTGGCGGTGAGTATTGCCACGGGTTTCAAGATCAAACTTGACCATTCTCCAAAATCCGTAAAGAAAGTCGAAGAGATTCTCGGAATGGTGCACAAGGAATACAAGAAAACCCGCAACGACGAAGGCCTCAACGGAGTACACGTGGGATGACGGCGCGCATCATCTGGAGCTGGAGCTCAAGACGGACGAGCCGCCGATGTTCTTTTACGCCAACCGGGAATCCGGCGAATTGTGGGAGGAATCGTTTCCGGCTGATCGTAAGAGAATTGTTGAGTTTTTCGCGGCAGGAGAATGTCATGGCTAAACGGACGGGCGTAAAGGCGCCTAAGACAACCGGTCGAAAGCGTGGGAAGTCAGGAGGCACGGCTAAGCGTCTGAACGAATATGCTGAGATTGGACCTGAGCAGACCATCGAGCAGATGGCCGCAAGGCACCGAGCCCGCGTGGCGGCGGATTCTGTAGAGAAGCACACGTATGCCGATATCGACGTGCCGTTCGTGGACGACGGGGCTGATTGGTGAGATATAAGATCGACCCCGATGGAGAATTGGACCAGGGCGATATTATCCGACAGGTGACTGTTACTCATAAGCTTCCAGCGGAATCCGGTGATGCTCCGCAAATCCTCGTTTCCAATGTAGTCGTTTTTGAGCCACGGCTGCGATATCGACAAACCGAAATCCGATACCGTCTTAGTGGCCAGAGCGATCCGCATCAGCGCTCTCCCTACCGTTGGGCTCGCCGGAGAGATACGCAAGAACCGCGTGCACAATGCTCTCTATCTGCCGGCAGAAGGGCCGGTGAGGGAGGACGTCTACATCGATCGGCGGTCGATTCAGCCGGTCGATAAGGCAGGGCTGCTCAACGCGAGGGCGACCGAGAGATACATCGGTACTGTTTCTGGTGAACTACTGGACGCGCTGGCGGATGGGTGTGGGGGTTCTTCTTCAGAGACCGCGATTCATAATTACTGACCGATAATTGGCTCCACCGATGGAGATTCCGAAAGGGGAAGAAATGGGAGCGGTTGGGCGTCTAATTGGCGTAGGAGAGGTGCGGAATCGATTCTGAGATGGAGAAGCATAATGATGGGTTTGAGGATGTTGGCGGTGGTGGGGTTGATGGCTGCGGCGCTGCCTTTGGGGGCGCTGGATATGCCCGAGGTGAAGTCGGGGTTGGAGGTGGGGCAGAAGGTGGTGGCGTTCGAGCCGACCCATTTGAGCGGGCCGCTGAAGGGGAAGAAGGCCGGGTTCTTTTGATGAAGCCTGGGTAACAGGCCTGCGTTGCAGGCCTGGATCAATACCGAGGACGAGAAGAGCATGAAGGTCCTGGCGGAGGAGCTGGAGAAGGCCGTCAAGGAAGATAAGTCCAAGACCCTTCTGGCGTTCATGATCTTCGTGAATCCGAAGAAGGAGCCGGTCGAGGAGTACGCGAAGCGGCTGCAGAAGTTCGTGAGCGACAACAAGCTCGAGAAGGTGGGCGTCGCCTACCTGCCCGGCCCGTCGGATTCCGCGGTCGAGAAGTACAAGATCAAGCTGGATTCCGAGGTAAAGAACACGCTGTTCTTCGTCCGCGAGGGCAAGATCGAGCGGAAGCTGGTCAATCTGGAGCATACGGAATCCGGAATCACGTCGCTGAAGGAGGCGCTGCGAGCGATCCTTCCAAGACAGCCAAGCGCTCCCAAGCGCAGGTTTTGATAATGAAAAGGCGGGATTATCCCCGCCTTTCTCTTTGGGACTCGGAGAATGAATTCTCTGCTACAAGTACACGAAGTCCACCTCCGTGGACTGTCTGGTCCGTGCGCAGGGATTCAAATCCCGCGCTGACACTGCGAAGTCCACCTTCGTGGACTGGAATTCGAGTCGACGCAGGTCGACTTTGTGTTTTTGTTGTCGCGATTTTTAATCGCCCGTTGTAGTTAGATCGGGTTTCAATCGAGGGATTCCGTCCGGTCGGGCGGGGTCCCTTTTTCATAGGGAGAAGGAGAGGATATGCCAGCAGTATCGCAAGTTCACATCGATCAGGCGCTGACGAACATCTCGGTGATGTACCGGAATGAGGCGTACGTGGCGGATTCCGTGTTCCCCACGGTGCCGGCAGCGAAGAGGTCGGACAAGTACTTCCTGTACCGCAAGGAGGACTTCATGAGTCCGTCCGGGGCCAGCGGGAGCGGGGCGATTCACTCGCTGCGGCGGCCAGGGACGGAGGCGGCGGAGATCGACTACAGCGTCTCCACCGGTACCTACTTCGCGGAGGAGTACAGCTACCGCGGGCTGGTGACGGACGCGGAATCGGCGGCGGCGGACAACCCGCTGCAGCCGGATATCGACCAGACGGTGCAGCTCACGGAGCGGCTGATGCTGGACAACGAGATCTCGGTGGCTGGGATCGCCTGCAAGCGGGCGAACTTCCCGGCGGCGAACAAGGTGGCGCTCACGGGCGGCGGCACGGGGACTTCGTGGGCGCAGTATGCCTCGGCGAACTCGCTGCCGTTCAACGACATCAAGAACGGGAAGCTGGCGGTGATCAAGGGGATAGCGCGGGAGGCGAACGCGTTCCTGTTGGGGGTGGATACCGCCCGCACCCTGGCCGACCACCCGAACGTGAAGGAGCTGGTGAAGTACGTGCACCAGGATGCGCTGACCATGAGCGGCCTGCCGAAGGTGCTGCGCGGGATGACGGTGATAGAGGGCGCCACGCAGAAGAACACGGCGGCGGAAGGGGCGACCTATTCCGGGTCCAACGTCTGGATGGCGGATGACGGGACCTCCATGGCGCTACTCTTCTACCGGAATCCGAATCCGTCGCTGCGGGCCGTAAGCCTCGGCTACACGTTCGAAGCGGCCGATGACGCAACCGGCTCTCGCGGCTACGCGGTGCGGAGGTGGAGGGAGGAGAAGCGCAAAGGCAGCATGATCGAAGTCTCGTTCACCCGCGATTGGAGACTCATCGCGGTGGATGGGAGCAGCCTGGCGGTTGGGGGGTATCTCATCTCGAACGCAACGGCGTAAGTTCTAACTGCGGAGGGCACGGAGGGACGCGGAGATTCATGGTGTGGAAGTGTGGAAGAGTGGAGGACGTTTGGCAATAGCTTCCACAGTTCAACTTCCACGCTGTTTTTCTCCGCGATTCTCAGCGTCCTCCGCAGTTAGACTTTCCCTCAACGAACGGAGAGTTGAGATGGAGCGGATTCTGTTCGTGGATATGAATTCGTTTTTTGCTAGCGTGGAGCAGGTGAAGGCGCCGGAGCTGAGAGGGAAGCCGGTGATCGTGGCGCCGCTGATGGCGGATTCTACGGTGGCGCTGGCGGCTTCATATGAGGCGAAGGCGTTCGGAATCAAGACCGGCACGTCACTCCGGGAAGCCAAGCGGCTCTGTCCGCACGTGCAGATCGTGGTCGGCCGGCCGACGCTGTACCGGGAGTATCATCAGCGGATTCTGGAGGTGCTGCGGCGGCATCTGGTGTCGATCAAAGTGCTCTCGGTGGATGAGATGGCGTGCCGGATCGGGCGGTTCCATGGGACTCCGGAGCGGGAAGTGGCGCTGGCGCGGGCGGTGAAGGAGGATCTGTTCGCGACGCTGGGGCTGCGGTCGTCGGTAGGGCTCGCTCCGAACGTGTTCCTGGCGAAGGTGGCGGGCGACATGATGAAGCCGGACGGGCTGACGGTGCTGGACGAGGGGAATCTGCCGGACGCGCTGTTTAAGCTGCAGCTTAGGGACCTTCCCGGAATCGGGGCGAAGATACACGCGCGGCTGCTGCGGGGCGGGATCGCTTCGGTGCGGGAGCTGTGTACGGCGTCACCGTCGGAGCTGCGGAAGGCGTGGGGCGGAGTCAATGGCGAGCGGGGGTGGCACATGCTGGGGGGGTGCCAGTAGGCGGATTTTGGCGGCGGGGGGGGCGGCGGACCCAACCCACCCCCAAACCCCCTCCCGCGGCGGGAGGGGGGACCGGTTAGTGCAAAGCGCAAGGGGGATTCCGGTTCCTCGGGGACGGATTCCGAACTGGTAGACAAAGCGGCGTCGAGCCGCCGCACTCCAAATGCCGATTACGAGTACGAGTACGAGTACGAGTACGATTGCGAAGGCGGCGAGGCGGATTCCGAGGGGATTCCGGAATCGGAGGGTGAGGAGCCGCAGAAGTCACTGAGTCATTCGCACGTGCTGCCGCCGGCGTTTCGGACGGAATCGGGGGCGCGGCAGATTCTGCTGCGGCTGTTCTCGCGGTGCCTGAAGCGGCTGCGGGCGCATGGGCAGTCGGCGTCGGTAATGACGCTCACCATCAAGTACCGGCGCCAGGGGGACTTTCGGCGTGAGAAGTGGTCGGCTTGCAGCGGTCGGCGGGTGTATGCGAATGATGACATTACGTGGGTGAAGGTGTTTCGGGAGATGCTGGCGGCCAAGCCGGAGATGGGTGCTGCTTATTACCCTTATCAGGCGCACGTGGTGTTTACGGAGCTGGCGCGGTGCGAGGACGTGACGCTGGAGCTGTTCGCGGAATCCCGCCCTCTCGCCCGCCTGTGCGAAACGGTGGATAAGCTGAACGCCCGCTTCGGCTACGTGGTGGATCTGGCAAGCGTCTACAAGCTGCGCTCCCAGGCCCCCTATCGGATTCCGTTCGGCCGGACAATGTTGGGAGAATCCACTTAGGGCGCAAGTACGTGGACTGTTACGGTCGGGGCGTTTGCGGCAGCCTGGCTAGGGAGGTCCGTGTCGAAGGTGAGGAGCACGGTGGGAGTAATCACCGATAGAGCTTCCGCGAGTGCGATGTAGAGTCCATCGGCGGATCGGCTGCAGCCGTAACCGGATCCGATGTGTTGGGCGCGCGACACAAGCGCGAAGTCGCCATCTCGCGGGGGAAGTACAGCCGCTAGGAGATGCTCAAAGTCTGCAATAGCGTGAGTATAGTCCGCTGCTGAGAGAATGCCGTCTTGGTGCTTTCGGCAAAGAACGAACAACGTCTCGGCAACGATCACTCCAGGAGCATAGAGCAGATTTCCCGCAGTGGCAAGGGCCTGTAGCTCTACGGTCGCTCGCTTCTCACGTCCGCTCTCCTTGGAAGAAATGGCAATAGCAATGTTGGCGTCGATAACGACTGCGCCGGCGAGACTAGGCGTCGCCGGAGGGGTTGCCATACATTCCTCCTGCGCGCGCTTCTCTTAGCAGGCGGTCGGAATCGTCCGGGGATGAAAAAGGGCGGCTTTTCTGCCGATCAGCGATTTCGCCCAGCACGTTGAGCATGCGTTGATTTGGAACAGCGCTGGCTTCATCGGCTGAATCAGGGATGATTAGTTTCAGCTTCGGATAGCGGCGCAGCTCCTCTGAACGGGCTGCGAGCTCTTCCCAGGTGCCTTCAATAATGCTCATGATCCCTCTCTCCCGCTCGCCATTATAACATGTAAGGAGGTAAAGCGATGACGCCGGATTATGCGGCGGTGATGGTTTGGAGTCTGCGGTCGGGGCGGTGGGAGCTGATGAGTGATGGGGGGCGGGTGATCGTGTTTGATACGGCGGAGGTAGCGTGGAACTGGCTGCCGCTCTTGGGGAGCGGGCGGCCGTATCGGGCGGATTCGCGGTCGCTGTCTCTCTGGTTCCTGGAGGTATCCAGCACGGCGCCGAACCGGGCGCGGGTGGTGACGCCCTACCGGCCGGACGAGAATCAGCCCTGGACGCGGCACGTGATTTGGACGGAGTGGTGGATTCCGGGTCGTTAGATTGTTGGGGGGTTAATTGTCCGAATGGTGGTATATTACCATGAGTCGTGGTAATGAACGTGGTAATAGCCGAGGAGTAACCCTTAGTGAAGTCGTTTGAGGGCGATAATCTGGAGCGGCTGCCTCTGACCCATTCGCTTTTGCAAACAGTGAGGCAGCTCGGGGAGTTTCGCGGGCGGCAGGATCTTTTCAAACAGCAGTCGCCGCAGGCGCTGGATTCGCTGCGGCAGGTAGCGGTGATTCAAAGCGCGGAATCCTCGAACCGGATCGAAGGGATAGTTGCGCCGCCGAAGCGGATTCAAGAGCTTGTCGAGGAGAAAACCACTCCGCGGAATCGCTCGGAACAGGAGATCGCCGGTTATCGCGACGTGCTGAAAACCATCCACGGGAGCTATCCCTATATTGGATTAAGTCCCGGCGTCGTCCTACAGTTTCATCGCGACTTGATGCAGTACACATCTTCTGGCGGCGGGCGATGGAAGGCGGCGAACAACCAGATCACCGAGACTCGTCCGGATGGCACCGTGCGCGTCCGGTTCGAGCCGGTCGCCGCCCATCTCACACCTATTTATATGGAGAGCCTGCATGAAGGCTTCCATCGTCAATGGCAAAGCGGTTCGGTCGATCGCCTGCTGCTGATTCCGGCTTATGTACTGGACTTTCTGTGTATCCATCCGTTTCTCGATGGAAACGGCAGAATGGCGCGCTTGCTCACGCTTTTGCTTCTTTATCAGGCGGGTTTTGAGGTGGGACGCTACCTCAGTCTCGAGCGGGTCGTCGAGCAAACGAAAGAAGGCTATTACGATTCTCTCCTGGCTTCTTCGCAGGGCTGGCACGAGGGGCGGCATGATCTCGGGCCCTGGACAGAATACTTGCTGGGAGTCCTTACCCGAGCGTATCGCGAGTTCGAGGAACGCGTCGGTGCACTGGCGTCGGCGCGCGGCGCGAAGACTCAGATGGTTACGGATGCCATTCACCGCCTGCCGGACGGATTCCGTATCGCGGATATCGAGCGGCTCTGCCCCACGGTTTCGCGCGAGATGATCCGCGTTGTGATGAACAAGCTCAAGCGCGAAGGCGTGATCTGGTGTGTGGGAGCCGGAATGGGCGCGGTCTGGCGGAAACATAGTAATAACTCCTAGAATAATGGTAATAAACATGGTAATAACACAACGGGCTGCGGATCCTGCTCGTGTTAAAGGCGCGAGCGGCTGGAGTTGGCGGGTTTCTGGGCCAAGTTCGCGGAGCCGGCGAGGAGTCTGCGGAGGCAGACTTTGCGTACTGGTTGTCGCGGTTTTAACCGCCCGGGGGTAGCAACTTGGGTTATTTAAATGATCGGGCGTTCGCGGAGAGCGGACGCCCTTTTTGATTCGAGACGGAATCCGAGGACGAGATCGAGGAGAGGACGATTGATAGGAGGGGGATGTGGCTGCGACGATTGCTTTTACTTATGACGTGGGGACGGCGGTGGGGCAGGTTAGGCTTTATGCGGGGGATACGGATCCGGAGGGGCTGAACCGGGCGGGCGGGGATCGGACGCGGACGGATGAGGAGATTCAGTATCTGCTCGGCCAGCACGCGAACGATCCGAGGTTCGCGGCGGCGGCGCTGCTGGACTCGAAGGCGGCGGAGTACGCCTCGCAGGCGATCAGCGTGAAGCAGGGCGGGCTGGCGCAGGATTTTCGGCAGCGGAGCTGGCAGCTTCGCCAATCCGCCGACGCTTTACGCGCCCGCGCCGGAACCGTGGCGTGGAATCCGCCCTCGCAGGATGCGCCATTCACGGTGGGAGAGGGCGGGACGATGGAGGGCTGGTAGATGACCAATGACCAATTTCCAATGACCAATTTGCGAAAGGCATTTCATTGGACATTGGTCATTGGTCATTGGACATTTGGGAAGGAGGAGGATATGCCTACACCGCCAGGACCGGGGAGTCCGGGGCCGGGAGGGAGGGTTTCCGGGACGGGACATCTGGGGGCGATATTTGTGGAGTACGTGAACGTGGAGAGGAAGATCAGCGGATCCTGGACCGAGGTGGCGCGGAGCGTGCCGGCGACGTTCGAGGAAGTGCGGTTTGGGCTGCGGGCGAAGATCGAAGTATGGACACACAAACCGCTTTACACGCTGTGGGTCTCGCCGGCGACGACCTTCGTGGACGGGGACCGGGTTATACGGAGTGACGGAACGCGCTGGTACATGCGCGGCGCCCCTCTAATGGCACCGCTGCGCACTCATGTCGTTGCGCTGATTGAAGGCTCGGCAGAAGACGCTCTGTTTGCGGCGCGGAATCCGAACGAGCCGAGTTAAGACAGTGTGGAAGTGTGGAGGGGTGGAAGTGTGGAAGACCTATCGTTCAGGGCGCTTCCACACCTCCACACTTCCACACCAGAATTCAGGGATCAGGAACATGCGAGTAAACGAGCTGGGAGATGTGGCGCGGCTGCGGGAGTGCGTGCAAGAGCTGTCGATTCAGGTGGCGCGGCTTTCGCAGGCGATCGAGCCGCTGGTGCGGATTCAGCAGGAGCAGGACGTGCTGCGCGACCGCGTGGCGAGCCTGGAGGGATTCAAAGCGGCGGTGCTCTGGTTGGTCGGATTGATCGGCGCGAGCGCCGTTGCGCGTTTCGCGCTGGCGTCAGTGGTGAGCAGGTGATGGGTTGGAGTGATGGAGTGGTGGAGTGATGGGATCCAATACTCACCACTCCATCACTCCACACGTTCTTACAGGAGGACATGAAATGGGAAAATTGCTTCGGCGGTTGAGGGCGGTTCCGGATGTGTTGGTGAGTTACAGCTTGCTCCGGATGGAAGTTCAAGAAGCGCTTGGAGACCCGCAAGTGCGGACCGCACTTGACCGATTCCGCAGCGATCCGGTCATCGCGGCGATCTATCCGCGCATTACCGCTGAGTGGCGCACGCTGGAGAAAGCGCTGAATCAACTGCGGTAAGGCAAGAGTGGAAGCAACGACTAAGACTAGAGTGGAAGAGTGGAAGAGCGCCGTGGCAGGCTCTTCCACTCTTGTATTTAGCCGTTTCTTCCACTCTGTAGTTAATTCTCCGGCCCTTTGCCGAGACGGAGGTCGATGAAGTCGCGGATCTTGTTGGCGTCGTAGGTTCGGAGGCGCTGCCAGTGACGCCAGGCGGTGAGGATGATGGGGTATTCCGGATCATTGCGCGGCACGGCGATCACGGTGGCGAAGTTGCCGAGATGGGGCTCGATGATGTCCCGGAGCTCATTCTGCTGAGCTGCTGAGACGGTGGGGTTGTAGTAGATGATGACCGTGCCGTGCTCCATGCTGTGGACGAGATAGCCGGGAAGGATCTCGCGGGTGTAGTGCCCGCCAGGCTGAGATGGAGGGTAATGGGTACCGGAGGTAGGCGGGTCGGTGTTGTAGGTGATGGGCGTTCCTTCGGCTACATGCTGTCGGCCCTCGTCCGGGAACTCGACGATATCATCGGTATCGAGCAGGCCGCCTCCGCCGCATCCGGCGAGCGCGAGGACAAGTAGAAGATTCAGAAAGCGAACACGGTTGCGCATCAGTAAAGGCTCCAGTGTTGAGTGTTGAGTGTTTAGTGTTGAGTGTTGAGTGTTGAG
>JBKJZI010000292.1:0-5156 GCA_046715155.1 Chthonomonadales bacterium | reverse complement strand
GTTCGAGGTATACGCAGTGCACGATGGACCTCTTCTTCCCGTTGTGGCAAGAACATAAGAACGTCGGCGCGGTCATCCAGTCTTATCTGTACCGCAGCGAGAAGGACGTGGAGCGACTTATCGGGGCCGGCGCGCGGGTCCGCCTGGTGAAGGGTGCCTATAACGAGCCGAAGGAAGTGGCGTTTCAATCGAAGGCGGAAGTGGACGAAAACTTCGTCGAGCTGATTCGACCGCTGTTGGACCGAGGGAACTACCCTGCCATCGCCACTCACGACGAGCGGATGATTCAGGCGACCATCAATCATGCACAACAAGAGAAGATTCCGAACGAGCGCTACGAATTCCAGATGCTTTATGGAATCCGCCGCGAGCGGCAGCTCAGCCTGAAGAAAGAAGGCTATGGGATGCGCGTATACGTCCCCTTCGGCACCCACTGGTACCCCTACATGATGCGGCGCCTGGCTGAGCGCCCCGCCAACCTCTGGTTCGTACTGAAGAACCTGCTTCGTCGATGATATCAACCGCCAAGACGCCATTGACGCCAAGAAAGACACAAGAGACGGATCGGGATTCCGGATTCGACGAACTTTGCCGAGAGGCACACGCGTGTTCGCTTTGCCCCGGGATGGAGGGGCGGACGGCGGTGTTGGGCCGGTTGAATGGATCGCTTAACCCGCGGATTCTGTTTGTCGCGGAGGCTCCGGGCCGGCGGGGCGGGGACAGGACGCGGATTCCGATGAGCGGCGACGCTTCCGGCCGGACCTTCCGCCACCTCTTGGGCGTGGCCGGGATTCCGGAATCCGAGGTCTTCATCACCAACGCCGTGCTCTGCAACCCTAGAGGCGATACGGGCGCGAACCGCCGGCCCACCGCGCAGGAGACCGGAAACTGCTCGAGCTACCTGCTGCGAACGATCGAGCTCTTGAATCCGTCTCTGGTGGTGACGATTGGGGCGACTGCGCTGAACGCGGTAAGGAGGATAGAGGCTCACGGAATCTCATTGCGGGAAGATGTTGGGAGAGCGCGGCGGTGGTTTGGGCGGGAGCTTATGCCGCTGTATCATCCAAGTCCGCAGGTTCTGATATCGAGGCGGAATCTGGCGCAGCAGGAAGAGGATTGGCGCCATTTGGGCCGCTGGCTGGCGCGGAACCGTTAGGAGAACGGATTCGGTCTCGTCCAGCGGCGGCAGTTCCGCAAGGTCGGCGATTCCAAAGTAATGCAGGAAATCACGCGTGGTGCCATAGAGGATCGGGCGGCCGACCGCCTTAGCCCTACTGCCTGCGCAGGTGGCTCCCCTCCAGCCAGTGTTCGCGGCGCTCGCGAGCAGTGTAAGGCTCGCCATTGCCGGCAACGCGTTCAATGGCTACCGGGGGATCACTCAAGTGAGCTGGAGTCGTCGCATATGCACGCTTCTGATCATCATCCACTGGTACGATCATACCTATCGGCAGTCGGCTTGTGCCTGCTCGGGGAATCCAGAAAATGGACCTTCTAGCTGCCCATCGGGAGTTGGCCATTCGGCTTTATCGCTGGGCGCTTCGGGAGGCTGAACATGAGATGGAGGCGGGGTTCCCTCTCGTCCGAACAGTGCAGGATTCCATCGTGGAATCCTACGTTCGGTATGCTGAATCGCTCAATTCTGAGGACCGACGAGCATTCGTACTCGCAGGAGTTACGCGGAGTCACTTTCTGGCGGCAAAGTTACTTGGCGAGACCGTGCCGGCTCTGGAGGACCCATTGATCCATGCCTGGACGAGCAAGGCTTCGTTCGATGGCAGTGAATTCCTGACCCGCATGTTTGCCCGCTATGACGAAGGGCCGCCACTTGACAAGAAGAGATTGAACGCTTTGCTGTGTGAACGGCTCTCATCGGTTACAGGTTCCCGATTCCACCGCAACGTGGAAGCCGGAGGCTGGCTGTGCCGAACCCGGTTGGATGACTGGAAGTTCGAAACGGCTTTCCGCATAGTGCCCCGAACCGGCGCGACCTATGTTGAGTGCTACCACTCCTTCATCCGCCGAGACATACCCGATTGGGAGTCGATCGACGACCCTATTCGCAAGAGCGCGCTTACTTCATTCGTTCAGGCACAATGGAAAACGGACTACACCACTTGTCTCGGAGTGGCATTACTCCATTGGTCCGTACCGTGCGCCGATGACGAAGAGCCCTGCGCAGAGTCCTTACGAGCGATATGCGACCGGTTCGTCAGCACCGCTCCAAGCCTGCTAGAAGGACTGAACATCGGTTCTTGAACCTTCGCCGGACGATCGAGCTATTGATTCCGCCGTTGGTCGTGACCATAGGCGCGACCGCGCTCGATGCGACGCGCAGAATAGAGCGCCCCGGAATCTCGCTGCGGGAGAATGTCGGAACGGCGACGCTGTGGTTTGGGCGGGAGCTTATGCCTCTGTATCATCCAAGTCCGCAGGTTCTGATATCGAGGCGGAATCTGGCGCAGCAGGAAGAGGACTGGCGCCGTTTGGGCTCGTGGCTTGCCCCGCGCCGTTAGAGGCAGCGGAATCCATCTCGTCCAGCGGCGGAAGGTCTGCGAGGTCGGCGATTCCGAAGTAGTGCAGGAAGTCCCGCGTGGTGCCATAGAGAATCGGCCGCCCCACCGTCTGCTTGCGCCCGAACTCCGCTATCAGACCTCTATCCCTTAAAGTATCCAGAACACTCCCGCATCCCACGCCGCGAACCGCCTCGATTTCCGGTTGAGTCACAGGCTGACGGTAGGCGATGATGGCAGCGGTCTCGAGGGCGGCCCTCGACAACTTAGCCAGCCCCCGCGACAACAGGCGCGCCACGTATTCCGCATACTCCGGTCGGGTCGCAAGCTGATATCCCCTCGCGATCTCAACAACCTGCAGCCCGCTCCCCCGTTCCTCCAGGCTGACTATCAGCTCCCGAATCGCCGACTGCGCCTGCTCCTCCGAACAGTGCATCGCACGGGCCAACTCCGAAACCGGCAATGGTTCTGCGGCGACGAAAAGAAGGGACTCCACAGAGCCCAGAAGCTGGGCACTGTGGGTCCTGGTGTCGGAACTACCCCCAATCATCACAAGTTAAGCCAGTCAGAAGCCTGAAGTATCATCTTTCGACGACCTATCGCCCTAATGGCTCCCGATTCAGAAATCAGTGGTCATCGACAAGATAGCCTGCAATGAACATGCTTGCAGACCGCAGATCCCCGCTTGAACGGACGAATCCGTTCACTGTTGTGCCTCCGCCGGCATAGATCTTCATTGGCTGTGTCGCCACCCAATGCGTGATGCCCGGAAGCACGACCCCGCGCTCCGCCGGTATGTTGACCTCGAAAAGACGATCTTCGAGCGCAACCCCGATCCGGACCTGAAAATGGACCGTATCACTTCGCCCAGTGGTCGCGGAGCCGCTAACCGTTTCGATTACCAGACGCTTCCCTTCCGGTACTTCGTACGATAATGGATGCGTCAATATGTTAGCACCCCTTATATGAACCGCATTCTTTGCGTTACAGTCGCTGGCACAGACCTCATTGGCTTCTGGATCGATCGCGATCGGATTCGAAACCCGGGCCTCAACAGGGCCCTGGACTGCTACGGGCACTGGCTGGTCCTTCGTATTCGTTACATGCACTGGGATCGATTGGGGCGGCGGCTGTTGGCTGTCTCCGCGGCGAGGTGTGGTGATGCTGAAGACGATAATGAGTGCGACGTAGGTGGCGGCGGCATAGAGTCCGACTTTCAGCTTTTTCATTGCATGTCTCCTTTTGCGAGTAATTAAAGCATGTCGGAGCAGTTCCGCTGCGGAGACCCGTAATCCTGCTTGCGGTCAGGAACCTGTGGATTCTACCGGGTAGAGTTTAATCTCGGCGTGCGGATTCTTCTGGGCGGCGCGGATTCGGCCGAGTCGGAGTAGCTCGAGCATTGCCAGGAAAGTGAGTACGATGTCGTACCGATTCCATGGCGTCCCGAAGAGCCCCTCGAAGTCCAGTCCGGCGTTGTGGGCGCGGACTTTGCGGGAGATTTCGACCATCTTCATGCGCAGGCTGACGCGACGCCGGGGCACGACCGCGGTCAACTGCGCTTCCCCAACACCAGCGGCGTCCAGCAACCGCTTGAGCGCGGCATACAGGCTCTGCGGGCTAAGGTCGCCTGCTTCGAGCGGCAGCGAATAGTCGTCCGGGTTCTCCAGCGCGCCCCGGAAGTGAATCTGCGCTCGCGCCTCCTCCCAGAGCTTCAGCGTATCGACCGCGCCTTGATACCGCTGGTATTCCAGCAGCCTCTCGACGAGCTCCGCGCGGGGGTCCTCAACCTCTTCCTCGAACGCCGGCGGCCTGGGAAGCAGCATGCGGGACTTTATCTCTATCAGCGTTGCCGCCATTACCAGGTACTCGCCGGCCACCGTCAGGTCCATCAACTCCCAGGCTTCGAGGTACTCGATATACTGCTGCGTGATCTCCGCGATCGGGATGTCGTAGATATCGATCTCATGCTCTCGGATCAGGTGGAGCAGCAAATCGAGCGGTCCTTCAAAAATCGGCAGGCGGAATCGAAGCGGGGTAGTCGAAGCGGTCAGCATTGTGCGGTCATTCTACTTTCGCCCCCGTTCAGACGTCAATCAGACTCGATCGCGGTATTCAACGACTGCAAAACTCCCGAACGAGCCAATTCGCTACCGTTCGTCCGGAGGACGATTGCGGCCAGGCGGGGATTTAAATCCCCGTCACGTGGCGAGTCCCTACAACAAATTCGCCTAAGGCGCTGGGTACGCGCAGCTTGTCGAATCCGAGGTTCAGTTCGCCAGGCTTCTGCGGTTTCAATCACCGCAACACTCCAGTCCTTTCGTTCGGGATGCAGGAGGGTTAGTTGCCTCCGCCTAAAGTTAACTCATCAAGTCTATATCAAGGAAAATGCGTGTGAACAACCGGATTCGTGCTGTTCTCTTCGCCGTTGTATTATCCAGCTCCCTGCCCGCGAAAGCGGATCTGAAGTCCTATTTCGCAAAGTCCGAACCGGCCTACGCGTGGGAAAAGCGCGGGGAGCAGGTGATGGATGGGGTCACGGTGGTCGACCTGCAGATGATTTCCCAGGAATGGCAGGGGATGAAGTGGACCCATCGCCTGCAAGTATTCCGACCGGAGAAGCCGAAGTATCCGCGGTTCTGCGCCATG
>JBKJZI010000291.1:0-18618 GCA_046715155.1 Chthonomonadales bacterium | reverse complement strand
CTTCTGGTCCTTCCGCGCCCTAAAGCGTCCTTCGATTCCGAAAACCCGCAATCCGCAATCCGCAATCCGCAAT
Organism: Chthonomonadales bacterium; assembly: GCA_046715155.1. Taxonomy (GTDB): domain Bacteria; phylum Armatimonadota; class Chthonomonadetes; order Chthonomonadales; family CAJBBX01; genus JBKJZI01. The sequence continues at coordinate 18,545 of JBKJZI010000291.1, read as the reverse complement.
CCCATCGACGCCTTTATCCTCTCGAAGCTGGAGAAGGAAGGTCTCGCGCCGAATCCGCCCGCCGATAAAACCACCCTGATCCGCCGCGCCTACTACGACCTCGTCGGCCTCCCCCCGACCCCCGAAGAGGTCAAATCCTATCTGTCCAATTGGTCCTATCAGACCTATTCCCAGATGCTAGACCGCCTCCTCGCCTCTCCACAGTACGGCGAGAAGTGGGGCCGGCACTGGCTGGACCTGGTGCGCTACGCGGAGACCGACAGCTACGAACGAGACGGAGCGAAGCCGAACGTCTGGCGCTACCGCGACTACGTCATCAAGTCGTTCAACGAGGACAAGCCCTACGAACAGTTCATCACCGAGCAGCTTGCCGGCGACGAGATGGGCGAGCGGACTCCGGATCGGATCATCGCCACCGGCTATTACCGTCTCGGCCTCTGGGACGACGAGCCCGCCGACCCCGCGCAGGCGCTCTACGACGACCTGGACGACATCCTCAACACCACCGCCCAGGTAACGATGGGCCTCACCGTCGGCTGCGCCCGCTGCCACGACCACAAGATCGACCCGATGCCGCAGAAGGACTATTACCGGATGCTGGCCTTCTTCCGCGGAGTCCGCCGGTACGGAGTCCGGTCTCCGGAAACGGTCGCAGCCGCCTCATTGCGCTCAATAGCCGCCCCGGAAGAGGAAGTAAGGTACGCCAAAGAGATCGCCGAGCATAGAGCGAAGATCAAAGCAGTGCAAGACCCGATTGCGGAAACCGAGAACCTCGTCCGGCCGGACCTCACGCCCGTGGAAAAGGACGAGTTCCAGGACGAATTCAAGCGCGCACCGATCGTGAAGTTACGGGTGCCGAAACTCCTGACCCAGGAACAGTACGACAAGTACGTTGCCCAGCGCGAGGAGCGTCGACGTCTCATGCGGAATCCGCCGAAGGGCCTGGAGATGGCCCTCTGTGTCTCCGAAGTAGGCCGTGAAGCGCCCGACACCCACCTCCTCATGCGCGGCAACCCGCATTCCCCGGCCGACAAAGTATCCTGCGGAGTCCCCTCCGTCCTGAACTCCCCGGATCCGGAAATAACTCCCGCGCCAAACGGTCAGACCCCCGGCCGGCGGCTTGCGCTCGCAAAGTGGCTGACCAGCAAACAGAATCCGCTCGCCGCCCGCGTATTGGCAAACCGAATCTGGCAGTACCACTTCGGCCGCGGAATCGTCCGCACCCCCAACGATTTCGGCTACCAGGGCGCCCGCCCCACCCACCCCGAACTCCTAAACTGGCTCGCCACCGAGCTGATCAGTCCTACGAGTCCGACGAGACCTACGAGTCCGACCTCCCAACGACCCAACGACCCAACGACCCAACGACCCTGGTCCCTCAAACGAATTCACAAACTCATCATGCTCTCAAGCGCCTACCAGATGTCCTCCCGAGCCAACAAGAACGCCCTGGCGAAGGACCCCGCCAATGATCTGTTCTGGCGATTCGACATGCGACGGCTGGGAGCCGAAGAGGTCCGTGATTCCCTGTTGGCCGTCAACGGCAGCCTGAATCCGCAAATGGCCGGCCCGAGCATCTACGCAGAGATTCCGCAGGCCGTGCTGGCCGGCCAATCCATGCCGGGAGCAGGCTGGGGCAAGTCCCCGCCGGACCAGGAACGCCGCCGCAGCGTCTACATCCACGTCAAGCGCTCCTTGATCACGCCCATTATCGCGAGTTTCGACGGCCCGGAAACCGATTTCACCTGCCCAGTCCGGTTTGCAACGACGCAGCCGACCCAGGCCCTGGGCATGATGAACAGCGAATGGGTCAACAAACAAGCCCGCGTGCTCGCCGACTACGTCAAGAAGAACGCGGGTCCAAACTCGCCCGACCAGGTCCGCCTCGCCCTCTGGCGAGTACTGCAGCGCGAGCCCAACGCCCGAGAAATCGACCGCGGTGTCAAACGAATCGCCGCGCTGCAGCACGAAGACCGCGTAAACCCGGACGAGTCGCTGCGCCTGTTCTGCCTGATCGCACTGAATCTAAATGAGTTTGTTTACCTTGATTGAGGGGTGATTTTGACGTCATCTGAGCCTGGAATCGCGCAATACGCACCAGTAAGCCAAAGAACGTAGCAATACCCGTCATCCTGTTAAGGATCTGCTTTTGACGTTGACGTCATTTCTGAGCATTGAACCAGGCTCGGCCTGCTCGTTAGGGAAAGAAGCTCCCAGCAGACCGTCATCCTGGTAAGTATCTGCTTTTGACGTTGGCGTCACTCTAAGACGAGGATACATATGAGCGAAGAGAAAAGACGACTGACCGGACCGCCCTGCGGACGAACTCGGCGACAGTTCCTGTGGGAAGTAGGCGCCGGATTCACCGGAGCCGCGCTCGCCGGACTGCTTGGCGACGACGGATTCCTCGGCAAACAGGCCTTCGCAGCCGACGGAGCGACACCTTTCGGCTATAAGAATCCCCTGACCGCCAGAGCGCCCCATACCCCCGCCCGCGCGAAAGCCGTGATCTTCCTCTACATGTACGGCGGCCCGTCTCACATTGACACTTTCGACTATAAACCTAAGATGACCGGAATGGACAACAAGACCATCCAGGTCAAGACCTTCGGGCGAGGTGGGCATAAGAACGTTGGCAGGATCGTAGAGCCCCGATGGAAGTTCAAACCATACGGGCAGTGCGGCAAGTACGTGAGCGACCTCTTCCCGCACGTCGGCTCCTGTGTCGACGACATCGCCTTCATCCACTCCATGACCGCGGATTCGCCCATCCACGGGTCAGCCATGCTGCAGATGAACACCGGCCGGATTCTGAGCGGCAGTCCCTGCCTTGGCACTTGGGTGAATTACGGCCTCGGCTCGGAAAACGCCAACCTCCCCGGTTTCGTGGTTATGCTCGACCCGCGCGGCGGGCCAATCAGCGGCGCCAAAAACTGGAGCAGCGGATTCATGCCCGCATCCTACCAGGCCACGGTCGTTGGTTCCGGCAAGACCCCGATCCTCGACCTCGATCGCCCGGAAGGACTATCGGAATCCACCCAGCGCAAGCTAATCGACACCCTGCAGGAATACAACCGCGATCACAACATCCCCCGCGTCGACAACTCCAACCTCGCCGCCCGCATCGCCTCCTACGAGCTGGCCTTCAAGATGCAAGCCACCGCCCCCGAAGCGGTCCAACTGGATGACGAGCCGGAACACATCAAGAAGCTCTACGGCATGGACGACCCCGTCGCCGCCGTCTTCGGCAAGCAATGCCTCATGGCCCGCCGCCTGGTAGAACGCGGAGTCCGCTTCGTCCAAATCTACTCCGGCGGCAATCACATTGATTCGACCTGGGACGCTCACAATGATCTCAAAACGAACCACGATCTCCACGCCGGCGAGACCGATAAGCCGATTGCCGGCCTCATCAAAGACCTGAAACAGCGCGGGATGCTGGATGACACACTGATAGTCTGGGGCGGGGAGTTCGGCCGCCAGCCGACCGCGGAGTACGAGAAGGGTACCGGCCGCGACCACAACGCATACGGATTCACAACGTGGATGGCCGGCGGCGGCGTCAAAGGCGGAATCAGCGTCGGCCAAACCGACGAGCTCGGGGCGGCCGCGGTGGAGAATCCCTATCACGTCAAGCACATGCACGCCACCATCCTGCAGCTCATGGGCCTGGATCCCAACCGCCTCACCTATTTCTACGGCGGCCTCCACCAGAAACTAACCGGTGTAGAAGGCGCCGAGCCGATCACCCAGTTAATCGCGTAAGGGATGGCGGATTCCGAGGAGAACCAATGGCAATTACACTCGATATGCCGGATGAATTGACGGAGCGCCTGGCGGAGGCGGGAATCCGTGAGGAAGACGCCGCGCGCATCGCCATGGCGGCGCTCTCAGATGCTGCCGACCGCGCCGAAGTCCGCGCCTGGTGGGAAGGTCTCTCACGTCAGGAGCAACGGACCGAAACCTCCCTCACGCAAGCCAGTCTAGACGCGGCGGACTCCGGCCGGCCGGTCGCGGCGAAGGAAGCTTACCGTCGTATTCGCAGCAAGCGCATCAAATGACGAGTTCAGAGAGGTGAAGCCTGAGGATTACCTATTCAGAACCTGCTGAAGCAGAACTGGAGCGGGCTTATCTGTGGCTCCAATCGTTCGGATTCCGCACGGCCGAGTCTTGGCTGCGAGGGCTTCAGTTCACACTAGAGGGCGAGGGAGAGCTGGTTAATTCGGCTTCGCTTCGCCGCCCACTTGCCCCGGATTCGCGAGAGAATCGCGAGCTTTATGTCTCCTTTATAGATCGGGCGGCCGGAGAGGAACTCCGTGGCATATCGTCTACGAGCTAATTGACGAAGACCGGGATGGCGAAATAGACACGCTTAGAGTAATTCGAATTCGCCACGCGGCTCGTGATTAATGAGCTCTCGAGCATAACGGCTGACGGAGGCATTGCGCATGCGCTTGGCTAGCCTATCGATCCTTCTCGTCGCGTCCTCCGTTCTCGCCTTCACGGCGGGAATCGGACTCGCGGGCGTGACAACTGAATCCGGAGCCTTCAGGCAGGAAAAGCGAATGGGTCTCGGTCTCTTCGACTATCATGGCGATGTTGGACAGATTCTCCACAAAGGGTCGGCGACTTACGATTCGGGCACGGGACGGTACACGGTTTCCGGCAGTGGCGAGAATATGTGGTTTGCTCGGGATGACTTCCACTTTGTCTGGAAGAAAGTCTCCGGGGATATTTCGCTGGCTTCGGAAGTGGCGTTTATTGGGAAGGGCAAGGAGGCGCACCGTAAAGCGGTTTTGATGATCCGGCAGAGCTTGGACGCGGATTCTGCCTACGCGGATGCTGCGCTTCATGGAGATGGGCTGACCTCGCTGCAGTTCCGCGATTCGAAGAGTGCCGCTACGCATGAAGTTCAGGCGAACGTTTCCGCGCCGAAACGGCTGCGGATTGAGAAGCGTGGGAAGTATGTACGGATGTACCTGGGGACTAAGGCGGAAGGCCCTCAATTCTCGGGCGCGGCGGTTCGACTTGAGCTTCAGGATCCGTTCTACGTCGGGATCGGAGTGTGTTCGCATAATAAGGACGTGACCGAGAAGGCCGTCTTTCAAACGTCGAGCTGGCCGCCCCTACTACCTCCGGCGGGAAGCCGACGCTCTATAGCACGCTCGAAACGCAGACCATCTCCTCGACCGACCGGCGTGTTGTACACGTTACCGCGGGACATTTCGAAGCGCCTAACTGGCTCAAGGATGGAAACAATCTTCTCTACAACAGCCGGGGCCAGATCTATCGGATTCCGGCAGCGGGTGGAAACCCGGAGATGCTGGACACCGGATTCGCCAAGAAGTGTAACAACGATCATGGAGTGTCGCCGGACGGGAAGACGCTGGTCATCAGCGACCAGTCGCAGGGCAGGGGCCAGTCCCTCATCTACACGCTTCCGATCACTGGCGGAACGCCCAAACTGATCACTCCGCTTGGCCCCTCGTACTGGCACGGCTGGTCGCCGGACGGCAAGACGTTGACCTACTGCGCGGAGCGAAAAGGCGAATACGATATTTACACAATTCCGGTCGACGGCGGGGAAGAGAAGCGACTGACGACGGCCAAAGGGCTAGACGACGGCCCGGAGTACTCTCCCGACGGCCGGTACATTTACTTCAATTCCGAGCGAAGCGGCCGCATGCAGGTCTGGCGAATGATGCCGGACGGTTCAGATCAAGAGCAAGTCACCACCGACGACTACAACAACTGGTTCCCGCACCCCTCGCCGGATGGGCGTTTCCTGGTGTTCCTCTCTTACGAGAAAGACGTCACCGGCCACCCTGAGAACAAGGACGTGACGCTCCGCCGTTTGACACTTTCGGACGGGAATATCGACGTCCTTGCCCGCCTATTCGGGGGGCAAGGCACCATCAACGTCCCCTGTTGGTCCCCCGACAGTCGCAAAATCGCCTTTGTCACCTACCAACTGATTCCGTGAGTGGGAACGGCCTGGTTCCCCGTCTTCGAGCGCGCCCTCTTCACCCTCTTCGCCTGGTACGTCCTCTACTGGTTCTACAAGCGCAAGACCTTCTTCAAAGCCTGACTTACATGTTCGCATCCGGAGGATAGGCGTTCTCGCGCGCCTCCTCGGCAAACAGGGTCACATCAAATCCCCTGGCCGGCTCATCGACATTGGTTGGATCGCTAGGATACCCTAGCCCGGTGATTTTGATAGTATGCAGGAAGCTAGGTTAATGGAATAATCGTCCATATGAATATGGGTCGTTGTTAACTGTAGATATGACTCCATGACAGGCTGGAAAGGGGAATATCATGTTGTCTCGCATCAGCCTTTGGGTATTAGCCGGGCTCACGGTCGTCGCCTTGTGCGGTTGCGGAAGTGGCGGAGATAGTACAGGAGCGCGACTGGCCATTGTCTCAACGGGTGCGACACGGGGAACTCGCGCTGCGATCACGCGGCACACCGCGAGCGGAACCGTCCTCGTCATTACGCTCCCTTCAGGTCGCACGATCGAGGTCGATAAGGCGCGGTTTGGCGTAAGCGAATTCGACTTCGACGATCCGGTTCAAGCTGTAGAATCCGAAGGTTCAGGCGCCGACGATGACGATATCGAGATTCGAGGTCCGTTCATCGTTGATCTTGTCAACCGTCAGTTTCTTAACCCGGATGGCAGCTCCGCGAGCTCGATCTTTGCGGAGTTCCCGGCGGGAACTGTTTTTGAAGAGGCCGAGTTCGACATCGACCCTGCTCCGGGCGTAGACGCGGATGGGCGTGAGATCGTGTCCATCTACATCCATGGAACGCTTCGCGAGACAAACGGAACGCCGATCCTCAGTTTCCGGCTCACGTCAAAGCAGGACGAAGAGCTGGAGTTTGAGGGGGAATCCAGCGGAGGGGTGATGATCGACCCTGGAACGAATGTATTTGCCGTGGTTTTCTCCATGAGTGGCTGGTTCACCGGTATCGATCTCACGACCGCCGACCGGAGCGGCGCCAATATCGACGCCAACGGCGATGTACTGCTCGACGATTCGCACAACAGCAGCCTCCGAGGGGAGATCGTTTCCCGGATCCGCGACGCGATCGACTTCTTCGAAGATGACGATCAAGATGGGGACGCTGAGGACGATTTCTGAGCTGACCCACCCATCAACGAAGTTAACGAGGCCGCGCGAAGCGATTCGCGCGGCCTTAATTACCGGTGATCGTTGACAATCCGCTATCTGTCGGCCGCCATTGCGAGTAATTGGATCCCGTCAACGACGACGTAGCCGTCGGTTTCGCGGTTCAAGATGGTGACGGTGACAGTTCCCTTGGGCAGGCGGAATCGGCCGACGGAATGGAAGAATCTCTCCTCCTCCGCGCGCAGATCGACGATAATGGACTTTTTCTCGAAGCTCTTAGATTCGATCATCACGGGCACGTTGGTTGCGCGGTTTGGGTTTGAAGGAGCGATAAGAAAGATCTCGTATTCACCGTCCGCTGGCAGGTTGGGGGTGAACTTGATGGCGACCCGGCCCTTGTCGGTGTTGCCGTCGTGGATATAGCCGGTGCCGACTTTGCGATCGTGGCCCCGCGTCGACGGAATCCACTTCCCCGATTTCTTCCCCTCGGAATCATCCAGCACAATCCCTGACAGAGCTGACGGTGGTATCAATGGTACGGAAACGGATTCCGTGGTCCACTCCAGAACTTGCTCGAGTTCAAGGAGCCGCGCGCGGAGCGATGCATAGTCCACGTTCTGGACGATTCCGTCCGCATTGATGGACATGTCGGCGGCGACTGCGGCGGATTGGGCGAGGAGCATGAAGACGGGCTCCATCCGCACCGATCCATATGCGATATGCGACGTGGAGACGCAGACAGCCACGAGCAGATTCTCGCATTGCCCGCGCCGGGGAACGATCGAGCGAAAGGAAATCGGGTAGGGGGCGAATCCGCCGACCTGCACGTCGCCTTCGTTTTTGACCGCGCCGTCGATTATCACCCGACGGCAGTTGTGCGAATCCATTCCGTAGGAACCCAGTCCAACGGAATCCTCCGCCTTTCGTTTTCCTCGGCAGTTGTGCTCGGTGAGAACGTAGTCCGAGACCATGCGGCGAGCTTCGCGAATGTAAAGCTGGCGCGGCCAGCCTCCTGTGTCTGTGAATTCATCTTTCGGCAGCCCCCATGAACTCATCCGCTCTCGGCACTCCTGCGGAACGCTCGGGTCGTTGGCGAGGAACCACATCAGTCCCTGCTGGTAGATCACGTGCTCGCGGAAGATCCTTTCCCGGGTTCGGTAATCCGCCTCCGGCCAGCGGTAATTCCGTCCAATGAAGTCCGTGGAGATCGGTCCGTGGTTGTTCTTGTCGACTTTGTTCCCTCGCAGCGAGTCGAACTTCCCGAAAACCCACTTCCAGTCGTGGCGGAGATACCGGGACAACAGAACGTACTCTCGCGGATCGTAAGCCTCGGGCTTGGGGAACGGAATCCGGTTCGCCGGGTCCTGAGTGAGCGTCAGCCTGAAGTTGTACGCTTGAACCCGACGGTCGCCGGTTCCATTCGGTTCAACGGACTGCGGGTTGATACCGGGCAGCAGGCCGCTTGCGGAGTCGTTCTCGACGACATACGGTGAGACCGGGAATTCGAACTGGTGCTTGTCGCGTACCTGCACGCCGTTCAGCGTCTCGCCGTACTGCGAATTGCTTTCCCTCCCGATGGTGTACGAAACTCCGGCCTTCGCCATCAGGTCGCCTTCATACGTGCAGTCTATGAATGCCTTCGCCTCGACGGTCAGATTCCGCTCGGTGGTAAGAGAAAGCAGCCTCTTTCCTTTCATTCTGACGGACTTGAGAAAATGTCGGAACCGCACGGGGACCTTCGCCTCTTCGATCATCTCTGTGAAGACTTGCTCTGCGACCCTGGGTTCGAATGTCCATTCTTCCTGGACGCCGTACTTGCGGCCAAGCCGCCGATAAAACTCCCTCGAGAGACCGCCGATGGAGCCTTTATTGCCGAAGTCGGTCCAAGTAAGTCCCCCGGTCGTGAGCCCACCGAGATGAGATTCCGGCGCAACGATCAATACGCTCCGCCCATCGCGCGCGGCTTGTACCGCCGCGATGACTCCCGCCGACGTCCCCCCATAAATGCAGATGTCCACACTCAGTTTCTCGGGCTTCACCTTTTCGCGGAGAGGCTGCCAATAGTGGAGGTTTGGGTGAATTGGGTTTTCGGAATCTGGATTTTGGATTTTGGATTTTGAATTAAGGGGAGCGGCAGCGATGAGCACGATTACCAGCATGACAACGGTCTTCATAAGCTAAGGTTAGCGGAATCTCGCGCATTTCCTTTGGCGCCGATGGCTAGACGGGAAGCCTTCCGCGTGATAGAATTGTTATCGTCCCTACTGCCTACATCCGGCGGGACACCGCGAGGCACCATCTTGAAGCGCGCGCTTATCGCTTTCTTCGTTTTAACATCCGCAGGAGTTTTGGCAGGAGCTCAGGAACTGCACTGGGCCTTCCGCCGCGTCACGCGTCCGGCACTTCCCCAGGTGACGCAAGCTAAGTGGGTGCGGAATCCGATCGATGTGTTCGTCCTGGCGGGATTGGACGAGAAACAACTCGCACCCAATCCGCCCGCCGATCGCCGGACGCTGATCCGCCGCGTAACCTTTGATCTCACCGGACTCCCCCCTACTCCCGAAGAAACTCAGACATTCCTCAACGACCGTTCGTCTGATGCCTACGAGAAGGTCGTGCGGCGGCTGTTGGCTTCGCCGCATTACGGTGAGCGGTGGGCGCAGCACTGGCTGGATGTGGTCCGATTCGCGGAGACCAACGGTTACGAGCATGACGGCGACCGGCTCCAGGCCTGGCGATACCGCGACTGGGTAATCAAAGCGCTAAACGAAGATAAACCGTATGACCGCTTTCTAACGGAGCAGATCGCCGGCGACGAACTCGGCCCGGATGATTTCGACCTGCGTGTGGCGACCGGATTCCTTCGCACCGGCCCGCAGCACATCACCGGCGGCAACCAGGACGACGCCGTGAACCGGCAGGAATGGTTGACCGAGGCCACCAACGGAATCGGCAACGCCGTCCTCGGATTGACCGTCGGGTGCGCCCGCTGCCACGACCACAAGTACGATCCAATCTCTCAGGCCGATTACTACCGGATGCAGGCTTTCTTCGCGGCATCTGATAACCATGAATTCAAGAAGATCACGCCGGAGCAGCAGAAGGCATTCGAAGAGGCCGAAAAGAAGCACAAAGAGCGTCTGAAACCTATCACAGACCAGATTGCGGCTATCGAGAAACCCTACCGAGAAAAGCTGCGTGTAGAGAAAATGGCGAAGCTTGCGCCTGAATACTCTGCGGCGCTGGCAGTTCCCGCAGAGAAGCGTACGGCGGAACAGAAGAAGCTGGTCGGCTTTGCGAACGTACAGCTCAACATCATGTGGGACGAGGTGCTCGCGTCGCTGAATCCAGAAGATAGGGCCAGGCGCGCGGTTCTCCGGCAGCAGATGCATAAGATCGATCTGGAAGCGCCGGAGCCGCTCCCGATAGCTTTATCCGTGGCCGATGTCCTGAATCCGGTTCCAAAGGCCGTCATGCATCCGCGCGGAGATCCGCATATCAAAGGCCCGGAAGTCTCTCCCGGATTCCTCACGATCATGGGCGGCCGGTCGCCGGCGCACATCGCCGCGATGCCGAATGGCGCAAAGACGACGGGGCGGCGGCTGTCCCTTGCAAAGTGGATAGCTGACCCGCGGAATCCGCTCACCGCGCGCGTGATGGTAAACCGCCTCTGGCACTACTATTTCGGCCGCGGAATCGTACCGACGCCAAACGACTACGGCAAGAACGGAATGCGACCCACGAATCCGGAACTGCTGGATTGGCTCGCCGCCGAGTTCATGCAGCCGAGCGTCAAGCATCAAGCGATGAGCGTTAAGGATTCCGGCTCTCAACGCTCAACACTCAACGCTCAACGCTGGTCGCTCAAGCACCTCCACTACTTGATCCTCACATCAAACGCGTACCGCCAGTCCAGCGCGTTCGATTCCGAGAAGGCCGCGATCGACCCGGATAACACGCTCGTATGGCGGATGAACCGGAAGCGGCTGGACGCGGAATCGTTGCGGGACACGGTGCTGGCGGTGGCCGGCACGTTGAATCCGCGATTGGGCGGTCCCTCCATCAGGGTGCCGCTTGAGCCGGAGGTGTATGACACCATCTTTACCGAACAAGAGCCTGATAACCTGTGGCCCGTCGATCCCGATCCAAAGCAGCACGTTCGCCGCAGCCTTTATCTACTGCGGAAGCGCAATGTGCGTCTGCCCATGCTGGCCGTCTTCGACCTGCCCGACATGATGTCTTCCTGCGGGGCGCGGGGCCAGAGCGTCCACGCCCTCCAGGCTCTCACGCTCATCAACAGCGACCTGATGCTGCAGCAGAGCCGGGCGTTCGCTAAACGGCTCCTGACGGAATCCCCGAACGAGGACCAACGGATTCACCGGCTCTTCACCTTGGCGCTAAACCGCCCGCCAACCGTGAGGGAGCGATCATCCACGCGCCGGCTGCTTCAAGATCAGCGAGCGCTTCTTAAGGAGCGCATATCGCGGGGAGAGAAGATCACCACCATTGAAGGGTTACCGGCGGGTATCGACCCCACCGAAGCCGCCGCCTGGGTCGACCTCTGCCTCGCCACCCTCAACCGAAACGAGTTTCTATATGTCGGATGATACTAATAGTCGGATCCCGCATTTCCCGCGCGCGCTAAGTCGCCGCGACTTCCTATTTCGCGCCGGCGCCGGATTCGGAGGAATCGCGCTCGCCTCCCTCCTGGCCCAGGAAGCGGCCGCCAATCCGCAATCCGCAATCCGCAATCCGCAATCGAATCCGTTATCCGCGCGGAATCCCCATTTCCAGCCCAAGGCGAAGTCCGTCATCTTCCTCTTCATGGTGGGCGGGCCGAGCCACATGGAGACGTTCGACCCGAAGCCGGAGCTGGATAGGGCAGATGGGCAGCCGCTGCCCAAGAGCTATGGGGAGATCAAGAGCCAGTTCATCAAGGGCGAGATGCACCTGATGAAGAGCGCCTGGAAATTCAAGCAATACGGCCAATCCGGAATTCCGGTTTCCGATCTGATGCCGCACACCGCCCAGTGCGTCGACGACCTGGCGGTCATTCGGTCCTGTTATAACGAAAGTTTTGTCCACGCGCCGGCCATGTACCAGATGGTATCCGGGCGCACCATGATCGGACACCCGTCGCTCGGCAGCTGGGTCACGTATGGACTAGGGTCGGAGAGCGAGAACCTCCCGGCCTATTGCGTTTTGCCTCAGCCGGAGGGATTGCCGGAAGGCGGAGCGCCTATGTGGGAGGCGGGATATTTGCCCGCGGAATACCAGGGCACGGTATTGCGGGGCGGCGCCAAGCCGATCCTGCATCTGAATCCGCCGGAGAGCATGAGCCGCGATCAGCAGCGCCGAATGCTCGATTACCTGCGGGAAATGAACGAGGCCACGCTGACACCGGACGGCTCCGAGCTGTCTGCCCGCATTGCGTCGTATGAGTTGGCATTCCGGATGCAAACGCACGCCCCTGAGGCTGTGGATTTCAACCGGGAAACCGAGGAGACGAAAAACCTCTACGGACTCGATGGCGCCGAGACCCGTGAGTTCGGAACTCGCTGCTTGCTGGCACGTCGCCTCGTTGAGCGCGGCGTCCGTTTCGTTCAGGTCTTCTCAGGCGGTGGGCCGGTGAGCGTGCAGTGGGACGCGCACGACAACGTAGTCGAGAACCACGAAAAGATGGCCCGATGGACCGACAAGCCGGTCGCGGGGCTGTTAAAAGACTTGAAACGACGGGGGATGCTCGAAGACACGCTGGTGGTGTGGGGCACAGAGTTCGGCCGCACGCCGGTCTCCCAGAACGGCAAGGGGCGCGACCACAACCCGGAAGGCTTCTCCATCTGGATGGCCGGCGGCGGGGTAAAGGGCGGGACGATTGTCGGCGCCACCGACGAGATCGGATTCCGCGCCGTCCAGGACCGCTGCCACGCGCGCGACATCCACGCTACCATCCTGCATCTGCTCGGCATGGACCACCTGAAGCTGACCTACCTACACAACGGCCGCCACGAGCGCCTAACCGACTTCGCCGGAGAAGTAATCCACAAGATCGTGGCGTAAGGAAGTGATCGAGTAATCCAGTAATCACGTTTTTACTTGATCACTGGATTACTCTGACCGCTATTCACTTCGTACCAAAGCAGTAGAGGAATCCGTCGGAGCCCAGGCCGTAAATCCGCCGCTCACTTACTATCACTGCGACGCCCTGAAGATCGGGGCGCTCGTACTTCCAGCGGAGCTTGCCGGTTTGTGCATAGAAGCAATAGAAGCCCCCTGTTGGAGATAGGTAGGTCCTCACACCGGCGAGATACACCGAACCTCCCGATCCGGCGGAACCATTGGCATACACGGGGACGCCACCGATGAGGTACCTCGCCATAGACTTACCCGTGCTTACATCGATGCAACTGGACGATTCGATCAGGCACCTTTTACGACCCTTCCCCGAAATGAGCGCATGAGCCACGTCCCTGGGAGCTCCGATCCTCCAGGCCAGTTTGCGAGTATGGACGTTCCATGCCTGCATGGTGTGCGACCAGCCCTTGGAGATCAGCAGGCTGCCCGCTCGAACCAGATAGGAGTTGCCGCCGTCAAAGATCGCCCATTTCGGCCTGAGCGAATCTCTATCCAGGACGTGCAGCCAGTGACCCAATCCCCAGTAAACTGCTCGATCGTCTACGGCGGGCGGGCCATTTCCCCATCCGTTCAGCGGCCCGCCTCGCTTTTCATGATCCGTTTTGTCGAGCAGGCGGCCGTCTCGAACGCGTAGCACCTTAAGCACGGAGTGGTCGGCGTTGAGGGCCCAGTAAAGACGGCCGTCCTTTTCGACAGCTCCCATCCACTGTCCAACAAAGTTGTATCTCGCCTCTTGCGTCCCGTTCAGAGGAGCCGACCATTTCAACTTCCGTGCGCGCCAGTCGTGGCACTCCGCAGAGGAGCCAACTTTCTGGTTCCGCGCCACGATGATCAATTTACCTTTGAGGTAGACCGGGATTGCGCGCGGAATCCGCCAGACCACCTTTCCACGACGGTTGTAGAGCGTTACATGGTCGACTCCGCTGGTCGGCTGCATTGTCACCGCCACGACGCCGCCGGAGGAAAGCAGAAACGGTTGGGGTTGTTTGTATGTGGGAATCCGCCACAAGAGTCGGAGTGGAGGAGCTACTTCATCCCGTGAGAGGCCGGTATTCCCGGCATCGTGCCGGACAACCGGCCAATCGTCGCGCGGGAGGAGGGCGCAAGATCCTGACTCCACGTCAAGCAGTGTACTTGCTAGAAGTAGTCCGAGTAGTGTACGCATCTTAAGCTGAGTTGCGGCCATTATACACGTTCGTGACGAGTTCCCCGTGATCTACTGGGTAACGTGATCACTCCATCCATCACACATCACCAGCGACCCAAGTACCGAGTCGACGAAGGTCGACCTTGCGTTATGTAGCCGCGACTTGAGTCGCCGGGTCCTGTTCCACCGGCAGGCCAACTTTCTTCCACGCCGTAATTCCTCCCCGAACATCACTGACGGCCTGGAATCCGCGCGACTTTAAGATGCTTGCGGCAGTCAGGGAACGGTTGCCCACTCGGCAGACGATCATGACGGGTTCACCTCGAGGAATTTCTCCCACTCGCGAGGCGAGATCGCCCAACGGGATATTCGTGGAGCCCGCGATCCGGATCGTGTGCCATTCGCCAGCATGTCGCACGTCTAGCAGGAATGGGTGCGACTGAGCGTTGAGGGCCATCGACGCATCCTGCGAGTCGAGACGCGGAATCGTCGGAAGCGGTCGACCGGATTCTTGCCACTCCCGCAGAGCGTCCACCGGGAGATACCGGACGTTCCGTTCCAGCCCGATCAGTGACAGGCTGCAATCTACGAACGCCCGCGCGGATTCGTCCTTTGCGATAACCGTGAATGGCCGGTCATACGGGCAGAGCCATCCCGCCCAGGTGATGAACGTCCGAATTGCCTGCACGTTGATCGTTCCGGCCACGTACCCTGCGGCAAACTCATCTGCAAGCCGGGAGTCTATAACCAGCTCGGAGCTCTCTAGAATCCCGGGGAGTTCGTCGGGCGCCAGCCATTCCAGGGCTTTCCGATCGCCAAGCATCGGGGGCCCGTCTCTATTTAGCTGCTTCATTCTTGCGAAGTAGGGTGGCGGATCGGGTTGGCCGTCGAGTACGCTGCGAACGAACGCGTCTTCATCCGTGGAGTTAAACGCCCAACTGGCAATCTTCTCATAACCGATAGTGGACTGAGGTACGCCGCCCAGGCTCTTGCCGCAAGGCGACCCGGCGCCGTGCGCCGGCCAAATCTGAAGGTGGTCCGGGAGCTGCTTGAATCGTTGGAGGGAGCGGTAAAGGTCGCGCGCCCCCGGCTCCATTGATCCGGCCACCTGCGCCGCTTGCTCCAAAAGGTCGGGCCTGCCGACGTCTCCGACGAAAACGAAGTCGCCGGTAAATGCGCCCATCGGCGTATTCGCAGCCTTTGTGTCTGTGACCAGAAATGTGATGTGCTCCGGTGTGTGACCCGGCGTGTGAATCGCTTGAAAGTCGATCTTCCCGACCTTGAATCTGTTGCCATCGCGCAGCAGGACCGCGCCGGACTCCGCGGCAAATGCATAGCTCCATTCCGCACCCCCTTCTCCGGAGAGATACAATTGAGCCCCTGTTCTGTTTGCAAGCTCCCGACTGCCGGAGAGGAAGTCGGCGTGGATATGGGTTTCCGTAACGTGCGTAATCCGCAGCCCCTCGGATTCCGCCCCCACCCCGTACTGATCGAATGAACGGTTCGGGTCGATGACCAGCGCCTCGCCGGAATCGGCGCAGCCGACCAGGTAGCTTGCATGCGCAAGTCCATCATCATAGAAGCGCTTGACGATCATCGGCTGTGTCCCGCTACCGTCGGCCGAGAAGACTCTTCATTTCGCCTTTCAGCTTACGTAAGACGCGGATAGGTACGACACATGGGCGGCGGAATCCCGCTCGTATTCCGCCGCCCTTGTGTCTGCCCGCGAAAGTCTTAGCGATCTTTGGGGTCGAGGCCGAAGCCTTTGCGATTGGGGTAGGGTGGGCGTTTGGCGGGATTGTACGGATTCCGCTTTACTTCCTCCAGGATGTGCTTGATGGCTGCGTCCAACTGAGGATCCGCGCCGTTTTGCATGTGAGCGGGATCGTCCAGAACTTCGATGTCGGGGTCCACTCCATGACCCTCGACGGCCCAGGTGCTGTCCTTCTCATAGAATGCGAAGGTGGGGGCGGTGACGTTCCCGCCGTCTATCAGCCCCGGATTCCCCGAGATTCCCACCAGGCCCCCCCAGGTGCGCGTGCCGATCAGCTTGCCAAGGCCAGCCTGGCGGAAGTACCACGGAAAGGCGTCCCCACCGGAGCCCGCCAGTCCGTTGATGAGCATGACTTTCGGTCCATGATGCGCGTCCCATGGCCACACCCAGTCCGCATGGTCTCTTCGCGCCCAGTAATTGGTCACCGGGCGATTCAGGAGCTCGATGAAGCGGGTCGGAATCTGCCCGCCCGAGTTCCAGCGCTCGTCAATAATCAGAGCCTCCTTGCCGCGCTGCCCGAGGAGCTGGCGGTACAGCTCGCTCTGTCCGTCGACTCCGGTGCTGGGGACGTATACGTACCCAACTTTCCCCCCGGTCTGCTTGTCGACATATGCGCGGTTCTTCTCGATCCATTCGCGGAATCGGAGATTGGTATCGCCGCCGGTGAGTAGTCTGACGACCACCTCACGGGTCTCGGGTTTCGGGTCTCGGGTATCGGGGCGCACCGTCAGTGTTACTGTCTGCCCGGCGAGGCCCTGGAAGGCGGCCCAGGGGTCTCTTTTTGCATCTAGCGGAATCCCATTGACGGCTAGTAATGAGTCACCCTCCTTGACCTTGACACCCGGTTGGCTGAGCGGTCCGCGGGCGTCCGAATCCCACGGCCCTCCCTGGTAGATGTTGCTGATCCGGTATGAGCCGTTTACCAGCTCCAGGTCTGCCCCGAGCAGGCCGACGGCGACCGTTGGCTGCGTTTCGACATCGCCGCCGGAGTAGTAGGCGTGACCGACGTTCAACTCGGAGATCATTTCCGAGATGATGTAGCTCAGGTCTTCGCGAGTGGCCGCGTCGGGGAGCATTTTGACGTACTGGTCGCGAACGGCCTTCCAGTCCACCCCGTGCATCGTCGGGTCGTAGAAGAAGTCCCGCTCGATTCGCCACGCCTCGTGGAACATCTGCTTCCACTCCTGTTGCGGATCGATCATGGCGGTCATACCGGTAGTGACGACGTTCTGGGCGGTGGATCCCGGGGAGGCGTCCTGGATCGATGCGGACTGTCCCCGAGGAATCAGTATCTTGTTTCCATCCGCCGAAACTTCGAAGTTGCTGCCCGCGCCGACGTTCTTCTCCTCGCGTTTCTCGTCTTTGAGATCAAACAGTTTAATCGAGGCGGTTTCCTCGGACCCGGGGGTTGCGAATCGCACGTAGAGCAGGTGTCCGCGGGTATTCACCCCGAGCTGGCCGAAGCGTCCACGCCTCATGGGCAGTTGGATTCCGCGCTGCTCGAATCCGTCGAAATCGATGGTAACGGTTTCCCGCGGCTTGCCGGATTCCGATCCCTTCTCGTCCTTCTTGCCCGGCTCGCCGCTCTTCTGTCCCGCAGCGCCGGAACGTTGTAGGCGGATCTGGACCGCCTGGCCCTCAGCCGTAGCCGAGCCCGTCATCGTATCGCCGCTGATTCTCACGTTAAAGTTAACGGTCGGTCCATTCTCTACGGTTGCCGTAAGGGTGAGCTCTTTGGTCCCGGCGTTATAGGTCCCGGTGACCGTGCCGCTGCCGATGGGCGTTTCCAGCATTCCCGAGACAGCAGTTCCCGAAAGCCGCAGAGTCAGCTTCACCGTGATGCTGCCTCCCGGTAGAAAGTCCGCAGTAGCAGTGCCATTCCAGACACCGGAGACCTCGTCGGCCTGGTTGGTGATGAGGGCGTGATCGCCGGAGATTGAAACGGAATCGGCTTTCGGAGTGGACGTGTCCCTTACGGGCTCTTCGTCGCTCTCGGGCGCGAAGGGGGACTTTATGTCGGTGCGGAGGGGGACGGCGAGGAGCACCTGCGTGTTGTTGTATATCCAGGTCGTGTCTTCGTCGCCATAGGTTGGCTGGAAGGCGCGCGTCGAGGCGTAGTACAGCCAGTCGCCATTGCGGTCGAATGTCGGATTCACGTCGTCGAACATTCCCCTTGTGGCCTGCCGGTGTTCGCCGTTCCTCACGTTAAGTATCCAGATTGCGGACAATCGGCTCTTAGGATCAGATTTGGAATAGGCGAGCCAGCGGCTGTCGTGGGACCAGCTCACGCGGATGCTGAAATTCATCGGGTCGCGGTCGACCTCTTTGGTCCGTCCGGAATCGATGGTGTGCACGAAG
>JBKJZI010000290.1:0-24287 GCA_046715155.1 Chthonomonadales bacterium | reverse complement strand
CTCTTCGCCTGGAACAAGCCTTGCCGTGACGGGCCATGACGCCAGGTTAATCCGTGGACTGATGAGTTCTTGGCACGGCCGTTTACGAGGAAACAGCTCCTTTATCACCCGCCGCGCCAGAGGATCGCTGATTCCGACCGCCACCACCGCGCAAAGAATCCACACCCGCGCCCGACGAGGCCCGCGCCACAAAAACCAACCGCAAACCCCCAGAACAATCGCCGCGAACCACGCCTCCTTATGCAGGTTAGTGATCCGCGGCATCAACCAATCGAAGAACCCATTCGCCGCCCCGCGGTTCAGCGCGGCGAACAGTGCCTGATCTAGTTGCTGGAGCACGGCGGCGGATTAGAGGAAGAAAAGAGTGGAAGACCGGAAGAGTGGAAGACACGTGATCCTCCACTCTTCCACTCTTCCACCCTTCCACTCTTCCACTCTTCCATACTGGTCCTCAGTGCCGCACCCCAAACACCTGCCCCTCCGCCGGTGCTTTCTTGAGCCTTTTGAGGAACTGATCGAAGTTGTGTTCGGGCTCATAGCCGAGGACGGATTGAGCCTTCGTAATATCGTAGTGCGTATGAATCTTCGGAATCCGCAAATTATGCCGGGCCAGGAGCTCTGCGGACCCCGGCCAGTAACTTTCGATGATCGGTTCCGGATTCTCAGCCAGAGCCGGCCAATCGGAATCGGCGAACGGCTTGTGGCAGTGAATTAGAAACGGCTCGCACTTGAACTCCTCAGCCGCGACTGCCCCCAATGCCAGCTCGTTCGCCTGCGCCACGTCTTCCCGGTCCAGCCAGTTGGTAAGCCGGCCGACTCCCGCGGTCTTCCAATCGGTGGAATAGAAATGTCCATACCGAAGCATCGCCACGCGGATCTTATGTTCCCGGGCGTAGAAGGCGCACATCTCTTCGCCCAGCGATTTCGTGAGGGATTCGATGCTATTGGGGACGCACGGCACGTTTTCATCCATCACCCGGCGCCCCTTCATGCCGGCGCCGAAGACCGCGTCGCTGCTTGAGAAGACCAGATTCTCCACTCCTTGTCGAACCATCGCCAGCAAGATATTGTGAGTGCCGGTGACGTTGATTCCGTAGTGGTCGTCGTAATTACGGCGTGCGCTGATGTCTCCATGCAGCGCGGCGGCATGCACCACCGAATCGCACCCGCGCACCGCCATAGAAACCGCTCCGCCGTCGCGTATATCCGCCTGGATGGCCGAATGTTCTTCCGAGGGCAGAGGCTCGATATCGAACAACACGAGCTCATGGCTCGCTGCCTCCAGCCGCCGAATCAGCCCCGTAGGGAAATTCCCCCGGGCCCCCGTAATCAATATGCGCATGCGCGTCCTCGGTGTTCAGGTGTTTAGGTGTTCAGGTGTTGGGTCCAATAACACCTGAACACCCGAACACCCGAACACTCTACACCTTCGTTCTCGTCAAAAACCTCAACCTATCGTCGAGCGCCGCCTGGTCAACCGCGAACGATTGCAGCGCCGATTGCGTGAATAGATCGTCCAGCGCCACGTTCTTCTCGTCCTCCCAACGGCTCCAGTCTGGAATCTTCCCCTGGCCGCGGATGTCCACGACTTCGACCGAAGAGAAACGATGAAACAACCCGGAGCCGATGTCCGCATCCGCCTCCCGAATGTCGTCGCCCGTCAGCCTGGACGGCCCGCGTTTAACCAGCTCCTCCGCGAGCCGCTTCACTTTCTCATCCACGTCCCAGAGCACATCGACAGCTTTTCTATTCACGGACGGCAGGAACGTCGGCTCGAGCTGCCTGTCGATTTGAGAGTTAAGGGAGCCAGGGTCGGGCTTCGATTCGATAAAGGCTTTTGCCACCTTGGTCGGAATAGTGTGCACGTCCACTCCGGCCAGTGCGGAAACCTGGGACGCTTCGCGAAGACTGGCGGCGATCTGCTTCGAATCGGACTTGCCGTCATTCCGCAGCTCGCGGATGGCAGCCTGCGAAGCGAGCGCCGCCTTCTCCCCAACGTATTTCCCGTCTCCCAGCCGATTGTCGCTCACGAACGCGTTCAGGCGGCCAAGGAAGACGTTGACATAGCTCGGATTAGAAATACGCGCTGCCAGGTAATTCTGTCGGGCCGAAAACCCGAGCGTGTAGTTGATCGGTATACCCTTCTCCCGCGCCTGTGCTACCGCGACAAACCCTTCCGGCGAGAGCGGAATCTTGACGATGAACCGCTCCGGACAGACCCGGTAATACCGCTCCGCCCAAAAAACGGTCCGATCCGCATCCTCCGCGACCGAGGGATGCAGTTCCACGCTGACCGTCGCCCCCAACCCCTTCACGAGCCGCAGCGCGATATGGCAGTTGACCACGAAGCCCAGCTCCATGATCATGGCCTCTTCCGAAATGTCAGGGTCGATGTCGATCAGGTCGCGGACGGCGCTCTTCACGACATCGTCCATCACACCCGTCTGCACCACCTGGTTCGCCAGCGTATTGTTCGTGGTAAGCGCCGTAAACTCCCGCGTCCAGAGCGACCGCGCCTCC
Source organism: Chthonomonadales bacterium (assembly GCA_046715155.1). Classification (GTDB taxonomy): domain Bacteria; phylum Armatimonadota; class Chthonomonadetes; order Chthonomonadales; family CAJBBX01; genus JBKJZI01. Next base: position 21,767 of record JBKJZI010000290.1, on the reverse strand, counting down.
TCCAGGTTCCCAGTGTCTAGCCAGAGCTCCGTTCCCAGCTCCCTGAGCCGGGCAAGCGCGGGGTCCGACCTGTCCGACCTATCCGACGCGTCCGTTCTCAGGGCTTCTTCAGCCACCCGCCGAAGATTATCGTCAAGGCGCGAGGGCGTCGCTATGCTCACGGTCTTGCTCCTTCCATCTCGAGAGGGCCCATCAGGCAGCCCCACAGCCCCATAATACTTTCTCCACCAACCCCTGTCAACGCACTGTAATTCCGAAAGGTTTCACCCTCGATTCCGTCGAACTCACCAATCAAAATAGACAACTCCTGGAAGGAAGCCCTGTTGAGAACCGCCATTACCCAAGTCGAAATCCCGGGGCTGCGACACGTAGCCTCCGGAAAAGTCCGAGAGATTTTCGAGCTGAAAGACTCGCTGCTCATCATCACGACCGACCGGATCTCCGCGTACGACGTGATCATGGGAGACGGAATCCCGGAAAAGGGTCGGGTATTGAACTCCCTCTCCCGATTCTGGTTCCTGCAGCTGCGCCCGGTCGTCGGCAATCACTACATCACCTACGACTCCGACTTCATTATCGCCAGAGCCGCAGAATCAGGCGCACTCTTCAACACGGAACAACGCGAGGCGCTCCGAGGCCGCTCCATGCTCGTCCTCAAAGCCGAAGTCTTTCCCATCGAATGCGTGGTCCGAGGCTACATCTCCGGCTCCCTCTGGAGCGAATACGTCGCGGGTAAAGGCCCGGAATCCGGCGCCGAGATCCATGGCAACATCTATCCGCCCGGATTGCGCGATTCGGACAAACTTCCTGAACCCGTTTTCACCCCCGCCACCAAAGCCGAATCCGGCCATGACGAAAATATCAGCTTCTCCGAGATGGCGGACCGAATTGGCCTTGCCGAATCCAAAGAGCTGCGCCAGATTAGCCTCAACCTCTACACCGCCGCCGCCGAGCGCGCGGCCGAAAACGGAATCATCATCGCCGACACCAAGTTCGAGTTCGGTATGTACCGCGACACCGTCACCCTGATCGACGAAGCCCTCACCCCGGATTCCTCCCGCTTCTGGGACGCCGCCCCCTATTCCCCCGGCCGCGCCCAGCCCTCATTCGACAAGCAGTACCTGCGCGACTGGCTCACCCAGAGCGGCTGGAACCGCGAGCCCCCGCCCCCCCGCCTCCCAGCCGACGTTGTCGAGCAAACAGCCGCCAAGTACAAAGAAGCCTACCGCCGGATCACAGGTCAGGACCTGTAGATACAAATGAACCCGGGCGAGACGTTGCGCCGGCTCCTGGATTCCGCGGGACGGGGTGAGCGCACGTTGGTGATGGGAGTCCTCAACGTCACCCCGGATTCGTTCTCAGACGGCGGCCTCTTCCTCGACCCGGATTCCGCCATCCGTCAGGCGCTGCAAATCGCGGAAGAGGGGGCCGACATCATCGACGTCGGCGGCGAATCCACCCGTCCAAACGCCGATCCCCTGCCGGTAGAGGAAGAGCTTGCGCGCGTGATACCGGTCATCACCGCCATCGCGGAATCCATCCCGACTCCCATCTCCATCGACACTTACAAAGCCGATGTAGCGCGGCAGGCCGTGACCGCCGGCGCCTCCATGGTCAACGACATCAGCGCCCTCACCTTCGATCCCGAGATGCCGGCCGCCGTGGTCGAATTGGGCGTGCCCGTCTGCCTGATGCACATCAAAGGCACTCCGAGAAACATGCAGCAGAATCCGTCCTATGTTGACGTGGCTCGCGAAGTGCGGTGTTGGCTCGCTGAGCGCGCTGCCTCGGCTGAAAAGGCCGGAATCCGCCACGAAAACATCCTGATCGATCCCGGATTCGGGTTCGGCAAACGTCCGGAACACAACCTGGAGCTCTTGCGCCGATTACGCGATATCGTCTCTCTCGGCTATCCGGTCGTCTCCGGCTGGTCCCGCAAAAGCACCATCGGCAAAGTCCTCGGCGGCCTACCCCCGGATGACCGCCTCGAAGGCACCGCCGCCACCGTAGCCCTAAGCATCGCCAACGGAGCCGCCATCATCCGCGTCCACGACGTAAAACAAATGGCCCGAGTAGCCAGAATGACCGACGCGGTCGTCAGGGGCAACTGGCACGAATAGGATTTCATTTCGATCTGTCCGATCCGTCCGATCCGTCAGATTGGTTCCGATGCTGGCTGATACCGATAATCCGCGGATATCCGGATTCGATCGGCTGTGGTATTCGGACAGGCGCGATGCACGGTTAGGCAGTTGAAAAACAGAACGTCTCCTGATCGATAATCGGCGGTCGCCCAAACCGCTTCCTCGACCTCTACACCCTGTCGTCCGGAGCCCTCGCCGAAGTGAGGTAGGAGCCCGCGCCGATGGGATCCCGGCAACACCGCCAGACCACCCAGCTCCTTCGGGCAGTCGCCGAGCGGAATCCACGCCGTCCAAACGCGTTCCGAACCCCCCACGTAATAGTGGTCCTGATGCGCCACGGTTGTGAGCTCAGGAGTTCCAGGCGACATGACGCGGCAGATGTCTCCGCGTCGCGTCATTACGCCTTCGCCCAAAACCTCCGTCAGAATCCCTAGAATTGCCGGATGCTCGCCCAGTGCGATAAACTCAGGCAAGGGCAGCACCTTACGCTGAAACTCAATCCAATCCGGTGCGTCGTAGTCCCCCAGTTTGATTCCCCTCCGGGCGATTCCGTCCACCGCTGGCGAGTCATCTTCCAGCCACCCGAGTTCCTCGGCAAATGCCAACGCCTTTGTTCGCAAGTCAAGCACGACCGCTGGTTCTACCAGCCCGTGGAAGAACAGATATCCACACTCCGCCGCCTGCTCGCGCAAGCATCCAGGCGCGAATTCCGTCAGAGGTTCCAACCGGAGCTCAGCCAACGGAATCGTCCCGCCGCGCGACGCACACCATCCAGCCCTCCCACTTCCACGAATCCGCTGACACCTTCGAATATGCCTCGTCGATTCGTCTCGCCCGCTTCATGGGATCGACCCCCGGCATCAGGCGATCAGTCATCATCGGAATCTTGAGCCAGTCCCGCAGGCACTCCTGCGAAATTCGAATCCGGAATGCGGTCCGTTCCGGCTGCAAACCGCAATCCCGGAGCATCTCATCAAGACCTTCCGAATTCGGCAGCGGATCGTACTCCGGGGGCATCGGCTGCGCCGGCGTCCGCAGCCGTCCTGGAAGCTCAAGAAGTAGCGGGTCCGGTCCCCCGCCTGGCTCATCCGGAATCCCAAGATAGAGCATTGGGATATTGAAGCAAAGCGCGCCATCGCGCCCGAGCAAGGAAGCCAGGTGCAGGATTGTTTGATCCAAAGGCGCCGCTTGCCAGATTCCCGCGCCCCAGACGATTCGATCGTATCTGTGTGTGGCATCGGGCAGACCCGCACGCCAGGAAACTCGAGCGTCGCTTAGCCTTTGCTCTCCGAGGCGTCGCATTGCGTCCGCGGGCTCCACGCACTCGATCTCCCCTTCGCCAAGCAAGGGTAGCGCGGATTCCGCTGTCCGTCCTGTCCCGGCGCCGACGTCCAGAATTCGCATTCCAGGTTCGATGGAGACGGCCCTTATGAGCGCCTCGTTCGCCTCCTGATAGCGCGTGTGCCGGCGACAGAACTCCTCGTAGTATCGCGCCGTTAGCGGATGATCCCAACCGGATTCCGGCAGAACGGCGGTCATCACGCGTAAACAGGCGCCGGCCGGAAAACGGGGTCCTGGAGGAGGCCCATCTTGCGCAGGTTGTGCTCGCCCTTGAACCGCATGCACTCGCGCATCATCGCAACCATCTCTTGCGAATAGTGGAAGAAGTCCAGTTCGAGGTTTGCGTCGTCGATATAGTGGCGGTAGAACCGGTCGAAGTCGTCGATCGGCGGCGGAGGACTGTAATGGCTGTACTCTTCTCGCAGCCACCAGTCCGTGAAGCCGAAATCCTCGTGATAATCATCATACAGCGGCGTACCCGGGAAGGGGACTAGCACCCCCAGCGTGCTGAACGTGTCCACGAGGGGCGCGATCTCCTCCATGAACCCCAGCGTGCGCTCCAGCGCGGCCGGCGTCTCCTGCGGAAACCCGAGCATAAAGTTGCAGGCAGTCAAAAACCCCTGCTCCTTTGCCATCTCCAGTGCTCGGATCACGTGGTCGGTGGTGATCCCCTTCTTGATGGCCCGGAGTATCTCATTGTCGCCGCTCTCCACTCCGAAGTTGACGGAGATACAGCCCGCCCGCTTCATGGCCTCCAGAAGGTCCGGAGTCACCATGCTGGCGCGCGTGATGGCGCTCCAACGCAGGTCGAAGTCGATCCCGCGCTCCATCGCCTCGCACAGATCGAACAATCGGCGGCGATTCGCCGTGAGCGCGTCGTCCCAAAACGGGAAGAACGTCGCGCCGGTCCGCGAGTGGTATGCGTTCAGCTCGGCGATTACGGATTCCGCCGACCTCCAGCGGAATCCGCGACCAGTAACATAGTTCGCGCAGAACGTGCACCGGGCCGGGCATCCGCGGCTGGTGAGCATGCCACCGGGGACAATCTCCGCACCCGCCGGGTGATACCAGCGCGGGTCGAAAAGATCCTGAGAGGTTAGTGGAAGCGGTACGGAATCGAGGTCTGAAATCGACTCCGCGGGCGGGCCGGAGCGGACTCTGCCGTACGCGTCGCGATACTTTACTCCCGGAATCTCTCCAAGCTCCGCCGTACCCTGCAGCCAGTCTATCACGCGAGGAAAGGCTAACTCCGCCTCTCCCTCGATGGCGATGTCCAATCCATATCGCAGCGTCTCTTCCGCGCGAACCGTCGCGTGCGCCCCTCCCGCAATAAGTACCGCACCCGTGCCTCGTAGCGCTTTGACGAGATCATACGCGTGCCAAACCCAGCGAGTAAAGAGACTGAATCCGATGGCATGCGGCCGGAATCGCTCGATCTCTGCGAGAATTTCCGCGGAATCCGGCCGATTGTATCGTGCGGCCGCGTCTATGACTCGCGCGTCGCATCCGCGCGCAAGCAGCGCTGCCGCCACAAACTGGAGGCCGAGCAATGGAGCCCCCAGACGTTCCGGGGAGGGTGGGTTGATGAGCAGAACTCGGGTCAATCTATCCCACCAGGTTTCCGACCTTGACGCGAAGGGCCTGCGGAATCTGCGGCATCGGCGGCGGGGACGGGTTCTTTTTCGCGCATTCCGCCATAGCCGCATTCAACGCCTCGATCGCCTTGTTTCTCGCTTCTTCCGCCAGCCGCCTCGCCTCACCCACGAGGAGACTCGAGACGTCCGGTATCACGTGCGCAGCCCGCGCGGACGCTTCGCATGCCTGCCGCGCAGCTTGCAGAGGATCGGCCGGACTTGCGAGTCCCGGCGGCCGGAGGTTGACATCGCCGTTCACAGCAACCGTGAACGTACCTGGGCTGGACGACTGCTCCGCCCAGGGCTTGCCATCCGGCCGGGTCGCCGAGGTCCTTACACCAAGAGTCGGAACGCGCACGGTGGCGGAGATTGCGGACCCGTCGATTGAGACGACGATGCGCGTACCTTTTGCCTCGTACTGCGCTCCGTTGACGAATGGCATGGACTGCCAGCCGCGGTCCGGGCCGCCCGCCTCCGCAGACGCTTTTAGCCGTGGTCCGGTCAGGTCGTAAGTCAAGGAGAAAGTGTGCGCAAAAGCCTGGAGCCTGCCTCCGCCGGTCACACCTTTTGCACGGAACGCGAGGATGGAGTCGGTCACCACGAGGCTTTGAAGCTGAATCCAGCCCACCAGTCTCATCTCCGTGGGGCTGATATACGATCCTTTGCCGACCGAGTGGGTAATTCCCTTGAAATCGATGGTTCCTCCTAGTATCGAAAGTCTTCCCTTATCGTCGAGCTCAAAACTGGCGCTCGGGATGGGAATCATGACGGTTCCAACCATAACCTCGAGGCGGCCGCTGCCTTTCATCGTTCCCATGTTCGCGGTGGCTGTCTCCACCCGCTTTACAAGGTCCGATATCCTTGCCCTATCCGCCGGGTTGGTCTGTGGACTGGAGATGGTCTGCTCCTGCAGTGTACCGAGGTCGATCCTGGCTTTCTGGAGTAAACCCCGTGACTGCGCCGAGGTCTGTGAGAGAGTCATCTCCGCGCCCCGAACCATGATATTAACCGGGGAATTCTCTCCAGCTAGGATCGAGACATCCCCAAATAGATGGGCGTTCGCGCCTTCTAGACCCGCCGCCCCGTTCTCCAGTCTGACCGTGAATGCATTCGCGACCTTCGATTCGAACGACTTTTTCGCATCGAAGTAGGTGATGGCCGGCAGGTTGAACCCCGGCGCGGCTGCGAGGTGGCCGGGAGTGGAAATGTTGTCTCCCATCACTACGGGCCCCACGGGCACGTACGGTGGCGCGAACGTCGGCACAGGGCCCTTGCCCATAACGAGCATAACCTGCGCGGAGGCCTTCCACACGGCGAAGTTAGAAGCGAGCCAGAAGGCGAAGTCGATGATCTCCCGCTCCGCGCCGGATTCATTGGCGGCCCCTCCAAGCTCCTTCCGTAGCTGAGCTGCGATGTTGTCGGGCAGGAACGCACTATCCCCCGGAGACGCCAGGGCGGCAAGCGGGGTCGGAACGTTCGGCATCGGCGGCGCCATCGGCCCGGGAAACGCCGCGAAGGCCGGGTACCAGGGCAGGCCAGGGACCGTTACACTATCCTGCCACGTCTTCCAGGCTGCGCCTACTGTGCGGGCGAACGCTCCCGCCACGTTGGGAGGGGATCCGGCCATGGCGCTCTGAACGAGGGGAGTCATATCCGGCCCGATCAGTCTGCCGCCAATGGCGCTCACCGCCATGATGCGAATGTCGGCAAATCGCGCCTGCTGCTTCCATTGATCTAGGGCCTGTCGTACGCCTCTTATCGCCGCTTGCTTGTGGTCGGGCCAGCTTACCGCGTTAAGGACCTGAGGTTTGGTTCCCTGCTGCTTCAGCACGCCTTGCCCGCCGATCGCGACCAGGGATGCTCCCCGAATCAGCTCGCGCCGGCTGAGATGCTTCTTGTCCTCCGCCATCTTTTGTCCCCTCGAGGATAACCGTTGGATTCTGGTTCTACCTGCGATTGTACGAATTCTCCGCCCGGTTCGCTATGACCTTCGTAACAACAATCATCGCTTTGTCGCGACGATCAGGCCGTCGCGGATCGGGACGAGGGAGGCAATCCAATTGGAATCCGTGGTAATGCGCCGGGTAAACTCCCGGACTCCGCGCGTATCTTCACTCTGATCAGAATCGTCGAAGATCTTCCCATGCCACAGCATATTGTCGATGATGAGCACCCCGCCGGGCCGAAGCTTTTCTGCTATCACCGGTAGCGAATCCGGATACCCCTTCTTATCGATGTCGTTGAAGATCAAGTCGAACGGTCCCTCCGTCTCCCGCAGAGCCTGCACCGCCTCGCTAACTCGGTAACGGATTATTGCTTCATATCCCAGCGCGCCAAGGTGCCCCCGCGCCTGTTGCGAAAGCTCCTCGCTCCACACCACGTGATGGACCTCGCCGCCCCCGTTCTCCTGCACCGCCCGCGCAAACCACGCCGTCGAATACCCGTAACCCGAGCCCAGCTCGAACACCCGCCGCGCCCCGATCATCCGCGCGACCTCATAGCACAGATACCCTGACGCCGGCCCGATGATCGGAAAACCGATCTCCTTCGCAAGCGCCTCCATTGCCCGCATCTCCGCCGCCCTCTCCGGCACCAGGCTATCTAGATAATCCCGCACTTGCTGCGGCATAGGGTCGATTGGCATAGTACACCTCTCCCTTCTAAGTCCAAGTTTCGCCTTTACATCGAGTTGCCCTTCAATGGACGTGTAATCACAACGGTAAACTCTGATGTAACTATTAATGGAGAATCGCCTTGGTGCGAACACAGATTCAATTGACAGAGCGGCAGGCGGCCGGGCTGAAGGAGCGTGCGGCACGGGAGAAGGTCTCGATGGCGGAACTGATTCGCAGATCGGTCGACGAATTGCTTGCCACAGAGCGGAATTCGGAGGATGAGAAATGGGAGCGCGCGATGCGTGCCGTCGGTTTCTTAAAGTCCGACGTCCATGACCTTTCGATCAACCATGATAAGTACCTCATTGAAGCCTATGCCAGCGAGCCACCGGCGAAGTGAGCCGCTTCGTAGACACTTCCGCATTCATGGCGCTGGCTGATCCAAGAGTTCCGTTCCATAGTGATGCCGTAAACGCTCTGAAACTCCTTCGAGGAACACCGCGCCGCCGGCTGACTACGAACTACGTGGTCGTCGAAACGGTGGCGTTACTTCACAACCGGTTTGGCATCGCCGCAGTTCGCACATTTGCTGACGAACTGTTGCCGATTGCGGATATCATTTGGGTGACTCCGGCTGTTCACTCGCTCGCTATCAACAGTGTAACTGCCGGCGGGCGGAGGGGGCCGAGCATGGTAGACTGCGTGAGCTTCGAAGTGATGCGGCAGCATGGGATCACCGAAGCGCTCGCATTCGACCGACACTTTACGGAATCGGGTTACTCGTTCCCCACTTGAGCCTCCGTCTCCAACCTTATCAAATCCTTAACCCTCGCTTAACCTCCCGTTAACCTATCCCCAGTACAAATGAAGACGGAAACTTCCCGGCGTGTTGGCGTCTTGGCGGTTCATCACCCGATCCTAATTTCGTTCTGAGGAGGACGACGAGTGCAGAAGACTTGGTGGACGGTACTAACAGCAGCCTTCGCCGTCGCGCTCATTTCGACGAGCGCAGTGGCCCAGGCGCCGCAGGACGTGCCGCAAGACCATTGGGCGTATAAAGCCGTTGAGGAGCTCGCGCAAAAGGGCCTCGTAAAGGGCTATCCGCCTCAGGGCAACTTCATCGGCAAGCGGGTAGTCAGCCGCTACGAAATGGCGGTCATCGTGCAGCGCGTCCTCGCCCGGGTAGAGGAGCTGATCGCCCAGGCAAGACCGCGCGACGTGGCACCGCAGCCTCTGCCGCAGCCTGGAGTGACCCCCGCGCAGCTCGCGGATATCCGCCGACTCGTAGACGAATTCCGCACCGAGCTCACAGTTATGCGAACCGACATCCAGAAGGTTCAGGGACAGCTTGACGAGCTTCGCAAAATGGTCGGGCAAGCCGCTACGGACGCAGCAGAGGCTAAAAAGGTGGCTCAGGAAACCGCCCTCAACCTCAAGGACCTCACCGAGACGCTAGGCATATTCCGCGGAGAGTACGAAGCGCTCCAGAAGAACTACAACGCCCGCAAGCTCAGCGGCTACATCCAGGGTCGGTTCGAGGCGTTCTATAAAGGCAATAGCGCCATGTTCCCGGAAGCCGGCGGGGGAGGCACCGGGCAGTCTCCCGGTACCGGCGGTCCCGCCGTCGGAGGGCCGGACTACGGATTCCTCGTTCGCCGTGCCCGCCTCAAGTTCGGCGGCCCCCTCACCACGCGAACCGATTGGGTCGGCCAGATCGATATTCCAACCACCGGCGCGGTGGCCCTCAAAGACGCGTTCATAAACGTCGCGGACCTTCCGCTTCCCACGAACACTATCGCGACATTCGGCCTTTTCGCGACCCCGTTTGGCTACGAGCTGCCTCATTCTTCCAGCTCCCGCGAATCCCCGGAGCGGTCCGCCGGATTCGCAGACAGCACCGCACCGTTGGCAATATATAAGACCGTCGTCAACGCCACCGGCGGCACCATTACGCCCGGCTCGGTCCTACCCCTGTTTTTCGGTCAGGATCGGGACGTAGGCGCGGCTGTAGCCTGGATGTCACCGAACATACTCAACCCCACCACGCGCGTCTCCCTCGGAGTATTCAATGGCGAGGGACGCGCGGCCGGCGGCGTGCGCAACCAGAACCGGGTTCTCGATCTCGTCGGCCGGGCCGAGACCTCGCTCTTCGGCCAGTCGCTTGACGTAGGCGTTTCCGGATACTACGGAATGGCCTCCGTTCGCCGGGGAAGCGGCACCCCGCAGCAGCCGTTCGTCAACGCGCGCCGCGTCTACGGCGGAGTCTACGCCCGCTGGATCTCACCGTGGAAGACCGTCTTCCGCGCCGAGTGGATGGGCGGCGAGCACGAGATGACTCCGGACCGCGCGCAGTTCCTGGACGGCAACCACGCGCAGGCTTACTACCTTGCCATCAGCCACCCGTTCGGCAATCGCCTGGAAGGCTCCGTCAAGTATGACGAGTACTTCCCCATCGCCGCCTCCGGCGTCTTCGCGGGCGGCCTCGGCCGGCCGGCGCTGCTCACCAAGACCCTCCAGGGCGGATTCCTGTACCACGTGGACGACGCCACGCGATTTCGTCTCTGGTACGCCCAGGGCCTCCGCGGCTACGACCCGTCCGTCGCAGCGACCAGCCCATTCCGCCGAAAACTCGGCCTCTTCACCGCCGAGATTCAGGTCCGCTATTGAATTCAAAGGAGTATCCATTGAAAGCACGTAGTTCCGTTCTGAGAATCGGTGTTTCTGTCGTGGCGCTGCTCACGGCCTCTTTGGGAGTGGCCCGGGCACAGAATATCTCGATCAAGGGTTCCGACACGATGCTTCAACTCGCACAGGGTTGGGCACAGGCCTACATGCAGGCGCAGCCCGGCTCTAGCATCACCGTCACCGGTGGAGGTTCGAGCACCGGAATCGCCGCCCTCATAAACGGTTCCTGCGATATCGCCAATGCCTCTCGCATCATGAAGGGCAGCGAGATTGAGAACGCGAAATCGCGCGGATTTGTCCCCTTCGAGGTCCCGGTCGCCCGTGATGGCCTCGCGATCATCGTTCATCCGAGCAATCCGGTCCGAAGTCTTAGCATGGAGCAGCTCAAAGGGATTTATAGCGGGACGATCCGAAACTGGAAGCAAGTCGGCGGCCCGGACCGCGCGATTGTTGCCATCGGCCGCGACTCATCCAGTGGGACTTACGGATTCTTCCAGGACAATGTGCTCGGAATCGGGCGCCCGTACCGATCCGACATGCAGACGACCCCTTCTACGAACGCCATCGGCCAGACCGCCGCTCAGGACCTCGGAGCGATAGGCTATGTAGGGGTGGCTTACGCGGAAGGATTCGGCAGCCGGGTGAAGGTAGTCCCGGTTTCGCGCGGGAGCGGGCAGGCGATCGAGCCTAGCGGCGCCAACGTCAAAAACGGCAAGTACCCGCTCTGGCGCTACCTCTTCATGTACACCCGCGGCCGGCCCGGCGGCGGCGCCAAGAAGTTCATCGACTGGGTAAAGTCCGACGCCGGCCAGGACGTAGTAGAGAAGGTCGGGTACTACCGACTCCGTTAAGGCATTTCTCTGTTCCGATCTGTCTGATCGGTCCGATCCGTCCGATCCGTCAGATTACCACCGGGAGCCCGGACGGGCTCCCGGTTCTTTTGGAAATTGACTAATGATTCCTCCGATAGGTAGACTCCCGGTGAAAACCGAAGGGACATCGACCATGCGAATATCGCATCTACTCGCAGTCGCATTGTGCGCCGTGGCCCTCGCCGGATTGGCGGGATGCACCAAGCCGGATTCGGGCGGCACAACCGGCAGCGGCTCAAAGCAGAATCTGACTATCAAGGGTTCAGACACGATGGTCCAGCTCTCCCAGGGCTGGGCGCAGGAGTTCATGAAGACCCACCCGGACATTTCCATCACGGTCACCGGCGGCGGCTCAGGGACTGGAATCAGCGCTCTAAAGAACAAGGCCACCGATATCGCCAATTCGTCGCGCCCGATGAAAGACGAGGAAAAGGCCGAAGTCGGCGACGTCAAGGAATTCATCGTCGCCCAGGACGCCCTCGCCATCATTGTGCACCCCAGCAATCCGGTTATCGAGCTCACCATGGACCAGCTCAAAGACATCTATACCGCTAGGGTCACGAACTGGAATCAGCTGGGCGCGCCCGAACAGAAAATCGTCATCAACAGCCGGGAGACCTCATCCGGCACCTATGTTTTCTTCCAGGAGCACGTTTTGGGCAAGGAAACGCCCTTCGCAAGCACCGCGCTTCTGCAGCCGTCCACCTCCCAGATCGTGGACAACGTGGGACAGGACAGAGGCGGAATCGGCTACGTCGGTCTTGGTTACTTAAACGAGAAGGTAAAGGTGGTCAAGATCAGAAAAGACGCCGCGACGCCGGGAGTTCAAGCCGCAGCCGAGAATGTACTCAACAAAACCTATCCACTTGCCCGGCCCCTTTACAACTACACCGCCGGTGAGCCTGGCCCGGCGGCAAAGACCTACCTCGACTGGGTCATGGGGCCCGAGGGCCAGGCGGTCGTCACCAAGCTCGACTTCGTTCCCATCAAATAGATGAATCGGTCCCACAAGAGCGTCAAAGAGAGGCTGATCGAGAAGCTGATCTTCTTCGGCGGAATCCTCTCCATAGTTCTGGTGCTGCTCATCTTTGCGTTCGTCTTCCGCGAAGGCTTACCACTATTCCGGGAATACTCGCCGGCCAGGTTCTTCGCCGGCAAAGAGTGGCAGCCCACGCTGTCTCCGCCGACAGGTCCCTGGTTCGGCCTGCTGCCAAACCTGTGGGGCTCATTACTGGTAACGGCGGGCGCCGTTTTACTCGCCGTACCGCTGGGCGTCTGCAGCGCTATCTTCATCGCCGAGGTGGCCCCGAAAGCGCTTCGCGACATCCTCAAGCCAACCGTCGAGCTCCTCGCATCCGTACCGTCCGTGGCGATCGGATTCGTGGGCTCGGTGGCCGTGGCGCCATTGGTTAAGCAGCTCTTCGATCTTGATACCGGCAAAAGCGCCATGGCCGGATCCATCATGCTCGCGTTCATGGCGATTCCGACGATTACTACGATCTCCGAAGACGCGCTGGCCGCGGTGCCAAGGCAATATAAAGATGGCTCGCTCGCGCTCGGCGCCACGCGCTGGCAGGGGATCTCCCGCGTGGTGGTACCCGCCGCCCTCCCCGGAATCATCGCCGCCATCATGCTCGGAATAGGCCGGGCCATCGGCGAAACCATGGTGGTGATCATGGTAACCGGAAACGCCGGCGTACTGATGGAAAATGGAATCTGGTATTCATTCACCCACTCGGTACGCACCATCACGGGCACCATCGGCGCGGAAGCTCTCGAGGTAGCGTACGGCGACGCCCATTATCGAGCGCTGTTTATGCTGGGCGCCGTGCTGTTCTTCATCACATTTGTCCTGAACTTCATCGCCGACCTGGCGCTCAATCGGCAGGAGCGGAGGGCTCAGGGATGAGCGTCCAGCAAGCCGCACAGCCCGGCGGATTCCGCGGCCGCGAGCGTGCGGCCGCCCGGAACCGCCTCACGGAAAAGGCCGCTTTCGGATTCCTCGGCTTGATGATGTTACTGGTGATCGGCCCTATCCTCTGGCTCTTCGGATTCATCATCTTCCACGGTATCCGCCAGATAAACTGGGACTTCCTCACCAAAGCCCCCAACGCCATCGACGCAACTGGCGGAATCTTCCCCGCGCTGATCGGCACTTTCTACCTGATGATCGGCACCATCGTCATCGCCCTGCCGCTCGGAATCGCCGGCGCCATCTATCTCACGGAGTACGCCGGCAAATCGAAGCTGGTCCGCTTCATCCGGATGGCGATCGTGAACCTGGCCGGAGTCCCTTCCATAGTCCACGGTCTCTTCGGACTTGGCTTTTTCGTGCTTTTTGTCGGAGGAACCATCGATCGGGTCATCTACCAGACCAACAAGCCGATATGGGGCCAGCCGTGCCTCCTCTGGGGTTTCTGCACCCTCGCGGTAGTGATTCTTCCCATCATCATCACCTCGACCGAAGAGGCCCTTCTGTCCGTTCCCCGTTCATTCCGGGAAGCGTCTCTCGGACTCGGGGCCACCAAGTGGCAGACCATTCGGCGCGTTGTTCTACCGACTGCGCTGCCGGGAATCCTGACCGGCGCAATCCTCGGAGTCGGGCGCGCGGCCGGCGAGACCGCTCCCGTGATGATCACTTGCGCAGCGTCGTTCAAGCCCACGCTCCCCCAGGGTATGAACGACCAGGCGATGCTCCTGCCCTACCACCTCTACTTTGTAGTAACCCAGGTGCCGAATCCGTCGCTCCAGCTCCAGGCCGGAATTGCCCTGGTGCTCGTGGCGCTGGTATTCTTCATAAACATCACTGCCGTAATAATGCGGGCCCGTCTCCGCCGCAGCCGCAAATGGTAAGGAACACTCAAAGCCGGATTCCGGGTCCTTTTAGGAGAAGATATGACCTACAATAAATTCGTGCTGGTCGCACTGCTGTTCGCTGTTGCGATTCCGGGGTGTGCGAAGCCTCCGGATAACTTAGCGGCCGGCGGGGGTGCGGCTGCAGACGCGGGATCAAGGCCGTCCACTCCGGACCCCAAGATCGCGCAGGCGGTGAAGGATAAGTTCGCGGCAGATTCCGAACTCAAGGGTGAGAAGATCGGCGTGGAGGTCAAAGACGGGCGCGTGATGCTGACCGGTACCGTCTCCTCGGACCTCAAAAAGATCAGGGCCGAAGACACGGCGCGTGCAGTAGATGACGTGTTCGGCGTAGACGCGGAAAAGCTTGTCGTCAAATAACGAGGAAAGTATGGTCACCGACAGTGTTGGCCTGAGGCCGCCGGAGGTCCTTCGGGACCTGCCGGACGATATAGTGCCGGAACAACTCCCGGCCGAAAAGCTTGTCAAGCTCGAAACGAAGAGCGTCGACTTTTTCTACGACTCCTTCCAGGCCCTCAAGCAGGTCTCCATCTACATCGAAGCCAGCAAGATCACCGCGCTCATCGGTCCATCGGGCTGCGGGAAGTCCACCTTCCTCCGCTGCCTAAACCGGATGAACGACGAGATTCCGGGCACTCACGTCCACGGTGACGTTACCCTGGATGCGGAATCGATCTATGCGCCGGGGACCGATGTCGTGGCGCTCCGGAAGCGGGTCGGCATGGTCTTTCAGCGCCCGAATCCGTTCCCCAAATCGATTTACGACAATATAGCCTATGGCCCGAGGGTCCACGGGGAACGCAATAAAGAGCGCCTCGACGAGGTCGTGGAACAGAGCCTCACGAAGGCAGCGCTCTGGGACGAAGTAAAGGACAAGCTGCGCAAATCCGCTTTCGATCTCTCCGGGGGCCAGCAGCAGCGCCTGTGCATCGCCCGCGTCCTCGCCGTGGAGCCGGAAGTCCTCCTGATGGACGAGCCCTGTTCAGCCCTGGACCCGAATGCCACTTTCCGTATTGAAGAGCTAATGTGCGAGCTCAAGCTGCAATACACTATCGTAATCGTGACCCACAATATGCAGCAGGCCGCCCGCGTATCGGACGTGACCGGTTTCTTCCTGAAGGGAGAATTAATCGAAGTAGGGGAGACCTCACGGATTTTCACACAGCCGGATGACCAGCGAACCGAAGACTATATCCGTGGGCGGTTCGGCTAATACTGCGGGAGCCCCGCCCTCCCGGGGTAACAATACAAACTGAATTCTACTTAAATCGGGAACACTATGGAAGAGTTGACCGTCAGGCACTTGCCGCAATCGGCGGAATCCAAAGAAGGAGTTCCCGAGATGCCCGCGACCATGAACATAACCCGCTCCCAATTCGGTGAGGCGCTGGAATCGCTCCGCAGGCGCCTGATCGAAATGGGCAACGACGTCGATACCATGATGGCGACCGCGCTTCGCGCCCTCACCGAGCAGAGCGGCGAGATGGCCGAGCGAGTCATATTCGCGGACGACGAAGTAGACAACCTCGACATTCAGATCGAAGCCGAATGCATGCGCCTGCTGGCGCTCCAGCAGCCCATGGCCCGCGACCTTCGCCTCATCGGCACGGCTCTCAAAGTCATCACCGATCTCGAGCGTATCGGCGACCACGCCGTGGACATCGCCAAGGTCGCCCGCAAGCTCGCCAAGGAGCCACTCTATGCCCCTCTTGTGGATATCCCCAAAATGGGCACAAAGGTCCGCGAGATGCTGGAGGACGCCCTTTCGGCGTTCGTAAACCATGACCTCCCGTTGGTGGATAAGGTCGTTGCCGCGGACGACGAGGTTGACGACATGTTCCACCAGCTCCGCGACGAGCTCCACGCCGTCATGCGCCGCGACCCCGAGCTGGTCGTCCAGGCCTCCTATTTGCTATTCGTAGCCCACTACCTGGAGCGCATCGCCGACCACACCGTCAACATCGCCGAGCGCGTCCACTACGTAGAAACCGGAAACCTCGAGCAGCTGGCGAAGAGCCATAAGGCCGGGTCGTAGACGCCGCACGAGAGAAAAAAAGTGGAAGAGTGGAAGACCCCGTGAATGGGGTCTTCCACTCTTCCACTCTTCCACTCTTAGAAACTTAGCGCTTGCTGAACTGGAATCCGCGCCGGGCACGCTTTCGCCCATACTTCTTGCGCTCTTTCACCCGCGGGTCGCGGGTGAGGAATCCGAGCTTGCGCAGCGTGGGGCGCAGCTCCGGGTCCGCCTCCAGGAGGGCCTTGGAGATTCCGTGCCGAATTGCCCCGGCCTGGCCGCTGATTCCGCCGCCCTTGCAGCGCGCGATAACGTCGAACCGCCCGGCAGTCTCCGTCACTTCGAACGGCTGCTGGATCAGGCGTTGCAGCACGAGCCGGCCCAGGTACTTGTCCGCCGGTCGGTCATTGACCGTAACGACTCCGCTTCCCGGCGCCAGCCACACCCGCGCAACCGCGTCCTTCCGCTTTCCGGTTCCATAATATCGAGTAATAGGCGGCATAAATACTCCTTCGGTGTTCGGGTGTTCAGGTATTCAGGCCCAACACCTGAACACCTGAACACCCCTTCATACCTTTCGCGGATTCTCCCACGGCACGGGCTTCTGAGCTTCGTGCGGATGGTCCGGGCCGGCATAGATCTTCAGTTTGTCCAGCGTCGCGTCCCCAAGCTTGTTATGCGGCAGCATGCCCTTCACCACGCGGCGCAGCGCCTCCTCCGGCCTTCGCTCCAGCTCGTCGCCGCGGGTGATGTGCTTCAATGCGCCAGGCCAGCCGGAGTGCCGGTACACCTTCTCCCCGGCCTTGCGCCCGGTAAGACGAAGTTGGGAGGCGTTTACCACGATGACGAAATCGCCCGTATCTATATGAGTCGTAAATATCGGTTTGTGCTTGCCCCGCAGCAGCTTGGCGATGTCAACGGCAATGCGGCCGATTGAATACCCCGCCGCATCCACCACCAGCCACTGCCGCTCAATCTGCTCCGGCTTCGCAGAAAATGTCTTCATCATTTCGTCCTAATCCTAATCCTAATTCTAATCCTAATCTATCCTAGTACCCAACTCTGGTTAAACACAACCCATGCGCCGGCGCGCTAGGTCCAGCTTCTGCGCGATTTAGCGATTCCGTTATCCGATCAACATCCTCGGCCGGTCGCTTACCGACGCCCACCTCGACCAACGTCCCAACCACATTCCGCACCATTCCCCGAAGAAAACCGTTCGCCTTCATGCGCACTAGCACAAACGGCCCCCGCTTCCGAACCTGGCTCCGCAGAACTTCCCGAACCGTCGTCTTCGTTTCGCGCGTCTCATTCGCCCATGCGACCAGGTCATGAGTTCCCAGCAACCTCCGCGCCGCGGAATCCATCGCCTCCAGGTTCAAGTCGTCGGACACATACCAGGCGTATCGGTCAAAAACCGCCGACCGATGCTCCCGATTCAGAATCACGTATAAATAACTCCGTGATCGTGCGCTGAACCTTGCGTGGAAGTCCTCGTCGACCTCCTCCGCCTTTACCGCCGCAATGTCCCTCGGAAGAACACTATTCAGCGCGAGACCCAGCTTCTCCAGCGGAATCCGCGTCTCGGCCCGGAAGCTGATCACCTGCCCCAGCGCATGCACTCCGGAATCGGTCCGCCCCGCTCCGGCGACCCGAACTTCCTGTCCCGTCAACCGTCCAATAGCCCGTTCAAGCTCAACCTGCACACTGCGCTGCCCAACCTGATACTGAAACCCGGCAAACTCCGTCCCATCATACTCGATGGTGACCTTGAAGCATCGCATGAGACCAGTGCTTGGTGCTGGGTGTTAGGTAATGGGTCCAACACCTAACTCCCAACACCTGCCGCTTTCTTCCTTCCAAGCAAACCGCGCTTCTTCGCCACGGGCTTCGCCGCCGCAGCGGTCGCGGGACGCTCTACTGCTTCGCCTTCCACCAGCTCGAGGATGACCATCGGCGCGCCGTCGCCGCGCCGAGCGCCCACCTTTGTAATTCGAGTGTATCCGCCAGGGCGGTTCTTATATCGCGGCGCGATCTCTTCGAACAGCCGCGGAATCACATAATGCGGATTCCGTTCGTTCTTGCCGCTCACCGGATTCGCCCTAAACTCCGCGATATTCGAGTCGATGTAACGGCGGACCATGCGGCGCGAGTGGATGTCGTTGCGCTTCGCCGTGGTGATGAGCTGCTCGGCGATCGGGCGGACCTCCTTCGCGCGCGTCTCGGTCGTCATTATCTTATCGTTAATGAAGAGCGCCCGCACCAACCCCTTCAAGAGGGACTGCCGCTGGTCGCTCGGCAAACTAAACTTACGCCCCGCAACTCTATGTCTCATCGAACTACCCTCGCATCAATCCAAATCCAAAATCCAAAATCCAAAATCCAAAATCCCTTACTCTTCCTCGCCGCCTTCATCGCCCTCGATGTCGTCCGTCGAAACGGTCGTGCCGCCCTTAAGCGATAGGCCAAGCTGCGACAACTTCTCGCGGACCTCTATCAGCGACTTCTTGCCGAAGTTGCGGATCTGCATGAGGTCGTTCTCGGTGATTTGTACAAGGTCGCCGATGGTCAGGATATTGGCCTTTTTGAGGCAGTTGTACGTTCGCACGGAGAAGTCCAGCTCTTCGATTCGCGCGTCCGGCGCCTGCGGACCCCCATCTATCGGCAAAATGCCGGAGTGATCGTCGGCCCCGAGAAGCGCCTTGGTGCCGCCGAAGTCCATAAACTGCTTGAAGAAACGGTCGAGCACTGCCGCAGCTTCGCTGATGGCCTTGCTGGGCGAAATGGTTCCGTTAGTGGTGACTTCGAGCGTCAGCCGCTCATAGTCGGTCTTGAATCCGACGCGGGTTGCCTCAACCGTATAGTTCACCTTCCGCACCGGCGTAAAGGCGGAACCAACCGGAATCACGCCGATCGGCTGCGTCGCCCGGCGCTCCTGCTTGTCGGGCAGCACGTATCCCTTGCCCACCTCCACCGTCATCTCCATACTGAGGCTTGCGTCCTCGTCCGAGATGGTGGCCAGGTAGACCTCCGGATTCACCACCGCTACGTCCTCGGGGCACTCCACGTCGGCGCCGGTGATGCGGCCCTCGCCCTTCTTGCTGATGCGAATGGTTTTCGGATCGGGGCGCGCAACTCCATTGGGTTCCACGCGAACGTATAGGTCCTTCAGGTTGAGGATCAGCTCCGTGGTGTCTTCCTTGACGCCCGGAATCGTTGAAAACTCATGTAGGACCTTGTCGATCTTTACGTACGTAATGGCGGCGCCTTCGATAGACGAGAGCAAAACGCGCCGCAGCGAATTTCCAATAGTCACGCCATATCCCCGGTCCAGCGGCTCCACCACAAACTTGCCGTAAGTACCGGTCTCTTCCAGCGTAACAATCGTAGGTATGGTTAAGTCCATGAGATCCTCTATAACGTAATGCGTATTGCGTAGAATGAGCGCCGTTCTTACGAAATACGAAATACGAAATCTAGCGGGAATAAAACTCGATGATGAGCTGTTCTTGCACGTTCGTATCGATCTGGCCGCGGTTGGGCACGGCGACTACTTTGCCCACCATTTCGCGGTTGTCATAATTCAGCCACTCGGGAAGGCCGCGGGTGTGCGACTTCTGGCGGGCGACCTTGATGACGTCGGTCTGTGACTTAGATGGATGAATCGCGATGACGTCTCCCGGGTGCACCTGGTAGGACGGGATGTTCACCCGTCGTCCGTTGACAGTGAAAAATCGGTGGCTCACGAGCTGTCGCGCAAGCGCGCGTGAGCTGGCCAGCCCGAGTCGATAAATCGTATTGTCCAGCCGCATCTCCAGGAGCTGAAGCAGGTTCTCCCCGGTAACTCCTCCGCGCCGGGTGGCCTCGGTGAGATAGTTGCGGAAGGGACGTTCCAGCACGCGGTAAATGCGGCGGAGTTTTTGCTTCTCGCGGAGTTGCACGCCATATTCCGTCAGCTTCTTCTGGATGACGTTGCTGCCGTGCTGTCCCGGCGGCTTGCGGCGCTTCTCTTTATCGAGGGTGCAGTGCGAGATACACTTCTCTCCCTTGAGGAAGAGTTTTTCACCCTCGCGCCGGCACTGGCGGCACCGAGGGTCCGAGCTGTTAGCCATACCTTCTTCAATGCTCCTTCCGGCCTCAGCCGGTAAGTGATCCCGAAAATCCTCAGGACTGGGAGTTTACACGGCCCTTCCGAGCATCGCTTCCTCCTCCCGCGCATCATGGCAGGGTCTCTGGTCGCGGGTTTTGGGTCTCGGGACGTCTTTTCCCGATACCCGATACCCGATACCCTAAACCCGTCGTCTCTTCGGCGCCCGACACCCATTGTGCGGAATCGGCGTCACGTCCTTGATAAGAGTGATTTCCAATCCCACGTTCATCAGGGTGCGGATCGCGGTCTCGCGGCCGGACCCGGGTCCCCTCACCATCACGTCCACGCGGCGGAGTCCATGCTCCATCGCCTTCCGCGCTGCGTTCTCGGCTGCGATCTGGGCCGCGAACGGTGTACCCTTCTTGGTGCCTTTGAATCCGATGGCGCCAGCGCTGGACCAGGATATGACGTCGCCCTTCACGTCCGTGATAGAAATGATCGTGTTGTTAAACGTAGACTGAACGTGCGCCACGCCCTGGAGGATATTCTTCTTCTCTTTTGCCTTCGGTTTACTAGCGCCCGTCGTCTTCTTAGCTGCCATGAATGCTCCTCGGGTATCGGGTATAGGGTCTCGGGTTTCGGGTTTAGGTTTTACCCTAGACCCTAGACCCGATACCCGATACCCTGCACTTTTACTTCTTTATCTTTTTCTTGCCCGCTACCGCTCGCTTCGGACCCTTTCGGATTCGCGCGTTGGTCTTGGTACGCTGGCCGCGGACCGGAAGGCCGCGGCGATGCCGGATTCCACGGTAGCAGCCTATCTCCTGAAGGCGGCGGATGTTGAGCTGAACCTCGCGTTTGAGGTCGCCCTCTACGCGGTACTCGCGCTCGATGATCTCGCGCAAGCGGCTGCTCTCCGCCTCGGTCAGATCGCGAACGCGCGTATCCGGATTGATTCCAGCCGCCGCCACGATCTTCTTCGCGCTGGAGAGACCCACGCCGTAGATGTACGGCAGCGCGTACTCCACCTTTTTGTCCCGGGGCAGATCCACCCCCGAAATACGTGCCAAATCAACCCTCCGTGGTGTTTAGGTGTTTAGGTGTTCGGGTGTTCAGGCCAAACACCTGAACACCCGAACACCTATGTTACCCCTGCCGCTGTTTATGCTTCGGGTTCTTACAGATGACCCGGACAACGCCCTCGCGTCGGATGACCTTGCACTTCTCGCACATTTTCTTAACCGATGCCCGAACTTTCATACTCACACCAATCTCTCTAACCAGCCGCTACGCACCATGCAACCTTACGATTATACCAGAGCACATGCGAGATTCGGCCTCGGCAAGCGGAATCGTAACAGTTCACAATCCGGGAGAGCCATTTTGGAGATTCTATGGTCTTTGTCAAGGTTGCCGGAAAGAGTTCGGGGGGGAATCCGGCTGTGTTACGACGTGAGTTTATCGCTTTACGGGACCTCCCGCCCGAGCTGTACGGCGC
>JBKJZI010000289.1:0-5341 GCA_046715155.1 Chthonomonadales bacterium | reverse complement strand
CAACCACGGACATCGTCTGGACGCCGTACGACTATGACACCGCGCGCGTTCGGGCCATCCAGGCCATCAATGACGCTGACTTCAGCAAGCATGACATCGCGTCGGTCCTCGGGCTTATTCGCGACCTGCGCGATTCCGAGATGAACTATCGCATGTCCCAGGTGATCACATCCGATGACCTGATGGCATACAGCGGCACCGCTCACGCCAGCCATGAAACGCGCGTGAACGATGCGCGCCAGGCCTTTATGACGCAGCGGGACAGCATCTGGGCAACCATTACGGAACGGCTCGGGGCCAGCAAGGCAGACGCCCTGCGCAACCTCGTCGAGTTTCGGCCGGCGATGGTTACCACCACCACTTACTACGATTCCCCCAGAATCCGCCGGATCGACGAGATCCTGACCTGGTGGGACAACAAGAACTCGGGCAAAACAGTGGTAACAACCACTACCGTCACGCCTAATCCCACCGGATTCGCCCATCGCGACTTGAGCAAAACCACGTTCATAGGCGTAGCGCCTTTGACCCATGCCGAGCTCGCCGAACTCATGGAAGCCAAACTGATCGCCATGACCGGTTCCGACGATGCAGCATGGATGCTCCAGGGCATATCCGGCGACCTGGACTCGTCGGACATCAAGTTTGCCCGCGAGAAGATGCTCCGCGTTTGGGATTAGAATGCCAGCCTAACCCTTACCAGAGTTATGGGCCGCGGAACTAATTCCGCGGCCCATTTCCTTGTCTGAAGGCTTTCGGAACCGGTCTTGGTCATCGGCCGTCTTCTCTTTGTCCGCCGGGCGGACCAATTCAGGGAGATAAGACGATGAAAACAGCAGCTTTGGCAATATTGTTGGCGCTGTCGCTGGCCGGGTGCAGTAATCAAGAGCGCGCCGATGCCGGCAACAAGGCTGACCGCGCGGTTAAAGATGCCGGGCAGGCCCTCAAGAACGCCGGTTCCACCCTCTCAGACGCAAGCGTCACCGGTAAGGTTAAGAGCGCCATGTCCGTCAGCGACAAGCTCGATTCATCCGACGTAGACGTAGACACCAAGAACAAGGTGGTCTATATTCGGGGGAAAGTGGCAGACGAGAATCAGCGGGCTCTCGCCGAACGAATTGCTCAGGACACGGTGGGAAATGACATTAAGGTCGTGAACGAGCTCAAAGTGGCGCCGCCAAAGAAGGCTGCCAACCAAAAGCCGAAGTCAATGTAATGAGCGGAATCTCGTATCGAAACGAAACGCCCTCGGAGACTAACTCCCAGGGCGTTTCGTTTGTGTCTGGCTCACATGCCAAGCGTCACGTCATCAGATAGCGGCGCGGCGTCCTGTCAGGAGCTGGAAGACGATTACGACAAGCGCGATCACCAGTAGAGCGTGGATGAGGCTGCCGCCGATTCCGCCAAGCATACCCAGTAACCACAAAACTACTAATACCGCGATGATTGTCCACAGCATCGTATTCTCCTTCATGCGCCGGAGCTTGCTAACGCGGCTTCCGGCTAATCACTCGAGAGTCCTTCCGGATTCCCCACCACCCCGAGTAGTGCGATGAGGCGGCTTTCGTAATGTGCCAGAAAGACGAGCGATTGCGATTCTGGGTTCCACGCGCAAATTAGGTGATTTTGAGTTTTCGATTCCGTACGCCAATGCCTGAAGGTGGAACCCGCGGAATCGTCTGCCCGTCTTGACGGTGTTCTTTTGAGCAGGCAGGAGAATTGGGATGTCCGTACTGCGCGGGCATTCCGGCCCCTCGAAGAACATGAAGAAGCGCGCCTTATAGAAGAGGTCCGGCCGTTGATAGAACGGGATTCTAAGGGCTGGAAGAAAGGCGACAGTCCCCTCTTCTGGCTGCACGAAACCAGCGTGATGGGCTGGGAGGAGAAAGACGAGCCGGCGCTCGTGGAGTACTGAAACGACTAGACTCTAATTACCATGGCAATACTCCAAGCAATATTGACCGGAATCTCCCGCGCGACAGGGCGGATACTGAACACGGCGTTCGGTTGGGCGACCGTGGTGCTCTTCGGGAAGGTCCCACAGTCTAGGCAAATCTATCTATCCATCATCGCTTTCGGTTCTGTCATCTGGTTGGTAGTAGTCATCGGAATCGTTTTCCCGGCAGTCGGCACGTTTTTACTGGCATTTGCACCGCTCCCGAAATCGGTCAATCCCAACTGGATCCGGCTCGCAATGCTCGCAGGCGCACTCGTGATTCCGCTTCTGACAGGGCTTCTTTCCCTTAAGCTTCTCGATCCGGAAGACCAGCCTTGCGGGGTTGAAAAGCTCAGGGCAGTGGGCCGGGGCTACCTTTTCACCCTCGGGTTAGCAATCACACTCGTCCTCCTAACGGTCTTCACACCGATCATGAAGGTGCAGACGATGTCGCGTCGCTGGATAACCGAGCATGTCCCCATTCTGGTGGAACCGGATGACTACGATGGGGTCGTGGACGAGATACAGCGCGCCTTAAAGACTTCCGGCAGGCACACGGAGCGCAGGCCTATTACGTGGATGCTGAGCGTGCCGACAAAGGTGCTCACCATGTTCGCAGGCGGGGTTTCGGCGAAGCTGATCGGCGACCGCCTGGTGACGCTCGCGTCGCGAGATATGGAGGTTTTGCTGCACCCGTCCGACATGGTCATCAGCGGAAGGAAGCTGGACGTCACGCACGTTCGTGCGGCGCTCATGGAGCAGCTTGCGTTCTCCCGCGCCTATCTGACCTGGGATAAAGATGCCAACGCGCTGGAAGACCGAATCCGCCGCGTATGGGATCAGCTCAGGGCTCAGCGCGACGGCGAAGTGCCTGCGGAATCTGTGCGTGAGCTCCAGGCGGTCGAAAAGTCCCTGAGAGAAGCTGACCTGCCTTATGAAGAGTGGCAAGTACTTAATCGCGGCAAGCTGCTCGTCGAACGCGGCATGCTTCAGATGACGGCCGGAATCGCCGCGAACCCGCCCGAGCCGACGGATACGCCGCCCGAGGAGATCGGCGCAACCCAGATCGCAGAGGCAAAAACCGCGGAATCCGGCAACTGGCTCGTGAATGCCGGTACGGCCGCCGCTGTGGGAATATTGGCGTGGTTCGGGTTCAAGAGCGCCAGTCGGTGATGGAACTGACACAGCGGTTCACTCGTTTACGAGAAGGCAAAGTTTCATAGTCCGGTTTCCAGGCGGCGGCCGGCCAACCGAATTCGACCGAAAATCAATCAGGAGGTTAGAGATGGGTTACTGGCTTAACAATCAAAACGTAGGGATCAGCGAGGAGCCGTTCGAGAAGGACGGCAAGCACTTTGTGCCCCTGAACGAGGTGGTTAAGGGCCTCGGCGGGACCACTAGCTGGGATAACATGTCCAAAACGGCCACCACCACCATCGGCCAATGGACCGCGCACGTCAGCATGGACGACCCGACGGTGCAGGTGAGCAGCACGGACGGTCGGAACCAGCAGGTCAATCTCTCTTCCGCTCCGTTCGTTGAGAACGACACCATGTACGTGCCCTGGGACTTCTTCAAGGACGTCTACGGCTATCAGACCAACATGCAAAACGGCGAATTCCGCGCCGGACTGCAGGCCGCGTAGCGCGTGACAATGTGACGGGGTGACTGCGTGAGGGGGTGAAATTGCCCCCTCACCCTTTTGTTGGGTCGTTTGGTCGTTGGGTCGTGGGTGTGTTGGGCACGCGCCGAATCCGGATTCTGAACTTTGGAGACACAGCGCCGAGAAGCCGGATTCGGGAATCGTGCACATTAAACAAAATGCACGGCACGGACTTCAGCGATGGCCTCCGGAGAAGTTCTTGTGCCGTGGAGATTCGAGGGTCTTTGACGTCATTCTAAGACGGCTTTTAGTCAAAGAATCCCGCGCGTATTCACGAACCGTAGAATCTGAGGCAAGTTGACACGTCCCCATTGTCGCCTATCACAACTGACGGTTTATGCGACGGTAGCCGGTCCACTCCGCGGTAAGCGCTCGCAGCTCCGCGCCAACACCCAACCGGTCAGACCATACGACGAGCCGATGGAGTACGTACGAACCGAAGCCGCATTCAATGCGCTTATGAGTGAATCCAGGTCCCCGCCATACTCGATCGGCGGCCAGCCATATCGCCACGAATCTTCAAACAAACAGCCGTTCTCACGAATGAGCACGGCGACTTCGACCTCATACACATCAAGAGGATGTTTCCGGGCAGCACGTCCTGGAAGTGATGGGCTACGACGCCTTCGAAGACGATGTCCGTGAACTCGGGCGGCTCACAATTGTGAAACGACGTGTGCAGGACGAGCCGGCTTCGTTCACAGTCGACGCTATATGCATAAACGTCGTTATCGTGGACGGATGGTGTGGGTCGCATATATGCTGCACGCCTTCGCTCTTTCAAACCCGCAATGCTGATACTTAGACCGCGCGCTCCTGTATCAGGCGATTCAGGAGGTCTTCGACGCTCATGGCTCCGAGGTCGCCTTCGTGACGTTTGCGGACGGAGACTACGCCCGCTTCTACGTCACGGCGGCCCATGACGAGCATGTAGGGAATCTTCTGCACTTCCGCCTCCGCGATTTTCTTGCCGACGCGTTCTGAGCGACTGTCTATTTCGGTCCGGAATCCGGCATCTTTCAGGCGGGAGGCAACTGATTCCGCGTAACCGATCTGTTCATCCGAAATGGGCAGCAGAATCACCTGCACCGGCGCGAGCCAGAGGGGGAAGGCGCCAGCATACTGTTCGATCAGCAGGCCCAGGAACCGCTCGGTGGAACCAGTGACGGCTCGATGCAGCACGACCGGAGTCTGCTCCTGGCCGTGCTCGTCGATGTACTTGCAGCCCAACCGAGCGGGCTGGATGAAGTCCACCTGAATTGTGCTCGCGGTCCATTCGCGGCCGAGGACGTCCTTCGCCTGGAAATCCGCCTTGGGACCGTAGAAAGCCGCCTCTCCGAGCGCGTCGTAGTGCTCCACGTTATTTGCTTTCAGGGCGCGGCGAAGCGCATCCGTTGCCCTCGACCATTTATCGTCGTCCGCTACGTACTTTCCGCCTGGTTCCTCTCCCTTAAGTGACAGCCGGACTCGGTAGTCGTGGAATCCGTAACGCTCCAACACCTCGCGGATGAGCTTCAGCGCCAGGCCGAACTCCTCCTCCACCTGCGATTCCGTGCAGAAGATGTGGCAGTCGTCCTGAGTAAGTGCGCGCACGCGGGTCAGCCCCGTCAGCTCACCGCTCTTCTCATATCGATAGAGCGTCGCGAACTCGGCGTACCGGACTGGCAGGTCGCGATATGAGTGCAGCCCGTTATTGAAGAGGGTCATGTGCGACGGGCAGTTCATCGGCTTGAGGCGATAGG
>JBKJZI010000288.1:0-11501 GCA_046715155.1 Chthonomonadales bacterium | reverse complement strand
GCATGGGCCCTCATCGCGGCGGTCGTCACGGAAGCGGTGGCGACCACTGTATTCGCCTTGCCCACGCTCCGCCGAGATGTCCATTCAGCCCCCGCCGCGGAATCACAGCTCGGGCAACGTGACATCTGGCGGTTCCACACCCCGTTAATGCTGACCACCGTCCTCATGCTCCTCGCCCAACCGATGACCGCCGCCGCCCTCGCCCGACTGCCGAATCCGATCGACTCTCTTGCTTCCTGGCCGGTAGTGGCCATGGTCCTCCTCGTCATGCGCGGCTGGTGCTTCGCCCTTCAGGAGATCACCATCTCCCTCGCGCGGAATCCGGAAAACCTCCCAAACATGGGGCGCGCAGCGACGCTGGTAGGCGTGACGACCACCGTGGCAACCCTCGGATTCGCGGCCACCTCCATGCTCGACGCCTATCTCGGCCCGCGCGGAATCAACCTCCCACCCGGCCTGTGGGACGACGTGCGCACCGGACTCCTGGTCGGCGGCCTACTCCCACTCATCACCGCCCTCGCCTCCCGCGTGAGGGGCCTCCTTGTAGCGCGGGCGGTCACCACCGAGGTCTACCGCGGCATGGCCATCGGCCTCGCCACCCACGCACTCCTCCTGCTGTTCGGCGTGACCCTGCGCCTCCCCGCAATGTGGGTAGCCTCCGGCGCCTTCACCCTCGGCGCCCTCGCCGAATACCTCTACCTGGCCTTCCGCGCCGCCGCCCTCCCGACCCCCACCCTCGACTCTCTCCCAGAATCCGTCTCCGGCTGACCTCCCCAACCATCTCCCTCGCCCAATCCAAGTTTGGCCGCGCGGTTTAAATGATATGGAATGCTTCAAAGTGGCAACAGAGGAACAGATTTAGCTATGCTTCGCCCCTGGCACAGTCTGCTCGCCCGCCGCGCGCTATGCGTCGATGCAAGCAGGAATCCTGTTCATAGGGATGAAGCCTA
The DNA here is from genome assembly GCA_046715155.1 of Chthonomonadales bacterium. Classification (GTDB taxonomy): domain Bacteria; phylum Armatimonadota; class Chthonomonadetes; order Chthonomonadales; family CAJBBX01; genus JBKJZI01. The sequence goes on along the minus strand of JBKJZI010000288.1, from coordinate 10,551 downwards.
ATGACGTATACCGACTAGATATACTGAAAAGGAACCACTATGGGAGCCGCACTATACATTGCTCTAGAAAAGCAAATCGCGGACGTTGATACAATGATCGACGGCAAGATGCTCAGCAGAGCGGAGAAGCACCTTGCGAAGGTAGCAAAACACTTGGGGGTCCGTCCGCTAATGGACTTCTTCAGTACCAATGCTGACGAGGCGGCAGACCTGTTGGGAGAGGATTTTGCAGACATCGACGTTCCGGCTGCACAATGGTTCTCCGCTGAGGAAGGTTTGAGGACGGTTGATGGGCTACTCGCTCAGGCCGACATTACTCCAGAGTTGAGACCCGCGAAGGACGACCTTCTAGACTGTCAGCGTGTGCTCCGAGAGGCAAAAAAACATGGAGTGAGGTGGCACCTTGCTATTGATTTCTGAGAATATCGATCGGTTTGGAGTGGACGCGGGTGGCGGCTTCACTTTGCGTTTTTACACGCTCGGCCCCGCGCCACTCAGGCCGAGCATTAAGCAGCAGCACAAGAGTTAGAGGAATTCGAGGAGATGTGAATGCCCATTGCTCAACCGGACGGCTACCTTGCCATTCCCCCCACTGGCGAAGGCAGCCCTGTGTTGGTCCTCCACGCCTGGTGGGGGCTGAACGACACGATGAAGGGTATTTGCGATCGGCTGGCCGCGGCCCGATTCGTCGCGTTCGCGCCGGACCTGTTTCACGGGAAGGTCGCGGATACGATCGAGGGCGCCGAAGCCCATCTAAAGGAATTCGAAGGCGAACAGACCAGTGCCGCCGTGGCGAAGGCCGCTGAGTACCTTGCCGAGCGAAGCGGCCGGAGCAGCCTGGCCGTGATCGGGTTTTCGTTCGGCGCCAATTACGCGCTGGACCTCTCCGCAGCCGATCCCGACCGAATCCGTCAGGTCGTCCTCTTCTATGGCACCGGCGGCGGGGACTGGAGCGCCTCCCGAGCCTCCTACCTGGGCCACTTCGCCGAGAACGATCCCTACGAGCCGCTCCAATATGTCGCCGAGCTGGAATCCGACCTCCGCAGCGCCGGACGCCCCGTGACCTTCCATCGCTACCACGGCGCAGGCCACTGGTTCTTCGAGCCCGACCGGACGGATGCATACAACGAAGAGGCAGCCGCCCTCGCCTGGGACCGAACCCTTAGATTCCTGAAGACCGGAGTATTGGAGTAAAGGAGTGATGGAGTTTTGGGCCCCATCGCTCCATCACTCCATCACTCTAACTTTAACCCATGGACCTGAAAACCGCGCTCAAAGAGCAATATCACGCCGGCCTCGCCATGCTGGCCGAGTGTGTAGCGAAGTGCCCGGACAATTTATGGATCTCCGGAACGCATCCGCGCGCCTACTGGCGGATCGCATTCCATGCCGCCTTCTTCACCCATCTCGGCTTGGGTCAGGACGAAAGAGCGTTCGCGTCTCCGCCACCCGAATTGGCAGTCGCTCGCCGGGAGGATAGCCGCCGGCTGTGGACCGAACCGGCCTACCTCGAGCCCTACGAAATGCCGGAGGACGCCGCGCCGTACTCTCAGCAGGACATCCTGGAATACATTGGATTCGTCGACACCCTCGTCGATCCTACCGTCGAGGGTCTCGATCTCGAATCCCCGGATTCCGGCTTCTCATGGTACGAGGACATCGGCAAGCTCAGTACGAGCTCATGAGCCTCCGCCACATCCAGGGCCACGTCGGACAGCTCTCGGAGCTCCTGATGGCGCACGGAATCGACACGGACTGGGTAAGCAAAGCGGACTCGTATGCTCGCCCACGCCGTGAATCCGGCCCTCTCCTATAGCCCCATTCGCCGCAATATCCTTATCACGGCGGATTTCGCCTCTAGTGAGGACTGAACCGGTTGAACGCCTTGAGGAGGGCCGGCATCAACGAGAAGCTATCCACCGGTTTGGTGATGTAGCCGCACGCGCCTAACCTCAAGGCCTCTTGTTGGAAACACTCATAGGCCGTCAGCATTACCACGCATGTCGAGAACTCAGCGAGGATTCGACGCGTGGCCTCTAAGCCGTTGATCGCGCCCGGCATTTTAATATCCATCAGGACGATGTCGGGTCTCTCGTGAAGTACCTCCTCAACACCGGACTCGCCGCTTCCCGCAACCCCGACAACTTCCAGCCCCGCCTTAGTAAGCGCCTTCTTGAGCTGCAGTTGAGTGATCCCCTCATCCTCCACAATAACGACTTTCTTGCCGGCTAGCGTCGACGTTATCCACTGAGCGCCAAACGGCTGCGGGGAATCGGCCACACCACTGTGGCGGTAGGGCAAGCCCGCTGATGAGAGCGTCGAGTAAGTTGCATTCATAGCTGATGTCCACTTCACACGGCGAGTACCGCGCGAGGCACGGAGGGCGTAGTACACCATTTCTCCAATGAAGCGATCAAACTCAGGCTGTCCACCGGCTTGACGAGGTATCCGGCGGCCCCTGCCCGCAGAGCATCTTCGATAGTGATAAAGTCGGAATGCCCGCTGAGGAATACCAGGCAGGTCTCGATCTGTTTCAGAATCCTGCGCGCGGCGGCTATCCCATCTGCACCGGCCAGCCCGAGGTCCATAATCACGATGTCCGGTTTCTCACGCCAGGCGATAGATATCGCCGTCTCCCCGTCGGACACGCACTCGATGACCTCCATCCCGGCCCGCCGAAGCGCCTTCTGCACCATGAGGACTGTCATCGCTTCGTCTTCGCACACCAGGACGCGCTTACCCCCCAGCCCTGCCGAAGTTAGAGCCCCTTGATCTACGCTCATTCCAACCCTTTCCGCGATGGTCCCGAGTGCATGACCATACACTCATTACTGTGAATTTGAAGAATCCACTCCATCAGCCACAAAAATAATCCAGGCAGTGTGGAGCAGGCGAACACAAAACCGCGGAACCCGGCGCCATCCACAGGTCGGCCATCGGAGATTCCATATGGCCAGATGAAGCAGGGGCGGAAGCCCACGTGACATAAGGAGAGGGCCCTCCATCGGGAGAAGGCCCTCTCTCGAAGATTCGGAGCGTCGCGGCTCCCTAAGAGAACGACTTACCTACCAAAGGACGTGAGTTTTTACGGATGTGTTCCGGTGAGGCCCAATCCCCTGCCCGGTTCGGAACATTTCTCCCCGGCGGCCGTCTTTGCGATGTTAGTTACTAATAGTCGTATTAGGGGGGTTGCGGGCCACGGAAGTCCGCAGCCCCCTTTTCTCGCCTCTCTCCTATGCTCCGAATCCGTAGCACCATCTCCACCTACTCCGGCAAAGGCGCTCCGATTCCCTGACCTCGCGACAGTGGGAGGAATCCGTGATCAGACGTCACTTGCGCCCGCCCTGAGTGCTAGAATTGCGATAGAAACTCAGCTTCTGCAAGGAGGGGGCCTTCTGCCTCTTTTGCGCCTACCCCAGAGTCGGTTTCACCGGCTCACCGCCAAATCGATCAAAAGAGATTTGCGCCGCCCATTCACGAGTAATCGCCGCATAGCTTTCCGCAGCCCCCCAAATCCTCTAGCCTGCCCAAACTGAAGAGCGCCGATTCCGTGACGGCGAGGAAGGCGGGCGAGCCCCGATTGTGGAACAGAATTGGCGAATTCTCAACTCTGCTCGGGTCGAAAATAGAATCCCGAATTCCCGCCGGAAACGAGGGATTTCGCCGCTGGTTCGCTAATAACCATGCGGCTCCATCGATTCGTTTGTCCCTTGGCCAAACCAGATGCCGGTTCAACCTGCTCCTTCCATCCTCTACTCAAAGCTTGGTGACCACCAGCCAGGCTCACTTGGCGACGAATCCTTTCGACTCCTCTTCGAACATAGCCTGGACGCCATTGTCATTGCCGACGATGTGGGCCGCTATGTCGAGGTAAACTCTGCCGCTTGCATGCTCCTGGGCTACACGCGCGATCAGCTTCTGACAATGAACGTGGCCGATCTGGCAACCGCCGCCGAGCCCCCCGCAGGCGAACTCTACCGGGCATACCTGGTCAAAACCCAAGAATCAGGTGAATTTTCATTCATTCGGCCGGACGGAGAGGCGAAGACCGCGGAGTATTCCGCCTGCAGGATCGCCAACGGGCTCAACCTCAGCATCCTGCGAGACACTACGGAGCGACGGCGCGCGGTGGCGGAAATCGCATCGTTAAATGCGCGCCTGCACCGTGCCGTGATCGAATCCAGTCATCGCATCAAGAACCACCTTCAGACGATTACCGCCACCCTGGACATCGCGGTCGGAGACCATGTAGACTCGGTTCCCGTGCCCGACCTGCAGCGGGTGAGCAACCAGATCCGAGCTTTGTCCGTCATCCACGATCTCCTCACAGCGTCGTCCAAAAAAGATGCGCTGGCGGCTGTGATATCGACCGGAGCCCTCCTGGAAAGGGTTTTGGGAATGCTGGGCCAGGCGAGCGAGGGCAAGCGTCTCACCTACGAGATAGAGGATGCTCCTCTGCCCGTACGCAAGTCCTCTCCCCTGTGCCTCGCCCTGAACGAGCTCGTCTCAAATGCCTTCAAGCACGGCAAATCCTCGGCCAACGTGCGGTTTACGGTGACGGGAGAAACTGGAGAGCTCGTAGTCTCGGACGATGGTCCCGGCTTCAGCGACGATTTCGACCCTAAAACCGCCGCCCACACCGGGCTTCAGTTGCTGGACGCTCTCGTTCACTGGGACCTGGGCGGGCAAATAGAGTTCAGCAACCAGCCAGTCGGCGGCGGCCGGGTCACCGTAACCATCCAACTCTAGCTGCAGTCCCACTCCCCTCGCCTGAACGCGCCGAAATCGACTAACCGGCAATCCGCTTCGTTCGCAATCCCGCCTGGAGCGCGCAGATTCCGTTAGTGTGGGCGAGGCCGGTCGGATTCTCTGCTGGCTGGACTCGGATTCGACGAATTGAGCGGATTCACAGATGTAAGGGCCGACAGTAATCTGAGTAATCCCATAATAATGCGTAATCCGAGTTCAAACAAAACAACGGCCCCGGAATCCCCCGGGGCCGCAACTCTCAACTCTCAGCTCTCAACTCTCAACTCGCTTTAGCCTCCTTCACCGTCAGCACCGTCGGTTCCTCGCGTCTATCCACCTGCCTCAGTGATAACGCACCGCTTCACGTCCGCGGAGGACGGAATCTCGTACATGAGGTTCATCATCACCTCTTCCACGATACTCCGCAGCGCCGCCAATTGAATCTTAACTCGTGTCCCTACGTCTCGCCGGCCAGCGATGCTGCATGGTCTATCAGGGTATCCGACAGCCAATTCCCGTTATCCCGAATCTGTTCCAATAGCGTCCGTACTGACGGAATCAGCCCCGCCGCTTTCGGTTCGATAAGCAATCCGGCCGTTCCAAAAACCGAGACGCCAACCCGACGGGCGGCAGCCCTTGCCGTGCGGTCATCGAGTAACACCGCGAGCCCAAGTTGGTGCGCCAGCGCGACTGCGTCCCTCTCGCCCGAATCCGCGGCCGGTAACACCGCGGCAACCTCGGGGCTTACCGCTTCCACGGCGCGAACCCTTGAGAAAGTCAGTGAGCGCGGATTTAATCCGTTCGGACTCCGCGCTTTCGCGGGCGAGGAGTTCGTCACGTCTGCGTGGTTGGGAACTACAATTCGAAGCGGTTGGACTTCTACCGATTCACAAGCCTGGACGAGGTCAGAGTGAACAGGACGGGCCGCGATATCGGCGAGGACGGCTGGCAGGCCTATCAGAACCTGAACCTGTTCGCGGACTCTCGAGGAAGACTCTGGATCGTCGGCATGCATACCGACAAAGTCCCCTTCATGAAGGACTGGGCGGACTTGTGGAAAGTCCATCTCCAGGCTGACGGGCAGTTTCGAATGTCAAAGGAAGGTAAGAAGCATCACGTCAGCTCTACCGACGGCTCCCGGTTCCTCTGGGGATCGGGGTATTGCTACAACCGGTCGCGCAGCCTATTCGAGGTTTCTCGGTAGAGGCGTGCATGAACAGCTCCGGAGTCAGCCGGGGAGCCGCTTGGAACCTATAGAGCGCCAGTTTTCACGGGTGCAATAAAAAAGAGCGGTCGAATCGGCCGCTCTTTTTGTTGGGTTCCGGAGTTGTCCGCGTATCTACGAGCTGCCAGGTCGACGACCAATCAGACGCGCTTCAAGGTCACTCACCGCAATACGACCGGGACCGGCAACTGCGACTGCCAACGCCATAGCGAGCAGTGCCAGGTTGTATTCGAATCCCGTGGGCGCGAAGAATCCGTTCTTGCCGTGGACCATAACGATAGCGACGACCATTGTCACCGCCAATCCGAGTGAAGCCAGCCGGGAAAGCAGGCCGATAACCACGGCGATTCCGCCAAAGAACTCGGTAAATGCCGCCAGGTATGCCATCGCCGCCGGAATCCCCATGCCGGCGAATCCCGTGACGGTCGCCTCTAGGCCCCTCCCGCCGAACCAGCCGAACACTTTCTGCCCGCCGTGCGCGATGAAGATAATCCCCAGGGCCAGGCGGACTATGAAGAGGCCCACGTCCATGGCGCGTATTCCGGCTGCAGAGCGCTCGCGGTCAAAGGCGAGTTGATCGCTCGTAATAGTGCTCATTGCAAAACCTCCTGAAGGCAGTTACAGCCTCCCAACTAGGACGGGTGAGTACTACAATATGTTCATTACGAACTAGGTCATGGCTCCGTTCCACGTGCGCGATATTTTTTATAGTGAGTGGATTCTGGGAGGCGCGGGTTGAAACCCACGTGTAGGAAGAACCGTCCTCCGGACGGGCGAAGGGCGCGTCCGTCCGGAGGACGGTTCATGCCAGCCGCGCATTTCAATGCGCGGCTGAGAGGGCGGCGCCGGGATCGCGATATTTAGCGCGCCAGGACAGGAGACGTTCGCGCAGCCGTTCTCGGATTCGGGCGAGCGAGGGGTCAGCGATGCAGTTGGTTTTCTCGCGTGGTTTCTGCGTCAGATCGAACAGCTCGTCCGGGCCCTGGCCATTGCGAAGGATCAGCTTGTAGCGCGCGTCACGCACGGCATCCGCGTATCGGAAATTGAAGAACCGCATGTTCTCCCAGCGCTGCCGCTTACCCTGGACCAGTTTCCAGTAGCTATCCCCGCAGTAGCGCTCACGATCGAGTTTCGTATCTATACCCGCCGTTTCCAGGAGCGTCGGCATCATGTCGTAGAAGCTCACGGATTCGCGGCGGACTTTCCCCGCGGGGAGCTTGCCGGGCCAGTTGAAGATCATGGGTACCCGGATCACCTCTTCGTACATTACGATGGGGTCCTTCGCCCAGCCTTTGCTCCAGGCGCCGTGGCGGCCGTAGAGGAATCCGTTGTCGCCGGTGAAGACTACAAGTGTGTTCTCGCGTTGGCCGGAATCGGAGAGGGCCTTCAGAAGGACCGGAATCTGATCGTCCAGGGCGGTGGTTGCGGCGGCGGCCTTCCGGAGCGCGCTCACCGGGTCCGACAGATAGTTTCCTTCGCGGAGCGCGTTTGGGGCGGCGGGCTCGATTCCGAACGAGGAAAAATCCGCATCGCGGTACATATCGTAATATCGCTGCGGGTGGCCGTCGTAGGGCACGTGCGGATTCTGGTAGGAGACGACCAGGAAGAACGGCTTCTCCCGCTTCTTCTGCAGGAAGTCGGTGCCGAGCCGGGTGAAGACCTCCGTGCTGTAGCCCGTTTCTTCCAGCGGCTTGCCGTCGGCGTTGAAATTGGGGTCGTTGAAAGCGCCGCGGCGGCTGCCTGTCCACGCGCGCCAGTAAGAGTAGCTATGCTGAGGCGACTGCTCCCGCTCCATGTGCCACTTGCCGACGTAACCACACTCGTAACCCGCCTTAGTTAGGAAGTCGGAAATGTGCGGCTGGGCGTACCAGGAATCCGGAGTCCGGTTCCAGCCCTGCTCTGGATTCTGCGCGGGCCGGGGGGTCAAGAAGTCGTGGATCCCGTGCTGCCGAGGGACTAATCCGCTGAAGAATGTTGCGCGGCTGGGAGAACAGATCGGCGTGCAGACAAAGGAGTTCGCCATGCGGACGCCCGTGGCTGCCAGGCGATCGATGTTTGGGGTCTTGATGACCTTGTTCCCATAGCAGCCCAAGTGCCAGTCGGCCAGGTCATCCGCCATCACTATGAGGATATTCGGCCGCCGACTCGCGGAATCCGCAGCGGCGTGCATCGGAACTAGGGCAAGAAACAGCAGAATAAGGAGAGTTCTCATCGCCGCGCGGCCTGTTTTCGGCTCGAGAACTCTTTCTCCATCTCTGCTTTTAGCCTCTTGAGCGTTTCCTGGGCATCCGGGCGGTTTACGGCATTCTCCATTTCATAGGGATCCGTCTTCAGGTCGTAAAGCTCGTCCATTCCGGGAAGTTCGGTATAGCGGATGTACTTCCAGCGGTCGGTGCGGACGGTCTGCCAGGTCGGAATCCGTTGGTAGCGTGGCTCCATGAAATACTCGAGAGCCACCTGATTCCTCGCCGGCCGCCGCCCTTTGAGGACCTCCAGCACGGAGATGCCTTCCATCTCAGCCGGAATCGGCGCTGCTGCCAGTTCCAGAAGAGTCGGCGCGATGTCGATGTTGAGGACCATCTGTTCGGGCCGGGATTCCGCTTTGAAATCACGCGGATAGCGAATAAGGAGCGGTATTCGGACGGATTCCTCGTATGCCCACCGCTTGTCCCCTAAGCCATGCTCGCCCCAGAAATAGCCATTATCGCTGGTGAAGACGATGACAGTGTTGTCGAGCTGGCGGGTCTCCTCCAGGGCCTTAAACAGACGTCCGATTCCCTCATCCACGGCGGTAAGCATCCGAAGCTGGTTGCGGACCAGCTCATCGCCGCGACCGCCTCCCTGACGGCGTCGGCCGGGCTGATTCCGCCTTGCCGGCTGCGCGGGCGGATTCTGCACCGGCCGGAGTAATACCGGTTTGTCCGTATTGTCGTCCTGCGCATTCGGATTCCGCTTGATCGCCTGGTCCGCGAAGAGGCCCCGATGCCGCTCGGCGGGGACGAAAGGACCGTGGACGGCCTTGTGGGAGAGGTAAAGGAGAAAGGGCTTAGAGCGCGGTTTTGTCAGAAACTCGACGGCATGGTCCGTCAATATGTCGGTCATATAGCCGGCGGCCTTCTCTTGCCGACCGTCGAGGTTGAGAAGCGGATCTACGTGGGCGCCCTGGCCCTTGAAGCTTACCCACCTGTCAAATCCTGGCCGCGGCGAATCGTCGGTACCCATGTGCCACTTACCGACATACGCCGTCTCGTATCCCGCTTTCTGAATCAGGCGGGGAAACGTCATAAGCTCGTGGCTCTTGGCCGAGTTGTCGCCGTTACCCCGGATTCCGTGCGTGCGAACGTACTGCCCGGTGAGGAAGCTGGCGCGGCTGGGTGAGCAGAGCGGAGTCGTCACAAACGCGTTCCGGAAGACTGTCCCTTCCTTCCCGATCCGGTCAATGTTCGGCGTCTTAACAAACGGGTGCCCCGTAATTCCCAGCGCGTCATGGCGAAGATCGTCGATCAGGATGAAGACGAAGTTCGGCCGCTTTGCGGTCTGCCCGGTTGCTGGGCTCGAAACCAAAGCAAAGACCGATGACAAACAGAGGACGACAGCAGAACCAATGCGCTTATTCGCCACCCACATGTGTGGTCAGCTCCTTCACGAGTTCGGGAAGATCGTCTATCACGGTGTCCCAGAGAATATCCAAGTTGACGTTGAAATATGCATGAACCAACCGATTGCGCATTTGAACGACTTCGGACCATGGGATCGTCGGCAAGGCCGTTTTCGTTGCAGAGCTGATATTGGAAGCCGCTTCTCCGATGTTCTCGACGAGCTTGACAAGAGAAAGCGTCAGTTGACGGTCTGTGTCGAGGTCTGCGCGTGTACGTCCGCGCACAAACTGGGCTGCCTCCTTTGACGCGTCCAGGATGTCGTCGATCCACATCTCATCACGGGCCGGCATAGATAACCTCGCGATTTGCTTCAATGTCGCCGCGGATTCTCTCTCCCAGATCTCCTCTTGTGCGAAGATCCACCTCTCGCCCGAGCATCTCTATCAATTCAAGTTCCATGCCCCCTATGTCGAATAGACTTACGCGCCGTCCGGGTTGAAATTCAACCAGGAAATCGATATCGCTGTCGGCTCTGAAATCATCTCGAAGGATCGAGCCGAATAGGGCCAGCTCGGCGATGCCGTGTTTTCGGCAGAAGTCGGCAATTCGGGCCTCATCCACGGGCATTCGATTGCGAATAGCGGTTCCCCGCAGTACAGGATCCGCAATCGGCGGGGGAATCTCCGTCGCCTTAATGGCGGCCGCGAGCTTTGGGTTGAGTATCTCTAAGGTTCTCATGGTTTTTGGGTCTCTTCACTATCTTTATAACCCAGCCTGCACGCTTTTGCACGGATGGTCGAGCCTTTCGGAACATGGACCGGCCCGTGGTATAGGCGCCAGCGGGCGTTAGGGCCTTCCTCGGTTGTGTATGCGAGGGAAGCGCCTTCCGTCGCGCAGGTTATCGTGAGAGCTTGATTAGGGCCGGCCGGAGAGAGGGTAATTCCAGGAAGCGCTGTCACCTGCCAGGTTCCGCCCGGG
>JBKJZI010000287.1:0-9320 GCA_046715155.1 Chthonomonadales bacterium | reverse complement strand
GTGCATGAAGCGCCTTAAGGCGCTCGATGACCGTCTGCTCGTTCCACACCTGGTAGCGGCGAATGTCTCCATACTTAAGGCCGGCTGCCTCGATGGCGGCGCGCCAGGAGCCAAAGTGCTTCCGTTTCGTGGCCGCCGCCGCGAGCTGGGGATCGACTGCCGTGCTCACGTGTCTCCAGGAGAGGTCCTCACCCCCGGCGTGCAGCTCGCGGATTCTTTCCAGAATCCGGTCCCGGGTCCAGGTTTTGTATTTGCGTATGTTCTCGTAGCCGATTCCGGATTCTTCGACAGCCAGCTTCCAGGAACCGAAGTAACGCGTCGCGGCTCTTAGGAGGGCCACGTGGTTCTGCGCAATCGTCGCGTAATTGAGGTCTTCGCCCGCTTTGTTCATCCGCCGGATCTCATCGGCGATGGACTCAGTACTCCACTTTCGCACGCCTGGATGTCCCTTCTTCGAAAGATTGCGTGGGCCGCCCCCTAACCCCCGATTCTGAGGGAGAGACCTTCGCGTCCCCAATCCGGGGAGTTACTTTATGACGTCTCAGCAATTAGCCCGCATCGCCAGGTAATCCGGTGACGTCCCTAACCAGCGGGATACGCTCGGAATAAGGGGAGTGCGGGCTCTTTGTCGAATTCGTATGGGGTGCCACAGACGGCTGTAATAATAGGCGACGGCTCGCATGTTTGTCAACCCTGGTAATTTCGCGGTGTTATCAGCGTGGCACTCGCATTGAGAGGAGGTCGGGACCGAAGTTCGAACCCGTCACCATAGACGGTTACGCGCAAACACGGTTACTAGGTTCCGATTCTTAAGTGTTGAGTGTTAAGTGTTGAGAGTTGAGTAAGGAGGTTGTATGCATCACGGGGAGAGGCGGTGGGTGGAGACGGAGCGCGATCTGAGGAAAGTGGTCGTCGCGCCGCTGGGGTCGCTGGAGCAGCACGGGCATCATCTTCCTATGCTGACGGACACGATGATCATTACGGAGATCGCGCGCCGCGCGGAATTTGAGTTAGGTGATGAGGCTCGGTTCCTTCCGACATTGTGGCTCGGCGCCTCACACCACCATCTGGCGTTTCCGGGAACAGTATCCCTGTCCAACAACCTGTACGTGAGCGTCATCGAAGACGTGCTCGAAAGCCTCATCGGAGGGGGATTCCGCCGTATCTTCCTGCTGAACGGCCACGGCGGAAATATCACGCCCGGCCGCCAGGCGCTCTACAACGTGCAGCTCCGCCATCGCGACAAGCCGGAGCTCTTTCTCGCCTTCTCGAGCTGGTGGGCGCTCTCCGCCGAGCAAGTGGCCACGATTCCGGGCCTGCAGTCCCCTTCCGTCACCCACGCCTGCGAGCAGGAGACGTCCATGATCCTGCGAACTCGCCCGGAGCTGGTAGACATGGAATCCGCGACCGGCACGAACATTCCGTTCGATTCCGCGTTCTATGTCCCGGATTTCAGTGGACCAAGTAGGGTGGACGTGCCGAGGGCCTTCAACCAACTCAGCAAGACCGGTGCTTTTGGCCACCCTGAGTTGGCGACGGCGGGGAAGGGCGAAGCGCTCTTCCAGGCGGCGGCCGGCGAAGTCGTAAGGTTTGTGAGGGAGTTTGCAGCGTGGCGGGAGATTCCGCCGGGGTGAAAGAGTGGAAGAAAGGACGGGCTCTTCCACTCTTCCACTCTTCAACTCTTGTCCAACTGGGGGACCAGGATTCGAACCTGGGTTAACGGCTCCAAAGGCCGCTGTCCTGCCGCTGGACGATCCCCCAACATTCGGGCAGATTATACCAGACGGTGAGCGGCCTTATTCAGGATTGGGACGGCCCTGTTCATCCAATCCCGCGGGCGGATTCCACCGCAGGTATACCGCGTAAGTCCAGCACGCTACACTCAAATTCAGCAAGACCCAGGCGATCGCCGAACCCGGCCCAAGCAATGATGCTACACTCAATCCCAGCACGAATCCCGCTGACGCCCCCCACCAACGGCGACCAATCGGACTTTTGAGGCTGAAGGGCCAGGTTACAAGCACCGAGGCTAATAGAATAGGCAATGTCAGGTATATGGGGGCGCGCTTGAGCAGGAGATATGACATCCCCGCTGCCGTCAGAGCCGCAATTGCTAAGAGGAAAAGAGGATTGTTCACGTCGTTCCGTTGCTTCGATTCCGTTCTCATTAAGTGCGACACTCCACTCAACCCTTCGAGTTGCGGATGTGGACGATTTCTCCGTCCTTGACCACGTATTCTCTACCTTCTAATCGCATCTTGCCGGCGGATCGGGCGGCATCCCAGCCCTCGGACTGGCGGAAGTCTTCGAAGGGGATGACCTCGGCGCGGATGAAGGTGCGGGCGATGTCGGAGTGAATCCGCTCGGCGGCCTGGAGGGCGGTGGCGCCTTTGCGCAGGGTCCAGGCGCGGACTTCGTCCTCTCCCACGGTGAAGAAGCTGTTGTAGCCTAGAGCATCGTAGGCGGCGCGGATCAGGCGAGCGCGGGCAGGCTCTTCGATACCCATGGCCTCCAGGAATCCGCGCTCCTCCGCCGGGTCCATCTGGGCCACTTCCATCTCCACTTTGGCGCAAAGCTCGATGAGCAGAAGGTGATTCTCGGCGGCGTATTGCCGGAGTGCGGCTAGATCGGACCGCTCGGACCGATCAGTCAGATCGGATTCGCCGAGGTTCGCGACGAGAATCAGGGGTTTACCGCTGACGAAGGCGAAGCTCCGGATGGAGCGCTCCTCGTCCGCGGTAAGCTCCAGCGTGCGGACCGGCTTTAGGGATTCCAGATGCTCTTTGATCTTTTGTATGGACTGATGCTCAGCGGCCTCGGCGGGGGTCTGCCGCTTTAGAAGCCTCGCTTTCTCAAGCTTCTCGAGACGCCCTTCAATAACTGTGAGATCGGCGAGGAGCAGCTCTTCGAGGACGGATTCCGCTTCGCGTCGGGGATTCGGTGGTTCGGGTGTCAGGTCGCTCTGGAATGCGCGGATGACCAGGACGAGCGCGTCCATATTGCGTACCCCGGAGAAGAAGTCGGTCCCGAACTTCTGACGGTTCTCGTCGTGTTGAATCCGCGCGGCGCCGTCGGTGATCTCGATAGTGGCGGGGGCGACTTTCTTCGGCTTGCAAATGGAGACGGCGAAGTCGAACCGCTCGTCGGGCACCGGGATGACGGCCAGGTTGACCTGCTCGGAGAATCCGCCGAACGGCGTCGTCGCCGCGGACGAGCGCGTCAGCGCGTTGTAGAGCGTAGTCTTACCGCTTTGCGGCACGCCAATGAGGCCGACCTTCATGGGGTATCGGGTTTCGGGTTTCGGGTTTCGGATGAGTCGGGTACGCGACCTTGCAGGTGCTTCTTGCGCCCGTGAGTACTTTACCCGATACCCGATACCCTAGACCCGAGACCCGACCGGCGTCGACCACCGGCGGAGGTAGTCCCATTGTGCGAGGGTGTCCACGTCGAAGGCCAGGACGGGGTCGCAGTCTCGGATGAGACGGATGGGGAGGCCGGCGACTTCGCAGATCTTCTCTTCTACCTCCGCCAGACTGACGCGCTTCATTTTGACCCTCCAGGCGAACTTCCAGCCGAGTTGGGCGATGATCTCGCGCAGGTCGGAGCGACGGTGGAAGACTTCGGGGAGCAGGCGCTGCAGCTTCGGGATCGACCGGCAATTGATGACGGCACAGTTGCCCGGAAGCCAGCTTCCATCCTTGAGCTGAATCGGAAGACCGGGGGAGCGGGGGAACTTTCGCTGGAAGAGCTCATGACGGACGATGGGTACGTTTATCGCGGCTTCCGGCGCGCTGCGCGAAATGAAATCATCTATTGAGCCGGCCGTGATGAGCGGGCAATCGCAGGCGGAGACGAGAATTCGCCCCTCAGGCAGGAGGCGCGCGAAAACGGTGAAGAGGTTGGACTCCATGGAATCCGATTCCGGCATGAACATGTCGGCCCCGGCGATCTCCGCAATTTGTCCAAGTTCACCTGGCCCAACGACGGCGACGCGGGCTATATGTTTTGACGCGCGAACCGCGTCGTAGGTCAAGAGAACGTTCGGACGATTCTCGTGGGGTAGAAACGCGCGGTGGGTGGTCTCCGAGCGGCGGGCGAGGTCCTCCGGGAGCGTCCCGCCGGCGAGGATCACGGCGTCCATCCGGCCGTCGCTGGTGGTCGTCTCGTCGATCTGGATCATGGTAGAGGAACTTGACCCCGCGCCAGGCGAAAGGTGGAACGGTTTGGAGACAGTGCGGCAAGCGTACTATTCAACAGGCGCCGCGCCTTCTTCCTGCAGGTGAAATGAACGCTCGATTGCTTTCCACAAGACCATCCACTCTGCTTGACCGCGTCCGGCAATTCATGAGCGAGGGCGGACAGCGCGATATTCTCGTCGCGCTGTCCGGCGGGCAAGATTCCTGCGCTTTACTACATTCCCTTGCGCTCTTGAGGGAGGAGTGCGGGCTCACGCTCTTCGCCGCGCATTTGAATCACGGAATCCGGGGAGCGGATGCCGACGAAGACCGACAATTCGCGGAGTCGTTCTCCGCCTCCCTCGGAATCCGCTGCGCTTCGACGCGCGTAGAGGTCCGCGATGAGGCGCGCCGCACGCACCGATCGCTGCAAGAAGCGGCCCGAAACGCGCGTCGTCGATTCCTGGCGAGCGCCGCAGAGGAGTTGAACGCAGAATGTATTGCGCTCGGGCACACGCAGGACGACCTCATCGAGACCGTCTTATTGAACATTATGCGCGGGACCGGGACAGACGGGCTCCGCGGCTTGCCGGCCCGTTCGGGGCGGATTCTTCGGCCCCTTTTGAGCGTGACGCGCAAAGAAACGGGGGAGTATTGCCGCGAGCATGGCATATCGTATCGGAAAGACGCGTCTAATCTGTCTCTGCGCTACCGGCGCAACCGAGTGCGGGAGGAACTGCTGCCCCAGCTTGCGGCGTACTACAATCCAGCAATACGGGAAGCGATCCTTCGGCTTTCAGATTCTGCCGGGGCGGACTCCGAGTTGCTGCGCATGCTGGCGGAGGACGGCCTGAAGGCCACGATCCTGAAGCGTGACGCTGATTCCGTTGAGTTGAACCGCGCAGGCCTGGCCGGTCACCATCCGGCTCTCGGCCGGCGAATACTACGGCTGGCCGCGGAGTCTGTGCGGGGAGACCTATCGGACGTGGGATTTGATTCCGTTGAATCCGCACTGTTAAGCGCCGTAGAAGCGGTTAAGTTCAGTATCACCCTTCCCGGAGCGGGAGTATGCATTAGCGGGGATTCGGAGCGTGTGCGAATCGGGCGGGTAAAACCGGAATCGTCTCCGCTTCCATTCGAAGTAGTTCTAGACGTACCTGGATGTACGGAGACGCCAATGCTAGGGGGTAGATTTCGGGTTGAGACAGAATCCGTTACGGAAGGCTTCCAGCCTCCCAGCTTGGGTAGGGTGTGTGTGGTGGATGCGGATTCGGTCCGCGGGCGTCTTTTCGCGCGAAATCGACGACAGGGCGATCGGATTCAGCCGTTCGGAATGATGGGAACAAAAAAGCTTCAGGACCTTCTTGTCGATAAGAAGGCGCCCAAGGAGCTGCGCGATCGGATTCCGGTGGTCGCGGACGAGGAAGGGATTCTATGGGTTGTTGGAATTGCGGTAAGCGAACGGTCGCGGATCAGCGCCGAGACCCGGCGGATTCTGAAGATTACCTTTGAACCGCAGCCCAATGAATGAACGCTTAGAACTGTCGCCCATTCGTCATTCGTCGTTCGTCATCCGTCATTCGTACGGCCGGTCAGCATCGACGCGCTATGCTATAATAGGGCTGTTACGCGGCTCGCCGTAACGGGAGGTTGGCTTGAATAGTAAGACTTTCCGGTGGTTTATCACCATCGCGATGATCGCTCTGGTGGTCGTCGCTCTCCAGCAGCAGCGGATTCGCGGTTTCGGCGAGTCGGACAAGCCTGTCAAATATACGGATTTCCTTCGGATGATCGAGACCAATCAGATCAAAGATGGTGAGATCCACAAGGACCTCTTCAAGGGTACCTACCTCAAGCGCCCGGCAGCGGCCACTACCGACGAGATCACCGTCCAACTTCCGGATTCATCGGAGGCGAAGGCGCAGCTCATCAACCTTCTCAAAGAGCATGGTGTCTCGGCGGGCATCAACAAGCCGCTGCTGTCCGACTGGATGCAGGGGCTGCTCTTCTCCGTTATGCTTCCGCTTATCTTTATCGCGGTCTTCTGGATCTTCTTCATACGGCAAGCTCAGTCGGGCGGAAACCAGGCGCTCTCCTTTGGCCGCTCCCGCGCCAAACGATTGACCGACAACGTTCCGAAAATCACGTTCGACGACGTTGCGGGCGTGGATGAGGCGAAGCAAGAGCTCGAAGAGATCGTGGAGTTCCTCAAGAACGCCAAGAAGTTCCAGGCCCTCGGCGCGAAGATTCCGAAGGGTGTTCTCCTGCTCGGACCTCCCGGCTGCGGTAAGACCATGCTTGCCCGCGCCATCGCCGGGGAAGCGGGCGTTCCCTTTTTCCACATCTCCGGCTCGGACTTCGTCGAGATGTTCGTCGGCGTCGGCGCAAGCAGAGTGCGCGACCTGTTCGACACCGCCAAGAGCAACCGGCCCTCGCTCATTTTTATCGACGAGATCGATGCGGTCGGCCGCCAGCGCGGCGCGGGATTGGGCGGCGGGCATGATGAGCGCGAACAGACGCTGAACCAACTCCTGGTGGAGATGGACGGATTCGATCCAAACGCCGGTGTCATCATGATCGCTGCGACCAACCGTCCGGACGTGCTCGACCCTGCGCTGCTCCGACCGGGCCGCTTCGACCGCCGCGTGATTGTGGACGCCCCGGATGCGCGTGGGCGAAGAGAGATCTTCCGTGTTCACCTTCGAGGCAAACCGCTAGAGTTCGATTCGAACGACGAAGAGCGCGAAAAGAATATCGAGAGCCTGGCCAAGCGGACTCCGGGATTCACCGGCGCGGATATCGCGAACCTGGTGAACGAAGCGGCGCTGCTGGCCGCGCGCCGCGATAAGAACAAGGTCTCGACAGCCGAGTTTGAGGAATCGATCGACCGTGTGATCGCCGGGCCCGAGCGTAAAAGCCGGTTACTGACGGAGCGCGACAAGCGAGTCGTCGCCTATCACGAAATGGGCCACGCCATCGTCGGCGAGCTGCTCCCGCACGCGGATCCGGTCCATAAGGTGAGCATCCTGCCGCGCGGCATGGCGCTGGGATACACGATCTCACTGCCGACCGAAGACCGCTACAACGTTTCCCGGAGCGAGATCGAGGATAAGATCGCCATGGCGCTCGGCGGCCGCGTGGCGGAGGAGCTAGTCTTCCAGGAGATCACCACCGGCGCGTCCAACGACCTTGACCGGGCGACGGAACTGGCGCGCGCCATGGTGTGCGAGTATGGCATGAGCGAGCGGCTCGGTCCGCTTCGCCTGGGCCGCCGGCACGGTAACCCGTTCCTTGGTCGCGACGTCATGGAAGACCGTGACTACTCGGAGGAGGTGGCTCAGGCCATCGACGAAGAGGTCCGCGGAATCATGGACCGCAATTATCAGCGGGCGAAACAGATCCTGAACACGAATCGCCAAAAGATGGATCATATCGTCGAGGTACTGATGGTGCGCGAGACCATGGAGCGCGAAGAGTTCCTATCGCTCATTCAGGGTACGACGCCCCAGGAGCACGACGAGACTGCCGCGCCCCCTGCCGCGCCGAACGCCGATATTCGGAATTCGGAGGTGGAAACGCCGCGACCGCGCATCGATCCGCGACTTCGACCGGAGCCGGGGCCGGCGTAGTAGTGCCAGTGATCAGTAATCGGTGATCAGTAATCAGTAACGGCTGATTCCATTCAGTAAGTAAGTTTCGAGACCTGCAGCGTGGTTTGCGCTGCGGGTCTTTGTTTTTCCGGGTTCGGGTACACGATCCTCTTGCCGTTCGGCGAAACGTCAAAGTCGTCTGACGGAATCTGGGCCAGAATCCGGCCGTCTTCCCGAAGTAACTCGAAAGCGGATCCAGATTTGAGGATCGTTACGACGCCCTCATGCACTGCCTTCGCGCTGCTCTGTAGAGGCGGTTTGCGAGCCGCCCCTACTGTGCCTGGTGTGGAGCGGTTCCATAGGACTGCATGTGCGTGCGCTGCCGACGAACGGACGACTTTCCCTCGCTCGGAATCCACCACTATCGGCGAAGCGCTATCGGGTTTTCCATAGGCATATTGGCGCGCGACGAGGCGGCCGCCTTGAGGAGACCATGCGAGATGCGAGACCCGCCGGAGTTCTGCTGGCTTCGGGCTCTTAATGTGGACTGTGCGACTTCTTCCGGTTCCTGGGGCGATGAATCGCACGGTTTCAACTGGGAGAGCAGATTCGCTTTGGAAGAGGGAGTGGCGGAAGGCGAGCCAGCGACCGTCGGGGGACCATGCCGGCCAGCCGTTATCGTCCAGCATGTCCACGTACGGCGACTGCTCCTCAGGTCTGGTGACGCCAACCGTGTGAATGACGAGCGATGCGTAGCCGAAGACGCCTTCGGCCATGTAAGCGATCCGTTTGCCATCTGGGGACCAGGCGGGGGCGCGGTAGAATTGCAGGTCGCCGACGTAACCGGCAGGATGCACCGCGATTGGTTCAACCGTGCCAGAGTCTGCTTCATACGCCCACAATGCGGTCCCGCCTATGGTGCGCTTGCCCTCGAACGGAATCCGCTCTCCACGACTAACGGCTATGCGGCGGCCATCGGGAGACCAGGACGGCGCATCGGGGGCGACCGGAGCGGCGCGGCCAGTGATGGGAGGGCGGGCCCAGCGCACGGAATCGATCGGTGAAACGGAGCGCGGATTCCGCAGATCAGACTCTGCTACCCACAATTGCGTCAGGCGGTCGCCAAAAATGCGGAGGAAGGCAATCTTCTTGCCGTCGGGCGACCAGCGAGGTGATGCGTCCCGATACTGCGTCGTTAGGTTATTGGGTTTTTGGGTCGTTCGGTGTTCCGAGGTGCATCCGCCGACAATCCCAAGTACGGTAGAAGTCAGCGCGAGGAGCGGAAGGCGCATTCGCTATCGCTCGACCGAAATCTCGATGAGCGCATCGAAGGCTTCGGCCGTCATGAGGCCACTCGCGACCACGACCTCCTTGATGGATCGGCGCTCTGCTTTTGCCTGCTTCATTACGGCGGCGGCGGCGTCATACCCGATGACCGGATTCAGCAGCGTCGCCAGGCCGGTGCTCGCTTCCAGGAAGCGGGCGCACGCTTCGCGGTCGGCGGTGATTCCGCTTCGTTGGGCGGTTGAGCCGTCCGCCAGAGTCTCCGTCCACT
>JBKJZI010000286.1:0-4979 GCA_046715155.1 Chthonomonadales bacterium | reverse complement strand
GGAATCCGATGCCTCCAGGGAGTTTGTCCTCTGACCGCAACGATGCATGTAATTGAACCGGAATGAAGAATGCAGTGACGGTATGATCCGAAGGTGTCGAAGCCATAGTGAACGAACAAGGAGTTGTTGGACTGCCGAGCCGCGCGCACCATGTGAGAATCCGCGACGGCGTGAATGTAGAGGGAGGAGGAACGGTAGACACCGACTACGGCGACTGGTGGTGGACCAATAAGGAAAGGGAATCTGGGGAGGTGAATGATGCTTGAAGCCTACTTGAAGCTGATGGAACAGGACTACTTCGAGTTGGGAGAAGCGTTCAAGGGCCTGGCGGACGAGAACGTTTGGAAACGGCCCGCGGAAGGGCTCCTCTCCGTGGGCGAGTTGGCGGGACACATCGCCTATTGGGAGGCGGTGAGGCTGGCGGGCGAGGGCGAGGATCTGACGAAGTGTAAGGTAACCAGCCCATTGATTGACCCGCGATTCCGCTACTACCCCAACACTGCTCCGCCCTCGGAAGAGCACCTAGCAATGACCGCCGCACAGGTCCACGGCGAACTGGTCCGCGTCCACGAGGAGTCATTGGCCCACTTCAAAGCCCTCAATCCTGACCTAACCAGCGCCGCTCCCGACCTGCCCGGAGACTTCACCTATGGCGCTCAACTCGAGTACCTGGTCTTCCACATCGCCTACCACACCGGACAGATGTATTCGGCCCGGCATCTTTTGGGCGAGGAGACGCCGGATAACTGACGCTTTGGGAATCCAGGCGTGCAACTGCGACTGCCCGCCGCCGTTCGCAGCAGCGCATGGTTAGGCCGCCCACTCACAATTTCAACGCATCCGGTCAGCTTCGTTCGTCGCCCAGTTGTTCTCTGGGTCTGGTACGACCCTCCAAACATGGGCAGGTCCACGACCCTTTACTCGGGAGAGGCCGACCTCGTCTTCCAATCGTGCTACCCACGTTGGGCAGGGGCGAGTATACGGTAAGTCCAGCCGCTGTTGGAGTTCCGCCCAGGTCAGACCGGCCGCATTTCGCTGGAGTTCGCCTTGGATTTGATCTCTAAACTCTTCGTAACGCATCCCACCATCCCGCTGAGCGGCCTAACGCCAAAGCTCACCCGCGGCTGGCCTGCACCCGCCTTCGGTCACGAACCGCTTGGGCGGCCAGCCGTCGGGTGCAGCGCCCTGTTAGGCCGGCATCACGGGAGAGGATGGGATTCGAACCCACGGGGCCAGGACATCCCTGCCGGGTTGCGACAGGGACCCTCGCCACAGCCTCCTGCCATAGCAGCAGGCCCCCTTCAGCCGCTCGGGCACCTCTCCACATCTTCCGCTGAGTGCGGTCTAACGCCCCGGTTGCAGCGGACGGTCCGCCGCGCGGCCCGCCGCTGAACCGGGGCGTTAGCCGGAGCGTCGTCGACGAGTCTGACCTTCGCGTTATTCGCCAAAGCGGTGTCTTTCGCTTCTCACCCACCGTGTGATGAAGTCATCGACCTTTCGGTTGGCATGTTGGATTGTGTCCGATGGCACGCCGACGATCGACTGCGTCGTTGGATCCATCAGCACAGGCTCGGCGTCACAGACTTCGCGCGCATACGTCGTGGTCCGCCTGTTGTCGATGGGCGGGCGGTTAAGAACGACTTTCCTAGCAAACCGCGCGGTCTCGTGCGCGAAGTAAGTATCGACCTCTTCGCTGGCCAGGCCGAAGTGGTAGCCGGTGACCATTCGAATTTCCTTGAATCCTCGCAGACGGTTGTTGAACGCGTCGATAGCGCCGTCCGCTGTTTCGAAATCATTCGTTGCGTACAGCCCGAGGAAGGCCGGCCAGCGATCCATGCTCTGGTATACCGAGCTCTTCAGCACGCCGCCATTGTGGCCGATGGTCGAAGCGAGCGCGTCCAATGCCAGGAAGAATGGAGCGGTTTCGTACTTGAGCGAGCCTTGAAACCCCGAAATCGCGATGTTGCCCTTGAAGTTATACCCGCGATTCCCGCGCGGCGTCCGCGCGTCGTCCACAACGACGTTGCCGACACTATCTCTCCTGAATCGATACTCCACCGGGAGATTCGAATAGTTCATCGCCATAGCCTTTTGCAGCTGGCTGGAGCCGTAGGAGAAGCCGCGCAGCACCACCGGCTTGGTCTTGGCGCTGTAGCCGTCTCCAAGGAGCCTCTCCCCTGCCGCTGCCACACCGTGCAATCGGCGGCCGTCCGGCGTGATGATCGAGAGGGACGATGTGATGCCATCCTCGAGGATCATGCCGTGCTCCAGCAAGTCGAGCGCCCTGAAGATGTCTTCTCCCATGCCGTCGAGAATCCCTTCGGAGTAGCCGTGCCCACGCTTGTCGAAGAACAGCACGTCGTATCCCTGGGCTACGAGATAGGTAGCGGTTTTCCGCAGCTGTCTCCCCACGGCGATACCTCCAACCGACTGATTGAAGGCGATGGAATACGGGAATCCCGCTGAGAGAATGACCAGCGGATGCTCTCTCGCATCGTGGTCTTCGCGGCCGTGATCGTCGCCGTCGCCGCTTTTGGCGAGGCCGTCGCCTTTGATGTACCAGCCGCGCAACTTGAGCGGCACCGCGGGGGAGGGATCCGGGGGAATCGAGACCGGCAGAGACGCCGGCTGCCAGCCGAGCTTTTCCAAATCCGTTTTGGGGACCTCGAACTCAATCCGAAAGGTCCGCCTTTCGAGGCTGCTGAAAACCTCGTCCGGGAAGCGCGCCGGCGTCGCTACTGTGCCGAGGTCCGCGGCCGGAGCGTCGGGCGGCCCCCAATGGGTCGTGAGAAAAAAGAACGCGGTTCCCTCGGTGGCAGCCTGATCCTGTGGCGTCATCACAGACCAGAACTGCCGGAGAAAGTCGATGCCAAACGCTTCCGGCGGGAAAGAGGACCAGTTTCGGGTGGCGCAGATCCGTCGCTCGCCGCTCTGGACGTATTGACCCAGAAGAGGCATCCGGTAAATATCGGGATCGATACCGAGAAAGCAGGCATCGCCGGTGGCGCGACAAGCCGCGCCGCCTGCCTTCTCGCCACCCAACGTTCCGATTGCCCGGGTTTCCGGCGACTGCGCCATGATCATGTTGGCGCCAAATGCGACCGAGGCCACCATTCCGCATATCCAACCGACCGGTCGGTATCCCATCATGTCAGCCCTCCCCTCGACGATTCTACCTGCGTTCTCTTTCCCCACTCGCTCAGCGATCCGGCTAACTATTGATTAGACCGCACTATGCGGCATAATCCGGTTAAGACCAGGTGTAATCCGGAAGCCAATGGTGACTGCGGCCTCGGGAAGAGTATACGAGAACGAGCAGGTGATGTCAATCACGACCCCGCCGCCTCTATGATGCCTCCCGGGAAGTTCTCTTCGCTTGCGCCATCGGAGCTAACGTACCAAGCAGAGCTGTCGGGGCGTCATCAGCGGGTTCGTAGGATTACGTTGTGCGCTCGAAATGCCGCGCGGGTCGATTTAGGAGTGTCCGGATGCCCAATCGGTTTATTGTTGCCACGGCTAGCCCTTGCCAGTATCCCGTCCGAGCTATTTATGCCTACCGTGTAGCGAGAATACCGCCGAGCGCTTTCAAGACTTCGCTCCAATCTGCTTCGTCCACGCTGCTGACCGCGTTTGCGACGAGTCGATTGTCGAGTGTGAAAAGTTTGAACCGAACGATAGATGGACTTGAAAGGCCGGCGCTTTCGAGGTCAGAGATAGTGACATCGCTGGGCCACCTTCTGTGCTTCGCACTTGTTATCATGGCCATCACAGAATGTCCATGAGCTGAATTGTGTTCCTCGGTACTGAGCACCAGAGCAGGACGGTGCTTTGTCTCTCCCGAGTCGACAAACGGAAATGGAACCCGCACTACCATGCCTGGTTTATAGGTCACGATACGCCTGCTCATCTTCGTCGGAAGCCCACTCGGAAAGCGTACCCTCGACAGCTTTCGCAAAGGCGACATCAAGCGGCGTTGCCCGCTTCAAAATAACATCTCCTTCTTTCAAATCGAAACTGATAATGTCACCGCTTTGGAGACCGAGCAGCCGCCGTATTTTCGCCGGAATAGTTGTTTGATACTTTTGCGTCAATCGACTGGATGCTAGCATAACTGCCTCCTGACCTGAGCGTATTGGGACTTGACAATGGTAGTATTACATTAAGGCAGTAATACCACAAGGGTCAGCGAGTATTCATACTCCGAGGCGAGGAACACCTGACAGGATCTTACATGGACAATCTCAAACCTGCGTTGAAAGGCCAGTACCACGCCGCGCTCGACATGCTGCGCGGGGCGATTGAAGCGTGTCCGGACTCCCTGTGGGTCGGTGGCGTTCCGCCCCGGAGCTTCTGGCGGCTGACGTATCACACCCTGTATTTTGCGCACATGTACCTGCAGGTCCGGGAGGAAGATTTTGTTCCCTGGGATCATCACCGGGATGAAGTCGAAAGCGACCAGGAACGGGAGAGGCTCGACGCGGCACCCTATTCCAGGGCGGAGATGCTTACTTATTGGGAACGCGTAGACGCGATGGTTGATCCTCAGCTCGACAGGATCGACCTGAGCTCACCGGAGTCTGGTTTTAGCTGGTACAAGATCCCCAAGCTGGACCACATCATCCTCAATATGCGCCACATCCAGGAGCACGCCGGCCAACTCCGCGACCGTCTCCTCGAGGCCGGGATTGACCAGAAGTGGTTCACGAAGCGACTTTAGGAGCCACAAGCATGCTGGTCGATGCGGAACCATTGCCCGGATATCAGGAGCCCTATGGCCTCCTTTGCGCAATCCTTCAGGACGGAACGAACGAATGGCGGTTAGAACTCGACCAGGAACTGAGCGAAGACGCGGTGGTCTGGCAGGCGTATCCCGGCGGGCATAGCATTGGCGGAATCATCCTTCACATCATCGTCGTCGAGATCTTCTGGTTCGAGCGCTTTGCGCTCGATCTCCCGTACGATATGGAAGAGATGCAGAT
>JBKJZI010000285.1:0-4386 GCA_046715155.1 Chthonomonadales bacterium | reverse complement strand
ACCGTCTATGGGAGGGCGGGGTCTATGGGGGTCACTTTAGAAGCGTTAACTCGTGTGTGGGTGGGGGGGGGGGGGGTTTACAATCCAAACACCAACACACCCATACAGTACTTTCGTGGGAGGGGCGGTCACCCCGATATCACCACAGGAGCAAACAGATGCCTATTTCAACCAAGACGCGGCGGGATGCGAAAGCGGGGCGGCCGAAACACAGCAAGCGGTTCGCGGCTGTCGCCAAACAGGTCAACCAGGACGTACCGATTCCGCCGGATGAGGCCCTGATCAAGATTAAGTCCCTAGCGACCGCCAAGTTCGACGAAACAATCGAGGTCGCGGTCAACCTCGGCGTGGATCCTCGGCACGGCGACCAGATGGTGCGTGGAACGGTCAATCTACCGTTCGGAACCGGCAAGTCGCGCAAGGTTGCCGTATTTGCGAAGGGGGATAAGGCGGACGCGGCTCGCGCGGCGGGAGCGGACGAGGTGGGCGCCGAGGATCTGATCGAGCGGATTCAGAAGGGTTGGGACGGCTGGGCGGAATTCGATCTGCTCGTCGCCACGCCGGACATGATGCCTTTAGTGGGTAAACTCGGCAGTATCTTGAAGCAGAAGATGCCGAATCCGAAGGCCGGAACGGTCTCGCCGAACATCGAGCAAGTGGTGAAGGACATCAAGGGCGCTTCCCGCGTGGAGTTTCGCGTTGAGAAGGCCGGAATCGTCCACTCAGCTATCGGCAAGGCCAGCTTTTCCGAGGACCAACTCCGGGAGAACTTCAACACGTTCATGGCCGCACTGATCAAGGCCAGGCCGCAAGCGGCAAAGGGCCGCTACTTCCAGAAGATCACCGTCACGTCGAGCATGGGTCCGGGAATCCCGGTCGACACCACCATCGCGCAGAAAGCCGCAGAGAAGAGTCACTAGCACGCTACTGACGCCGTAGAATCAGCGACGCCCGGGTCATTTCGACCCGGGCGTTTCTATATTGAAGGCCTCGCGACCGGCCGATTTACCGCGATGGATTAATGCGCGTGCGCTAGCCCTGGACGGCCAGGACGCGGGCGCCCGCTATGGGTTGGAATTCATTGCGCGCGGCAGATTCCGCCAGGTGGCGCGGGAGTCTTATCTTGACCCTCTGGCCGCTCCGCATAAACTCCAGAATCACCGTTACTATTTGTTCCATCTCAACTTCCTCCATGCTTCAGCCTCTTAGACGGATTCCGTCCATCAAGGTTCACTTCTACGTGCGTTGAGGTTGCGGAAAAGCAGGTCCTTCCATGATGACGGGTGTCGCTGCTCCTCGATATCTAGCCAAGGCGTGAGCCGCGTTCGAAGAGTGCACATCTACTCTGACACGTCATGCCCTTTGTCCGTGGTTCTTGACCTGGATGCAGCCTCGCGCCTATAATCAGGCCGCCTTACACTCATTCGACAACGTGCGGAGATTCGCGATGCATTACGCTCCGGACAATGTGGATTCGGCGACCATCGAGAAGATCAAGCGGGCGCGGAGCCTGACCGGCAAGCCGGCCGAACCTCCGATGACGCCCTACCGGAACATCGGCCAGCTCCTGATTCGGTGGTCCGCGCAGTCGCCGGATAAGACGTGGCTCACTTACTATGACGAGGGGGAGCCGGCGACTCACTACACTTATCGTGAGTTCGATATCGCGGTCCGTCGCCTGGCAGCGTTTGTAGCGGTTGATCTGGGAATCCGAACCGGCGACCGTATCGCGACGATGACGGTCAACGATTCGCGAACCGTGCTGGTCTATTTCGCGGCGTGGATTCTGGGCGCTACCGTGGTGCCGATAAACTGCGGGGAGGGTGACGAGCGGGCGGCGTACATCCTTGAGAACTCGGATGCGCGAGCGATCTTCTTCCATGCGGACCAGGCGGAACGGTGCCTTCGATTCTCTAAGCGGCTGCCCGCGGTCCGCAGCCTCGTCCAGTTTGGTGGAGAATCCGCGGGGAATATCATCCTGCTTGATGAAGCAGTCCAGAAGAGTGGACCGCTGGCGGAGATTCCGGACCTTCCGTCCGATACGGAATGCCTGATCGTCTATACGTCCGGCACGACTGGCGCTCCTAAGGGGGTGTCGCTCGAGCAGTACAATCTTCTCGTGGATGCCCACAGCATCGCGGAATGGCACCGATTTACTCCGGACGACCGCGCGATGTGCGTGCTTCCGATTCACCATGTTAATGGGACGGTCGTAACGCTCATGACGCCGTTCTACTCAGGCGGCAGCGTGGTCCTCAACAAGCGGTTCAGCCCGCAGCACTTCTGGAAGGTGTTGGCGCGCGAAGAGTGTACTTGGGTGAGCGTCGTGCCGACGGTCCTCGCATTCCTCTGCGAAAAGGATGAAAACCTAACCGATTACGACCTGAGCCGATTCCGCCACATAATCTGCGGCGCGGGTCCGCTTACCACCGAGCTCGCCGCGCGCTTCGACGGGCAGTTCGGCAAGCGAATCGTGCATGGCTACGGTCTTTCGGAAACCACCTGTTATTCGAGCTTCCTGCCGATCGACCTGCCGGATTCCGAGCATGATTACTGGATGACGAAGTGCGGATTCCCTTCCATCGGCTGCCCGATCTCTGCCAATGAGATGGCGATCCATGATGAACACGGGAATCGGCTGGAAGAGGACAAGCGGGGGGAGATCGTGATCCGCGGCCATAACGTGATGCGCTACTACTTCAAGCGGCCGGACGCGAACCGCGATACCTTCGCGCACGGCTGGTTCCGCTCGGGGGACGAGGGGTTCTTCAAGACGGGGACGGACGGCCGCCCCTACTTCTTCATCACGGGCCGACTCAAAGAGCTGATTATCCGCGGCGGAATCAACTACTCGCCCTTCGATATCGACGAGGTCCTCAATGCGATTCCGGGCGTCAAAGCGGGTATGGCAGTCGGCTTCGAGAATAACTTCTACGGCGAAGAGGTTGGAGCTTACGTGCAGCTAGAAGAGGGATCGGCTCTTTCCGAGGAAGAGATTATCCAGCGGTGCCGCGGGAGCCTCCCCTACTCCAAATGCCCCAAGGTCGTGATCTTCGGCGACACCTTTCCCGTGACATCCACCGGAAAATACCAGCGCAATAAGCTAAAACCGCTCTTCGCGGAATGGAAAGATGTCCAGTTCCGGGAGACTAGGATATAAGCGTTGAGCATACCAATCGTACTCGTGCTCGCCCACGGACGCTGTCCTTTAACCTCAACGCTGAACGCACTACGCCGGACGCTTGGTGTTGTTCGCGAGAGCACGCGGTACATTGAAACGTGTCCCGCCGTGCTCTATTCGATTTGGTTTATGGCCGCGTTACATCGAACTCGATTCAATGCTGGCGCAGTCTACACTTAGAAGGCACAACGCCTTAACACTTCAAAGGGTACAGTTACCCCATCACTCACAATGTCCATGGAATCGCCGGTGACGGTCAAGACGATTGAATCGGCGCCCGTGCCGGCTGCGCGCGATCCGGTGAGCCTGTTGCCACTGCGCGTACAAGGATACTCTCCAGATCCCATCGTGACGCCGTAGATGTTGTTCACAGGTGCGAATATCCGCAGAATATCCCCCGTTGAGTCCTTCGGTCGCCAGCGCCCTACCAGGTTATCTATCGTTAAAGTTTGTGAGTCTTTGATGCTCGAGTCCTGTACGCTTGTGGCCGTGATAGTGAACACTCCCGCGGCCTTGCCGCTGCGAAACTCCACGCCCGTTGTACTGCCTTCAACAGTCTGATTCGTGAACGTACCGCCGCCGCTGCTCGTAAAGGTCACCGCCGGATTGGCAAGTCCGGTGACGGATGCCAGGATGAACAGTTTGTTGCAAAAGCCCATGGTTGTGTTCGCGCCACTAAGCTCTAACGTTCCTGAGCTGCCGCCGACGGTCACGATACGGCTCACGCTCAATCCGGCTGAACGAAGTACGAGCGAGGCGCTGGCAGTACCTTGCGATACCCCTCTCACCTGCGCCGATGCTCCTGAGGGCGTGATGGTCGCTATCGTAGTGGGCACGATACTCCACTCCCAGTCCAAGGCGGGCATGGCCACCTGGCTACCCTGCTCATCGAACGCTCGGGCAGACAGCGTGAGCGTCGCTCCCACATCCACCTGTGCTGTCGCCGGTTGAATCTCGATCCGGGCTATGCGCCCCAGCTCGATGTTTGCGGTAACAGTGCGGTTCTCGGCGACCTGCACCTCAACAGAGGCCTGGGACAGAATCTCGCCGGTCCCGTCAGTCGTTCGATGGGCGGACGCGGTGACGCGCACCTTTACCGAAGGGACCGGACTGAGGGTGGCATTCGATATCGTTTGACCTTCGGGCCGGGCGACCACCAACTCCTTAACCACCGGTCCGTCCGCAGGCTCCAGCACCTTCGCGCT
>JBKJZI010000284.1:0-12495 GCA_046715155.1 Chthonomonadales bacterium | reverse complement strand
GAACTGGGAGGGTGGGCGCTGGCCCGCCGGTTTCCCCGGGATTGCGACTTCCAAGGCTTGAGCCTATGCTTCCCTCAAGGGATAAAGACCAATCTATTGTCCTGCTGGCAGGTGGGACCGGGTACGTTGGTACGCGACTCACTCCGCTGCTCGAGCAGGAGGCGGTCCAGCTCCGATGTCTGGCCCGTACTCCTGACATGCTGCGTCGCCAGGTGAAGCAAACTACGGAGATCATCCAGGGGGACGTCCTGGATCCGGCGTCACTCGACCGATCCCTCCAGGGGGTTGACACCGCCTTCTACCTTGTCCACCTCATGTCCGGCTCCAAGGATTTCGAGAAGGACGATCGCAAGGCGGCGATGAACTTTGCCGGGGCCGCAGCGAGGGCGGGGGTGCGGCGGATCATCTACCTTGGAGGCCTGGGCGACGCCAGCGACCCGGAGCTTTCTCCCCACTTGCGCAGCCGCCATGAGGTCGGTGGGATCTTGCGCAAGTCAGGCGTCGAGATTATCGAGTTCCGAGCGTCCGCGGTCATCGGCGCGGGGAGCCTTTCATTCGAGTTGGTAAGGGCGCTGACCGACCGGCTTCCGGTCATGATCTGTCCCCGCTGGCTGGTCACCCCCACGCAGCCTATCGCGATTGATGATGCGCTGGCGTACCTGCTGGCGGCGATGAAACTCCCATCCGGCGAAAGCCGGATCTTCGAAATCGGGAGCGCGGACGTCGTTACCTACGGCGGCCTTATCCGCGAGTACGCCCGCCAGAGAGGTCTGCGGCGGTGGCTGATCCCCGTACCGCTACTGACACCCTACCTATCCGGCCTTTGGCTGGCCCTCGTTACCCCTGCCAGATCTGAGGTCGGGCGACACCTGGTAGAGGGGTTGAGAAACCCTACGGTAGTTCGCGACACGAAGGCGCTTGAGGCGTTCCCTATCAGACCGATGGGAATGCAGCAAGCCATTGAGAAGGCCCTCGCGTGAGACAAAGGGAGGATTGGGGACGTTTGTGATTGTTTAAATAGAGACCGTGTGACGGCGCAACTCGCTGCGGTGGTCCAAACCAACAGGGCGAAAACTGCCGAACCAGGCGCTGTACCTGACCCGGCGTCACAATAGGCTTCTGGGACTTCAAGCTCACTACTCCCCCGCCGGGCAGTTGAGTCGGCACGTTCCTCGAGGCCACAATACCCAGAGAATATCCGGACGCCGAACTCGTCACTCACTCAAACCATCGGAGGCCACCACATGACACCGTTGATCCCGTGCGTCCTCGTATTGGTCCCGGGCAAACAATTTCATCTGTTCCGTGCCGGAAGCATCGGGCTGCTGGACACCTTCATTAAGATCGCCAGGCGTTTCGCACCCTCGAAAAACAAGCTGTATCCCGCCTGGCAGGGAATGCAGTATATGCGCGATATGATGGAAGGTCGCGCGGCCCTCGATGCGCACGACAATACTCGTTATTCGGATATGCGCTGGACTTCGGTCGGAAAGTTTTTGGCGTAACAAACGCGGAAAGATAGCGGATAATCTTGCAAATGTTTGCAAAGACGCCGAACGCGGGTGGGACATTCGCAGCGACTACGAGCACGACGTGCTCGTAGTCGAAAACCGATACTCCCAACGCCCTATACCGAATCTCCCAACGCCCTAGATTCCGAAACCCTCGTAAGGCGCGATCCATACGAGAGCTTCTCAGATTCTCACACACTCTTTGCTATCAGGGAACCGGGCTCCTGGGCCCTTGGATTTTATCCGAGCCCCGAGACCCGAAACCCGATATCCTTTCCTGGTGACCATGCCAGCCGGGTCACACCCGTTCCCGTGCCGACCACGGCAGTGAAAACGGCCAGGGCCGAAAATATTCGGAGAGCAATCTCCCGGGAAGTTTGGGCGCCGCCAGGATTACTATCGAACAAATGCTCCCGAGTTCCGTGATGGAATTCGGGAGCATTTGCTTACTTTTGCAGCGGTGTACGCGCGGCGCCGACTTCTCTTAGTCCGTTCGCCCAACAGGGGCTTGCGCGGAGGCGCGAACTGAGATGACGGCGCGGTTGTCGGCCGGCGGAATCCGGGATGCGCGCAAGGGCAGCGATACCCGAAAGGCTGTGCCATCGCCCGGGGCGCTTTCGCAGTCGATGGTTCCCCCGTGCAAGCGCACGAGCTCGCGAGTCAGGTAAAGCCCGAGACCCGTGCCCGGAATCTGCCTGATATCGTCGCGCATGACCCGCTCGAACTTTGCGAACAGATTCCGGCTCTGTTCCACCGTCATTCCCACTCCCCGGTCGGTCACAGTAATCACTAGCGCATCCCCAGTTATTCGGGCGCCTACTGTGATCTCACCGCCATCGGGCGAATACTTGATCGCGTTGGTCAGCAGATTCGCCACTATCTGCCGCAACTTGTCTTCGTCCGCCTCAATGGTAAGAATCTCCGGATCGATTTTGAGAGTGAGCGAGTGACCGGCCTTCCAGTGCTTATAGAACCGCTGGGCCCTTACGGTCTGCTCCAGTAGATTCCGCAGGTCGACCGGGCGGGGAGATAGTCGCAGCGGTTTTCCCGCCTCAAGGGCCGAGGTATCCAGCATCTCGTTGATGAGAACCATCATCCGGTGCGATTCCGCATCGATCATCTCGGCCAGCTCGCCGAACATATCGGTCGAGACCGCTTTGAGCGCGAGCATTGTCTGTGCTGAGCCAGCAATCACAGTGAGCGGATTCCGCAGCTCGTGGGCCACGAAACCGATCGCCTCGGTCTTGGCGCGGCTCGTTTCGGCCAGAGCGATACGCTGAACCTCCTTCTCGTGGAGCTCCGCCTGCAGCCGGAGCTTTTCCTCCATCGACCCTCGCAGGCTCTCGTACAGCCGGGCGTTCTCAATGGCCACCGCCGCCTGATTGGCGAAGGAGGCCAGCATTGACATATCCCGCTGATTGAACGCGCCGGACTTAAGTCGATTGTCCACATACACAATGCCGAGGAGCCTGTCCTGGAAGATCAGTGGTACACAGAGGACTGACCGGAGGCGCGAGAGCCGGACACTGGTATGACTGGAGAAGCGGGGATCCTCCATGGCGTTTGTTGACGACATCGGCGATCCAGACGTGAGGACGTGTTCCACGACACGGCGGCTTACCTCGGCGCTGTTGGCGGGGTCCTGACCAGCGAGCGCCGTTTCCAGAGCTCGGAGATCAATGCCGTGCGCGGCTCTTGCGATCACTCTTCGGCGCTCATCCTCAATTACAAGGATGAACCCGCGCTCCGCTCCGACGAATTCCACAACCTCATCGATTGAGCGTCGAAGGACCTGCGGCAGGTCCAGGCTGCTGTTCAGAATCCGCGAAAGTTCCAGAAGCCTGGAGACGTAGCCGCCATCGCTTTCCCGGTCAATCTTGCGCATTGCTGCCTCTCCTGTATGGTGACATGAGTTACGGCCGACCGCGGGTCTTCCTGGCGCGCGGGGTCCGGGCGCGCGACTTTGGCGTCGTCACCTTCTTTGGGACAGCGCTCTTTCTTGCTCGTGTCATAGCCTTTCGGACTGCCGCGTATTCTTCTGGAAACTCGACCTTTAAGATGAGCTGTACCGGCTTGGGGCGACCATCTCGACTCGGCAGACGGGTACCCTGCAGATCCGTCATCAATCGCTTAACCGCCAGTCCCACCCGCTTCTCGATCTCGCTATCGAGCGCCAGGACTTCCTCAAGGGGAACGGCATCCGGATTCTTGAGCGCGTCGCCCAGGCCTTCCAGCCCTGCGACGCGGAGGTTGACAACGGATGGCGCGGTGCCGGCGCTTTGCGCCTCCTGTCTTGCCTTGGCGAGCTGACGGTCAATGCTCCGGTCGACTGCCTTATAGATCTCGGCGGAAAGGAGCTCGAACTTTGCCAGACTCTGACGCTGCTTCGGGTCCTTCAGAGCGCTTGCCGCCTTCCGCCCCTCGTACAGACTGGTTCTCGAAGCGCCGGCAGAGAGCGTGGCGTCCACGCCCGGATTGTCGTTCATAAGACCGGAGGCCGTGTTCGCCCAGTAGGTAGCATGCTTGTCCAGCGTACTTACGAGATGCCCGGCGACCGTCCAGTGTCGGTTAGCGCCGATCTGATCCTTGAATCGTTCCTGGACGCGAGCGATATCGCGATGCTTCTGCGCCTCAGCTACGGTAGGCTGCGGTAGTTGCGGCTTTGGGTCATGACCGTAGAACAGGGTTTTAGGTTTGGGCGGTTCGATGCGTGGCGCCGGAATCGGCGATGGACTCGCCGGCTCAATGAAGGAGAACGAGTACCAGCCCGCGGTGACTAAGATGCCGGCCAGGAGCGAGTATGCGTGGGCGCGATATCTCCGCTTTAGCCGCAGCCACAGGTCTTGCTGCGATGATCTTTGCCGAACCACGGCAGTGACTACGGCCGGACCGCGAGGCTCAGCCGGAAGGGTATCGCCAAAGACAAGTCCTGCATCTCCTCCGGCGCGTATGAGAGATAGAGCCGGCGCAGGCTGTTGGGCAAAGGTCAGCCTGTGTTCGTGAACGGATCCTCTCGAATCAACTGCCAACAGAGTACGATGGTCGATGAATCGCGCGAATACAACCCCAGGGGACTGGAAGGACACCCCACAGGGTTCTCCGGTGGAGATTCTCCAAAATGCTAAACCATCGTGTGCGATGGTTGCCATCACCTCGTTATCAGGAGTAAACACTGCCTTTGATACGCCGGCATGATCCACGTTCCCGATATTGCGCGAGTCCGTTAGGTCCCAGAACGCCGTGAGGCCGTTGCCGGATATGGCGAGGCGATTTCCTTCATCTCCGAAAAACCGCACGCTCGCGACTCCTGTATGGTCAATAGTACCGATGTGCAGGCGCGAAACGGTGTCCCACAGAACTACGAAGTCCCCGCCTGCCGCCGCAATGAGACCGTCCCCGAAGGCGACATGACGGACCGTACCAATCGTGTCCTCCGCCTTCATAATGACCGGATCGGATTCAGACTTCCATTCCCACAGCCGCACGAAGCCCTCGGCATCTCCGAATACCAGTTTCTCACCGGACGGATCCAAATCGAGACACGTTATCGCCGTATCCGCCATTTGCGCGGCGAGCGGCTTATTGCGAATCGCGGCGGGCGTGGTGACGTCGTATACGTTGATCTCGCGCATTCCACTGGCTACGGCAAGCAAACGGCGTGCGCCAGCGCTGCGGACCGAGAGGTCCACCAGACCGAAGCCTTCCGGTCCGATGCGGAGCGGATCTCCGCCGTTAAGGGGTAACTTTAGAGAGCGGTCGAAGAACCGAACGCAAGCATTCGCATAGCCAACCGTGATCCAGCCCCTTGAGTCGTAGTCGGCGACCGCAACGCCGCTGCCCACGCTCCAGGAGGCGGACGAGCGGGCGCGCTTCCTTCCCAGATAAGCCGAAACCAGGCTCCATAGGCCGAACGTAAGCAGCGCCGAGACCGAGAAAATGAGGAAGAGCTTCAACTCAAGTACCCCAATCAGCAGCAGAAAGGAGACGAAGTGAGAGTGGAAGGGCAGGCCAACCCATCGTGAGGCAGCGGTAATGTTCACGCTTGCGGCCGGGATTCCTCCCTAGATCGGCGCGCTAGGTGTGACAAAGAGCTACGCATTGAGCGCAGGCGAGCTAGCGGCGATCAGTGAGTCATAGCTGCCACGGCGGCACGACGCGGCCCGCAGGTAGAGCATTTTGCTCCGCTCCCTCGCCGCTTTAACGCATGACAACCCTCGTCATCATTTGCTGAACGAGCCGGAGGTAGGAGGACCTTAGTGCGCGGGCGCTACTGTTTTGGGCGGAATCCGGAAGGACACTACGGGGATCCTCAGCCTCATCGCGAAATGTCTTCCCAGCCGAATATCGCGTTCGTACGATTTCTAGAGGCGTGGTACAATTGCCCCGTGGAAACGTACGCCAAATCAAAGCCTGACCTTGACGCGGAGATCGCTCGATTCGTTGAGAAGAATCGTGGGATGTGCCTCTGGTTTGCGCCCAAGGGCTATCTTCCGGCGAACGACGCGGAACGGCTGGTTGCGCTCGCGAGTATCGAGCGGCACGGCGATCGAGAAGCGTTAAAACAGGCGAGGGAGCTTACAGACCGGCTCTTACGGCTTTCTCAGACTCATCTCGAATGATCCTGTTGCGGTTGATTCCGCGCCGACGAACTACACGAGCGAGGCCGCAGCAGAGTTGATCGCTAGTCAGAAGCTCCCGGGTTGGCTCTTTCTGAATCCAATAGAATGGCGATCGGGCCGGTAACGCGGAATCGGCATTTGGGCCGCGAGCGGTACGTTGCCGCTTCTACCGTCTGCATTTGCTTCTTGTTTGCCGCTTGTGGGAAGAAACCAGCGAGCCCGCGCCCAGTCTCCATACCGTCTGACGCCCACGTCCAGGTCCCCACCGTTGTCGCCCCCCTCCCAGGTTCGTCGCTATCCTTCGTCCGGCAGATGGGCGCTCGGCTGGATGCGCTACCCGTAACCGCAGGGCTGGAAGAACGTATGGAAGCCGCCTCCATCGCGCGCGAGATAGGCGACCTCCGGCGGAGGGAGTCCATTCTCCGGTCCATCCTGAACCAGCGACCAGACGACCAGCGCGCGCAATACCTCCTGGCCGAAACCGTGGAGCGGCTGATGCGTTTTCGAGAGGCGAAATCGCTGTACTTAAAGCTGCTGGCGGAGAATCCCAAGCGCGTTGAGCCATACTTGGGCCTGGCAAGTACGGCCATGGAGCTGGATGGAAGGGCAGCGGCCTGGAAGTGGTTGGAACAGGGTGTCAAGGCGTGCGGAGAGGATACACGAAGTCTTCTTCAGCTCGCCGGTCGATACCGAGAGTGGGACGATTTGCCGGCCGCACTCAGCCTTCTTTCGCGAGTTCTGGAACGTGAGCCAAATAGTAGTTCGATAATATTCCAACGGGCTACCATTCTGCTGCAAATGGGGAGGACGAAAGAAGGTCGCGACGGCCTGGAAACCCTGTTGTTTCGCGAGCCGCTCCACCCGGGCGCTCACGTTGCGCTCGCAACTTCGATCCTTTCGGAAGCGGAATCCACCTCGGATCTGGAGGCGGCGCGCGCTCACGCGGAGAGAGCCGCTTCCGTGGATTCCAGCAATCCGGACGCGCACTGGGTGTCCGCAGCCACCTACCGGAGGCTCGGCCTTCTCCGCCAGGCGGCCCGGTCGTACGTCCAGGCGCTGGCGCTCAATCCGGCGGATCCGCAGTCGCGCTTCGGCCTGGCGCAGGTTTATGGCGAGCTGGGAATGCGCGATCTCGCCAACAGGCAAATGCAGATATACAAGGAGGCCGCCGCCCGAATCCGCTCACGAAAGCTTGAGGTTGCTCGGACGTCCACAGTTGGAAGTCGACCTGAAGTGCATCTGGAGATGGCACGCGAAGCGGAGAAACTCGGAAACTATGCTGTGGCCGTCCGCGAAGCTCAGACCGCGGTGGGTCTAGGTCCCTCAGATTCCGCCGCACGACGCTACCTCGTACAGCTTTACGCCCGGTTGGGGTGGCGCATTCCGCCAGCAGGTCGACGTGGATGAGGACTGTATGCATTCTGTTTCTCTTTGTCTTCCTGATCGCTAATTCCATTGGATGCTCCTCACAACGTATTGCGGATCGAAGCAGGACGGGCGCGCCGGTGGCGGACCGTCGATTCAACTTCGTTGACGTTACTTCCAAATCCGGAATCCGATGGAAGCGTTCAAACGGCGCTTTCGGGAAAAAGTGGATGCCCGAGACCATGGGGGGCGGCGGCGCATTCCTGGACTATGACAATGATGGCCACCTGGACATCCTGCTGGTAAATGGCGACTGGTGGACCGGTCACCCACTTACCGGCGCTCGCCCTACGATAGCTCTCTACCGGAACCTCGATGGCAGCCGTTTCGAAGACGTGACGACCGCAGCCGGCCTAAGCGTCTCTCTACAGGGAATGGGCGTTACAGTGGGCGACTATGACAATGACGGATTCGACGACCTATGTATTACCGCCGTCGGCGGAAACCGACTCTTTCACAATGAGCGCGGCAATAGGTTCGTCGACGTTACGAAATCAAGCGGGGTGGAGGGCGCCGGGTGGAGCACCAGCGCGGCATGGCTCAACTATAACGGCGACTCCCGGCTCGACCTGTTCGTCTGCCATTACGTGAAGTGGACGCCCGAGACCGACCGGCACTGCGGCGGCCGCGTCAAAGGTTACTGTACGCCGGTTTATTACGAGGGCGAGTCCTGCCGGCTATATCGTAATGATGGCGACGGTCGATTCACCGATGTCACGCGCGCGGCCGGTCTCTACAATGACAACTCGAAAGCCCTCGGAGTCGTCGCGGCCGACCTGAACGGCGATATGCGGACAGACATTATCGTCGCCAATGACCAGGAACCTAACTTCGTCTACATCAACTCCGGTCAGGAAACGTTCAAGGACTTCTCTCTGGAAAGCGGACTGGCGCTCAGCGAAGAGGGCGTCGCGCGCGCCGGGATGGGGATCGACGCTGCGGACATCAACAATGACGGTTCGCTTGCAGTCCTGATCGGCAATTTCGTCAATGAAGGCGCATCGCTACATACTCAGAGAGAGGGTGGCCGTTTTACCGATCGCTCGAGACAGTCCGGAATCTTCGCTGCCACGCTGCCGTACGTCACGTTTGGCGCGCTTCTCACCGACTTTAACAATGACGGACTGTCCGACGCGCTTCTGACAAATGGTCACGTCGACGACCTCGTGGAGACGCGCTCGGATGCGCTGAAGTATAAGCAGCCGACACTCCTGTTCGGTAACCGGGGCGGCGGCGTTTTCCAAGAAGTCTCGCGCTCGGTCGGTACCGGGCTTGCCCCCAAGATTGTCGGACGTGGGGCTGCAGAGGGAGACTTTAATAACGACGGCCGCACGGATCTCCTCCTTGTCCCAAACATTGGAAGCCCCTATCTCCTTAGGAATGATGGTCCAGCTGATAACCATTGGGTCGCCCTTAAGCTAGTCGGCGTCACGAGCAACCGAAATGGTGGCGGCGCGCGCGTCCGGCTTATGGCGGGCGGGGTTGGTTATTCCGCGCAGGTAAAGGGCGGCGGAAGTTACTGCTCACACTCTGACCGGCGAATCCACTTCGGTCTCGGCTCAGCATCGAAGATCGATTCCATCGAGGTGAAATGGCCGAGCGGAGGCCTGGACTCTTTCAACACCCTTTCGGTGAACCGTGAGTACCTGATCACGGAGGGGCAGTCCAAGTTAAGGGAAGGTTCGCGCGAATAAACTAACGGATGTTCTACTTTGCCCAATCGATTAACCCGCGGAATCTATCAGCAACCCTAAGCTTTTGGCATTAACTGCTATCTTGACAGGACCGGTCCACGGGCCGGTTGCGACCGACGGCCCGCCCACCGTCCGGGAGTGGCCGATTCCGGTGGAGACAACTCGCGACGGCGCATTGACGCTCCGATGGGATCGCGTCGAGGGCCGCGGCGCACAGATATGCGAGGTTTGGCTGATGCGATCAACCGCGATCGAACAATCACCCCGACGGTAAGTTTGAGATAGAATAGGGTTTAGTCTTCCAGGATTGGGCAAGGTACGTGACCGAATCATCTACCCTGATCATCGTTCCCACCTATAACGAGCGCGAGAATTTGCCGTGGCTGCTGAGCCGTATCCGCGCCGAAGTTCCAGACGTCCATGTACTCATCGTGGACGACGGATCGCCGGATGGGACGGCAGACCTGGCGGAGGAGATATTCGCGGATTCCGGCTGCGGAACTGTCATGCGGCGGCAGGGAGCGCGTGGACTGGGACGGAGCTACGTGGACGGTTACGGCTGGGCGCTTGAGAACGGGTATGCGCGCGTGGTGCAGATGGACGCCGACTTATCGCACGACCCCGCCCACATACCTGCGTTCGTTGCAGCCGCCGAATCCGCAGACGTGGTCGTGGGTTCGAGGTACATTCCATCCGGCGGCGTGAAGAACTGGCCGGTTCACCGACTGATGTTGAGCAAGTTCGCGAACATTTACGTGGCGGCAATCACGGGGCTTCCGGTGAAGGATTCCACGAGCGGATTCCGCTGCTATACCCGGCGAGCCCTGGAAAGCATGCGAGTACACGAGGTCCGCTCGAACGGCTACGCCTTCCAGGTAGAGATGACCGCGCGCGCCAGCGAAGCCGGGCTTCGAATTGTGGAATCTCCGATCATATTCACCGACCGCCAGCACGGCAAATCAAAGATCTCACGCAAAGTACTTCTCGAATCCATGATAATGCCCTGGCGGATGCGCCGCAAACACCGTGAGCGGTGGCAGCTCAGTGCGACGCAGACGCCGGTTGAACCGTAAGACTGTGTGGGTGTTTGGGTGTTTGGGTGAATTAGCGGGCTCGCAAGCGTAATCGTACTCGTACTCGTATTCGGTCCTTTCACCCACACACCCACACACCCACACATTTCACTCGGAGCACCATGAATCAACTTAACGATAGCCTGCTGCGTCTCATTACGGAAACGGCCACGAACCTTCCCTCCGACGTTCGAAAGGTCCTCGGTCGCGCGGGGAAAATAGAGCGTGAAGGGTCCCGCTCCGGGCAGGCGCTCAATATTATTAATCGAAACGTCGACATGGCGAAGGACCGGGAGCAGCCGCTCTGCCAGGATACGGGCATGCCGACCTTCATCGTGCATACGCCGGTCGGTGTGAACCAAATCCTGATCAAGAAGGCGATTCATGCTGCCATTGAAGAGGCGACCCGACAGGGAAAACTTCGGCCAAACTCGGTCGACAGCATCACCGGCAAAAACGCGGGCCTGAACCTCGGCCCCGGCACGCCCGTCGTCCACTTCGATCAGTGGGAAGAGGATGAGATCGAGGTACTGCTGATTCTCAAAGGCGGCGGGTGCGAGAACAAGAACGCCCAATACTCGCTGCCCGACGAGCTTCCGCCTCTTGGTAGGGCTGACCGGAATCTGGAAGGGGTATACAAGTGCATCATGCACGCCGTCCACCAAGCGCAGGGACAGGGCTGCAGCGCCGGATTCCTCGGCGTCTGCATCGGCGGCGACCGCACGTCCGGATATGAAGGAGCGAAGCAGCAGCTCTTCCGAGACCTGGGTGACGCGAACCCGATGCCGGAGCTGGCCGAACTCGAAGAGCGGATAGTCCGAGACGCCAACACTCTCGGAATCGGCACAATGGGTTTCGGCGGCGGTGTAACGCTCCTGGGATGCAAGATTAGCGTTCTGAATCGATTGCCGGCCAGCTTCTTCGTTTCCGTCGCCTACAACTGCTGGGCCTTTCGCCGCCTCGGAGTTCGTTTGGACCCGCAGACCGGCGAGATCAACCGTTGGATGTTCCGCGCGGAAGATCCGCAGCGAATGGCAGAAGGAGAGGGAATCCCGACCACCGGCCGCGAGATCGTGCTAAACACGCCACTTGCCGAATCAGACGTGCGCAAACTAAAGGTCGGCGACGTTGTCCTGCTGAACGGGCCGATGTACACCGGCCGCGACGCGCTGCACAAGTATCTCATGACCAATGATTCGCCGGTGAATCTGGCGGGTGCGGCGCTCTACCATTGCGGCCCGGTGATGCTCAAGGACGAAGACGGGCGATGGCGCGTCAAGGCCGCCGGCCCCACCACTTCCATCCGCGAGGAGCCGTACCAGGCCGATGTATTGCGCAAGTTTGGAATCCGCGCCGTCATCGGCAAGGGCGGCATGGGCAAGAGGACTCTGGATGCGCTCCAGGAGGTAGGGGCCGCTTATCTGAACGCTATCGGCGGGGCGGCCCAGGTATACGCCGAGAACATCACGGCCGTGGAGGGCGTGGACTTTCTGGAGGAGTTCGGGATTCCGGAAGCCATGTGGCATCTGCAGGTAAAGGACTTCCTCGCAGTAGTAACCATGGACTCAAACGGCAACAGCCTGCATGCGGACGTTGAATCGGAATCTATGATCCGACTCGGCGAGCTGGCAGTACGGTGACGGAGCGCTTCGGCGAATTCGAAATCGACGATTCGCGTGATAGGATAGACTTGGACCGGGTACACGCCTGGCTCGCCTCTACTTACTGGTCCCCCAACGTTCCGCGCGAGACGGTGGAACGAGCCTGGCGGCATAGCTCAGCGGTAATCGGCGCCTATGCGGATTCCGGCCAGGTGGGCTACATGCGCATCGTATCCGACCGCGCAACCTTCGCCTGGCTCTGTGACGTCTTCGTTGATCCCGAGTACCGGGGCCGCGGAATCGCCCGCGCCATGGTAGCCTTTGCCATTCAGCACCCCGATCACCAGGGACTTCGCCAATTCTTACTTGCCACATCTGATGCCCACGGCGTCTATTCGGCCCTCGGATTCAATCCAATCACGAACCCCGAGCGCTGGATGCAGTACCGTCCGCCCGGCCTCCACCCTGCGCCCTGAACCGACTCCGAAGCGAGGATATATGAAACGAGTAAATGAGGCGGCCCTCTTACTGATTCTGATTGTAGGTGCATTTGGAATCTCGGGGAGTAGGAG
>JBKJZI010000283.1:0-8370 GCA_046715155.1 Chthonomonadales bacterium | reverse complement strand
ATGTAAGACAGTAAGTCGGTTTTAAAGGAGGTTGACATGTGGAAACAGATTGCTTGGAATGTGGTGAAGCCGCTGGTTCGGGCGTGGCTTGCGGGCCGCGCCTTAGTTTTGCCGGCCAGGCGGCGCGAGGAAGTGGCGCGGCGGCTGGATGTTCGGAGGAGAAGGTGCGGGCGATGGAGCGGGAGCTGCAATGGTGGGCGCTGGAGCAATTGGAGGGATTCAGACCGTGAGCTCAGCAGTGGAAAGGCGGGCGGTCCACGGCCATCTGATGGCGGTGGTCTCGGTGGTGCGGATCATGGGAGCGGTGGCGATCGTGGGGATGCTCGGAATCCTCGCGCTCGCCTACGAGGGCAAGCCGATTCCCGATCTGTTGGCCGGAATCATCAGCGGCGCCCTGACCGGCCTCCCATCGCTGCTCGCCCGCACCGACAGTGCCCCGCCGGGGAGAAAGGAGGCGCAAAGTGGTGAAGGTCCGTGATGAGGCG
The DNA here is from genome assembly GCA_046715155.1 of Chthonomonadales bacterium. GTDB lineage: Bacteria > Armatimonadota > Chthonomonadetes > Chthonomonadales > CAJBBX01 > JBKJZI01. The sequence continues at coordinate 7,885 of JBKJZI010000283.1, read as the reverse complement.
CTGCGGATCGCGCGGAAGGAGATGCGCGCCGGGGCGCAGGAGGTGGGCGGCAATAACCGGGGACCGTGGGTGCGTAAGTATCTGGCCCCGGCTGGTCTGGAGGAAGGACTGCCCTGGTGCGCCTCCTTCGTGAGCTGGTGCTATCGCGAGGCGGCGGAGAAGCTGGGGATTCCGCCGCCCTTCGCCTACCAGCCCAGCGTCCGCCGCCTCTTCACCGCCTGCGTGAAGAAAGGCTGGCGCGTGGAGATTCCGCAGCCTGGCGACCTGGTCTTCTGGACCCGTGGGCCCGTCAATCGGGGTTTAGGCCATATGGGATTCGTAGAATACGCCCACGACAACCTCATCCAGACCATCGAAGGCAACCACACCAGCCGTGTCGAGCGCTTCAAATATGAGTGGAGAGGAATGCCCCGGTTCCTGGGCTTCATACGAGTACAAGACGACAAGAAAACCACAAAGACACAAAGGACACAAAGAAACACGAAGACTTAATGGATTCCGCCGTCAGTTGTCAGGTAACACCGCAGCAACGTCATCCTGAGCGACGCACTACCAGCGAAGGATCCCCTTTCGTCCTTCTTCGTGCCCTTCGTGTCTTGGTGGTCGGTATCCGACGTTCAGTTGCTTTCGCCAAACCTGTACCCGTCGTGGGCGTTATAGTCCATGCCGTACACTTCCTTGAGCTGCTTGATGCGCTCCAGAGTCTGCGGGCCGAAGGCCTGAGCGCCTTCGAAGGAGTGAAGCACGATCTCTTCCAGCAATTCGCCCAGAGATTGGTCGTCATATTCCGCCAGCGCCTTGAGCACCTTGAGCATCCGCTTCTCGAGGCGGACTCCGGTTTGGATTCGCTCGACCGGAATCTTGGGCAGCTTCGATGTATTCTTGCGGGAGGGGATTTCAGATTCCGCTGTTTTCGGCATTCGGCACCTCCTGAAGTGTTGTACCAATGTACCAAAGTAACACACATTTGTCAAGAGAGTAAGAGATGGCCAGTCTATTTCCGGAAATTGCGGAATGCGCGGCGATGATTCCGGGGCTGTCGTACATCCCGGAGTACATCACCAAAGTCGAGGAGCGGCGGATTCTGGCGCGGGTGGATTCCGGGGAGTGGAATCACGAATACTCGCGAAGACGGCAGCAGTTCGGCTATCGCTACGACTACAAGTCCGAGCACCTGACACCCCTCGGGCCGTTGCCGGACTGGCTGCAGGAGCTCGCGGAGCGACTTGTAAATGAGGGAGTGTTCGAACAGATTCCGGATCAGGCGCTGGTAAACGAATACCTCCCCGGCCAGGGCATCGCAGCCCACGTGGATCGCTTCAGCGAAACCGTGGTCTCCCTGAGCTTGGAATCCGGAATCCTCATGGACTTCACCCGCGAATTGGATTCCGCCAAAACATCCGTGTGGTTGGAGCCTCGCAGCCTCCTGGTCCTTCAGGACGAAGCCCGCCACGAATGGCAGCACAGCATCGCCAAACGCCTCAAGGACCTGCACCACGGTGAGTGGATTCCGCGCGGCCGGCGTGTTTCGCTGACGTTTCGAAGCGTGGAACAAAGGAGTACCGCGATGAAGACATAACAGATAAACCGAAAACCGTCGTATACTGCAAGTAATGGCACACACGCGAACATATTCCAGATCGGCAGTCGCCGAGGCCACAACTTCGAGCACGTTAGAACGGCTTAACGCGCTTCGAAGGCTCCACTCAAACTGGAATGGTCAGGATGCACTCCGCCCTGACCCAGCGGCAATCGACGCCGCGAAGGACTGGATCGGAATCCTCGCTCCTGAAGCCGGTGCAGACTGGTTTGAGCCGCACGTCTCTGCCAGCGCCAAGGGAGAAGTCGTCCTGGAGTGGTGGAGGGGCGAGAAGAAACTGACCGTCTACATCACCTCCGAATCTGCGGAGTACGTCAAATCCTGGGGACCGGATATCACGCGAGAGATGGAAGATGGAACAGTCATGGACGCTCCTGCTCGAAAAGCGCTGTGGGAATGGCTTACGAGCTGACGCGTTATGCTCGTGGATAGAGTGGCAGATGATGAGGTTCTGTATCGACGCGTTCCCGCTCTCCGGGAGTATTTCAAAGTAGAAGGCGAGACCACCCGCATCAGTTCCCAGGCATTCTCGGATCGCCAATTCCGCCCTTCGGTTGACCGCGCAGCCCTGCTAAACGATGATCCAAGCCGTACCCAACAAGACCCGACCGACGCAGTAGTCCGCCTGGTCGCCGGTGAAGTCAGAGCGATTGCCAGCGTGGAACAGCGGAATGAGAAGGGCGAGACCACCCTTCGCCACGTGATCGACGTCGAACCGGTGCCGCTGCCACAGAATCCGGCTCACGCCGAGATATTCGCCATTCCGGATTTCGCATCCAAAGGAGTCTTCCGGAAGCTTCAGGAGAGCCTGGCCAGATTAGCCCCCTGGGAGATTCCGCCGGGCCAACTCACGAACGCAGGTTCTGGGATTTAATTCATATCCTTGGCAGAGACATTGGACGACATCGAGCGACCGAACAACACGCGACTTCATCCTGTATGGTCTCGGTTCGGGGCCGATTTTGCCAATACACGGCTGAGCGCGTATCCATCCGCGCACAATACCGGACGCGCCGCGTGGAATCAGCAGCCTTCAACCAGAACGTGTCGATAAGATCGACACTCGGCCGATTGGCCGCTTGGCGACGGAATTCACTCCGTCGGTGGCGGCGTATATGGGTCCGGAGTAGATCCATACGCCGCGGAATCACACAACCAGCGTACACGGGCAGTCCGGCTAAATCGGCTCCCACCCGCTCGGCGTACACGGAATCAGCATTCGGAAGGTAAGTCCACATTTGGATATACGGACCTTTATTTGGCGGGCCGGCTTAGAAGAGACAGCTACCGTACCTGTCGAGTCGGCGCAGGCCGACTTCGTGTCCTTATTGCAGAGAATTCATTCTCCCAATCCAGGTCACGACCCGTAAGCCCCGCATCGGAATCAGCACTGCGATAACGAAGGCTGCAAACATCGCTCGGAATCCGACTCATGGATCCGCGAAGCCCGCCCGAATCTCTCACGTATCGCGCATCACGCATCACGAATCGCGTCTCCCGGATTCCGGATTCCGCCTGCTTGACCGCTGTGCTAGTGTGCTAGTACCTAGTTGCAAGAATCCGTATCGACGTTTTCAGGCCAAATCAATCTCGAATGGTACTATGTGGACTTTTGCAACGAGGTACTAGTATAGTAGCAGTATGACAGAACCGGAAAAACAGCAGTTCAACATCTACTTGCCGCCGCAGCTCATTAAGGACGTGAAGCACGCCGCGGTCGACGCGGGCATGTCGCTTTCGCGGTTCGTGGAGGCGGCGCTGCAGGCCTATCTGGAGAAGACGAAGGAGGACCGGCCGTGATTCTGATGCCCATCGTGTATGTCACCGATATCGAGCGCTCGCTCCCCTTCTACCAGGCGCTGGGGGCGAAGCTGACTGAGAAGGGTTGGAACAAGTACTGGACCGAGCTGCAGTATGGCGACGCCATCCTCGCCTTGCACCTCTGGACCGCGAAGGCGGAAGGTCACGGTCGCGTCGAGCTCGCCTTCGTTGCCCACGAGAAGCTGGAGCAGGTAGCGGAGCGGTTGACCAACGCCGGAATCGAGCTCCACAGACAGATCGCCGACGAAGCCTTCGGCCGTTCCTTCCAGGTCAAAGACCCCAACGGTCTCGTCCTCCAGATCAACGAGCACGTAGGCTAACGGATTCGCCGGAAGAAGGCGCGGATGTCTTCTACGAGCAGGTCCGGGACTTCGAGGGCCGCGAAGTGGCCGCCGCGGGGGAACTCGGTCCAGTGGATCATTGCTCTCCCCACGCTCCGCTCGACCCAGGCGCGTGGCGGCACATTGATCTCCTTAGGAAAGAGCGCGAAACCGATTGGCGAAGACTTCCCGCCGCCCTGGAACGGCGTCATGGTGGCTGGCCGCGGCTGGTTGTGTGAGGATTCGTAATAGATGCGCGTGGAAGGCGGCATCGACTGCGTGACCCAATAGAGCATCACGTTGGTGAGCAGCTCGTCCTTGCTGAAGCTGTTCTCCAGATTCCCGCGATGATCGCTCCAGGCCCAGAACTTGTCTACGACCCAGGCGGCCAGCCCGGTCGGGGAATCGTTCAGGCCGTAGCCGAGCGTGAGAGGCCGGGTCGACTGAATAGATGAGTAGCCATAGTGATCGTTCAATTCCCTCCAGCGCTGCTGCATCCGCTCCAGCTCCTGGGGAGTGACTCCGCGCGTCGGGTCCTCGGCAGGCTGGCTGGCGCCTGGAAAGTTGCTATGGGCGCCGATGCAGTGCGCGCCGTCGCCTCCGGCCAGCCAGCGTACGATTCCGCCGCCCCAGTCGCCGCCCTGCGCGCCGTAGCGGGAGTAGCCAAGCCGCGACATAAGCTTGGCGAAGACTTCCGCCATGCGCTGGGAGCTCCAACCTCGCTCTTTCGGGTGGCTGGAGAATCCGAATCCGGGGAGCGACGGAATAACCAGATGGAAGGAATCCTCCGCCTTCCCGCCGTGTGATTCCGGTTCCGCCAGTGGGCCGGCAACTTTGTAGAACTCGTAGAAAGAACCCGGCCAGCCGTGGACCAGCAGCAGCGGCAGCGCGTTCGGATTCCGTGACTTCCGGTGAATGAAATGGATATCCAGTCCATCGATTCGCGTCATGAATTGGGGCAGGCGGTTAAGATTCCGCTCCTGCTCGCGCCAGTCATACTTCTTGCGCCAGTATTCCACCAGATTCCGCACGAAGCCGAGGTCTATCCCGTACTCCCAGCCGGAATCAGGAATCTGATCGGGCCAGCGGGTGCGAGCAAGCCGCTCCCTCAAGTCACGCAGCACGGAATCCGAAACGCGGATGCGAAACGGTTTAACGGCCGTGTCCGCCTGATCGCTAGTTTGGTTCTGGGATTCCGGGACTATGGATTCCGACGCGAGGGGCGCACAGAGTGACGACAAGAAGACAACGGCGGCTACGACAATGACGACTGGCATTGCATTTCTCCTCTCGCGGACGGTGATAGGGAAAGGCTCAGTCGGACAGGGCGCTGCGGACTATGGCTTCCGCGGCGAGAGCGGCTGATACACCAGCATCTCCCTCTACCACCAGATATCCGACGAGACCTTCGGCCGCTCCTTCCAGGTCAAAGATTCAGACGGTCTCGTCAAGCAAGTCAACGAACATCGTGAGTGAAACTTGTACGGAAATCGTCCGTACAGATATGGTAGAATGAGTGTGGGAGAAAGGTATGCCGACGACACATAAGAATGAGGCTCGCCTGGATCTGCGCATGGCGGCGGAAGCAAAACATAAAATCGAGCAAGCCGCGTGCGTCTCCGGGCAGACGATTACGGAGTTCGCTGTTTCGGCAATGCTCAGCCAGGCCATGGAGATTCTGGAGAAGCACCAGAACACATGGCTGACAGACCGGGATCGTGACCTCTTTCTCGCGATGCTAGATTCCGAGGAAGAACCCAACAAGGCCTTGACCAGCGCCTCTGAGCGATACAAGAGAGATTATGCCGGAGCTCGCTAGATGGACTACCGCATAGTCCCTTTATCCGGCGAATACGATAGGAGCTCGTTCGACTGTGGGGAACCCACGCTGAACGAGTTCCTTCGTGTTTTTGCCTCCCAAAATGACAGGAAAGGACTGGGCCGCACGTTTATTGCCGTCAAACCGGAGGACCGAGCGATCTACGGCTATTACACGGTCTCAACGGGTTCGGTTCTATTCAATCTCGTGCCGGAGAATCTGCCTCGCTATCCGGTCCCGGTGGCGCATCTCGGCCGGCTGGCTGTTTCCCTGGCTGCACAGGGACAGAGGCTGGGCGAAACCCTGCTCATGGATGCATTCAAGAAGATCGCGCTGGCGTCCGAGCACGTCGGTGTCTATGCCATCGAGGTGCACTGCCTGAACGAGAAAGCGCGCAACTTCTATCTGCGGTACGGATTCAAAGAGCTGCGGGACGACCAACTGCACCTGTACATCCCGATGAAGCTGGTCCGCAAGCTTCCTCACATCTAAGGTTTCGGCTTTGCGAGCAGCGGAGTCTTCTTCGGAGTGGCGGGCGGGCGGGTTTTGGCGGGTTTGGTGGTTTTGATGGTGATGCGGGTGATGTGCTGCTCGTTCTCTTCGTCGCGGGCTAGGCGGACGGTGACGGTCTGGCCGGGTTTCACGGCGGTGAGCGGCTGGTCCTTGGATTCCTTGCGCACAACGCAGGATTCCGCGATCGGCAGCTCGCGGTCATCGCCGGCCACAGAGTGGAAATTCAGCAGTCGCTTCTCCGGGTTGATCACCATGACCGTTCCGGTGACGTAGATCCGCGAGCGCTCTTTGAGTATCGCGGCGGAATTCGTGGAATCGGAAACTGCGAGGGCCATGATTCCGCCGCTGGGGAGGAGACGAGGAACGACGTAGACTTTCTCGCCCGCCTTGAAGTCCGCAGCAGAACCTGGCTTGCCGGCTCTAGCCCAGGCGGTCTTCTCGGTAACGCGGTAAGCGATCGGCGCGCCGGAATCCACCGCTTCCAGCGCGTCTTCATTAATCTCTTGGATAGTGACCTGAGTCGTTTCCCTGCGGATTCGGCTCAGCCAGTCCCAACTCGGCCGATCGGTGAGGTCATAGAGGCTGGCCGGCCCCACACTGCTCTTTCGGAATCGCACAATGATGGAATCGCCCGCCTTAAACGCGCTTGCTTCGACCGTTTTACGCTCCCGGAGGATCTTCGTCTTCTCCGTAAGCCGGTAGGTAATATCCGCTCCCGTTTTCGGCTTGAGGATAAGAGTGGCCGCTTCCGAATCCAGGGAAACCAGCGTCCCAAACTTCACATTCTGCGAGGTAGTCTTCGAAGTCTGAGCTGGAGCAGATACAGCCGGAATCAGCGCAATCAAGCAGGCCAACAAGCGAAGCGCCATGTCAGTTCCTCCATAGGAAAAGTCACCCGAGTGATAATGACTTATCCGACTTCGATCCCTCTACCTGTGAGTCCTGTCTGAATCCAAATGTCTGTTGACGGTAAGAGGGGCGTGCGAGAATATTTACGTGCTTGATTCTAACAGTCGGTCGCGGCAGCAGGCAAGCGCGTCGTGGGGCGTCATCACGCGGACTCTGGTCGCAGGTGGACCGATCAAGGGGTTGCCGATGAAGTGTACTTTGTCCGTAGTGACGAAGATATCGGCGTCACATTCAATAGCGGCAGCAAGAACTCGCGCATCCGGGCGATAGCCAGTAAGCTCCTCGCACTGGTCGATCGTTTCGGCATTTGGATCAGGCGTGAGGTCGAAGTTAGCCCGATCCAGCAGGAGGGCAAGGTCCTGCAGCAGAGCCGGTTTCCGCCGGGACACAACATACTCCAGGTCTTCCACAACATCTCTGCTGAGCCGCATCTCCACGACACCGGCTTCGCCCAGGCGGAGCAATTGCCGCCCGGCTGAATTCATGTCAGGCGACATAACCGCCGATATGATTCCCGCACTATCCCAGAAAAGACGCGGCTTAGCGCGATTCACGGCGCGCCCGCAGCTCGGCCAGCATCTCCTCTAACGAAGCGCCTTCGGAAACCAGCTTATCTCGCAAATGATCAGCAAGAGCGTCCACCTGGCTATCAGCGGGATTCAACACGAAAACACCACCCAGGTCCAGAATGGTGAATCTCTGGCCTTTTTCGATGCCATGCTCATCACGCATAGCCTTAGGGATAGTTACCTGTCCCCGCTCCGCCATTTCGATACTCGCTTTAGTCATTCGACGCCTCAATTCTGAATTCTGAAATCAGAATACCACGATTTAAGCAGGCTGGAAGCTCCCGCCAGCTTTTGGTTGCCTATGAAAGCCCTATACGCTGAGCTGCATATGCAC
>JBKJZI010000282.1:0-11443 GCA_046715155.1 Chthonomonadales bacterium | reverse complement strand
GGCTAAGACTGAGGTTAGAAATGTGCGGAAAAGGGTGCCCCGGATCAACCGCAAGAGGCGTCAGAACCGGATAGACCGTGGAAATGAAGTACTGCCGCAGCAGCTCCTTCTGGTTCTTCTTGAGGCGGGCATAATCGTATATCTGGATTCCGGCATTTCCAAGCTTTGCGCGAAGCTCTTCCTGGAAGTAGTACGCCGCGGTGGACGTCTGCTCGATGACCTTCTGGCGGATTAGGGTGAGCTGTTCGCGCGCCGAGAGCCCATCCGGACTCTGCTCCACCAGGCCGGATTCGATCTGTTCTTTCAGACCCGAGACCCGAATCATGAAAAACTCGTCCAGGTTGATGTGGAAGATGCTGAGAAACTTCACCCTCTCCAGGAGTGGGTGCGACGAATCCATCGCCTCGTCCAGGACGCGCAGGTTGAACTCGAGCCAGCTCAGCTCCCGGTTGAAATATCGGCGCGCCATTTCCCGCTTCTCTGCTTTAGTCATCGTCCGTGCTCCGGCCCCAAATACATTCCTTGATTCAAGCAAACTTACCAGGAATCATTCAAACGACCGGGGACACAGACCCATCATTATGGCGGCTAATTGTTAAGAAGCCGCACTTGCCGTCGATTCCGGGACCGCGTGAGGCGAAAGTCAGCGATGGGTTAGCCTAAAAGGCGGATCGCAACAAGGAGTGCCGCTATGCTTTTAGCGTCTTTGATGCGGCCGTCGAGGATCATGGGCTCTACATCGGCGATGCGGATGGGAACGACTTCGATCTCCTCGTCTTCGTCGGGGGCGATGGCGCTTAACTGAAGCTCTTCGGCAAGGTAGGCGTGGAGCACTTCGCTGGAGTAGCCGGGCGCCAGGAACTGGCTGAACATGAGGCGAAGCGTTCCCGGGCGGTAGCCGATCTCCTCTTGCAGCTCTCGTGCCGCGCAGGCGTCCCTGTCTTCGCCCGATTCCAGGGTGCCTGCCGGAATCTCGAGCAGCGATTCCCCTACTGCCTGCCGGAATTGGCGAATCAGCAGGAAGGTCTGAGAATCCAAGCGCGGAACGATGGCAACCGCGCCCTTGTGCTCTACGACTTCACGCTTGAACTCTCGACCGTCAGAGGTGCGAACGGTATCGATCCTCAGCGTCACGACGCGCCCGCGATAGATGTATTCCGAGGATACCGTTTTGTCGCCTGCCACGATTCTAGCTCCGTACGCCGGTCAACCATTGACCGGCAACCAGGCCTGCCGCGACTGCCGCTTCGAAGAAGGTCCGGTCCTCTTCGATGGAGCGGCCCATGGTAGAGAAAAGCTCGTTATGAGCTAAAAGCGCTTCCATAGCCGGCTCTACGTCGACTGTGATGACGTCATGCCTCTCCGCGATCCCGGTTCCCTCCATGACATGTCGCCAGGCCGAGACCGCGCGGCGCGTCGGGCGTGGCACCGGCACGAGCGCGCGGCAGAGAGCTATCTTCTGAAGGATTGTAACGGTATGGTGGCTGACTCCCCGATGACGAGGTCGTGGGTCCGCTTCGCTCATCCGTACAACGGCAACCGGCGTCCCTCCCAGCGATGAGGCCGCGTTAAGCGCCGTGCCCTGCTCGACTCCGGAAAAGCCGAGCGGCGTTCCGGTCCCAGCGGCGCCTGGACCTTGGCAGACGATGATCACGTCCGCATTCGCCACAGAATCCGCGACGGCCAGCGCTGAGTATAGATTGACCGACTCATAGTCACCTCCGAATGCCTGCCCAGAGGAGATAGTAGCGTCCAAAAGCTCCTTGTCCTTGAGGCCGGCGATCAGACGACTAAACGGCAGCGGGAGCGCTCCACCTTCTGTCTGGATGTAAGCGATACGAGCGTGACCATCGGTTTCCCACTTGACGGCTGCCGCGATTGCGGCGACCTGGCTGTGGATCTCCGCGCAGACAACGGGAGTGCCTTCCAGCGACTGGAAGCCACAGATTAGATCGTGGTGCGCACTCTCCGGAGACTCGGCCGCCAATACCGGGAACTGATGGGGCGTATAGCGGAGCTTTATGATGTGCCCTGGAGCGTCTAGTGTTTCACTGTATCCGCTCACGGAGGCCACAATGTCAACTCCGCCAGAGCCGAGATTCATTTCAATTGCGCACGCGTTTAGAACGACGGAATCGCCTTCGGAAACTTTCCCGGTCAAGGGCGGATAGTTGACCGCATTGCGCTGGCCGGAATCCGTCCGGACCTGAACCTCCTGTATTCCCGGCCTCTCCGCCGTAATCGATTCCACCGTCCCCGCGAGGCGAAACAGCAAGAATTGCTCCTGTGTGGGTGTGTGGGTGTATGGGTGTATGGGCGTTACACCCACACACCCACACACCCACACAGATTCACGGATTAGTCCGCGCAGCTGTCTCCACAATCGCCACGACCCACTCGGCGCTTTTGACCAGATCGTCGACCGAGATGCACTCCTGGTGCGTGTGGATATGGCGCATGCCCGTGCCGAGTACGCATGTTGGGATTCCGAACGCGTTGAACACGTTCGCGTCTGCGCCCCCGCCTGCCTGCTTGAGCGGAGATTCCAGTCCGATGGCCTCGGCGGCTTCGCGCGCGATGCGCATGACGGGGTCTCGCTCCGTGAGACGGTAAGTGTCATAAATATGGCGCACGGAAACCTCGGCGCTCGCGCCGAACTCGGATGCGGCTTCGTGAAAAGTATCCACCATGTGCTTCAACTGGGCCGCCAGTTTGCCGGGGTCGCGGCTTCGCGCTTCCGCGCGGATTCGCACTTCGGGGCAAACCACATTAGTGGCTTCCCCACCCTTGATGACCCCCACATTGGCTGTTGTCTCGGAATCAATGCGCCCCAGCTTCATGCGGTCTATCGCGCGAGCGGCGACCTGTATTGCAGATACGCCCTTCTCCGGTTCAACCCCCGCGTGCGCGGGACGGCCCGTGATCGTTATGGTCAGAGAATCCTGGCTGGGCGCAGAGGTTACGACGCTGCCTACTGGAGGCCCGGTGTCGAGCACAAAGCCCATTTCGGCCCGGATGAGAGATCGGTCGATATGGTGCGCGCCCAGGAGCCCGATCTCCTCGGACACTGTCAATAGAAGCTGGATATCGCCATGTGGCGTCTCATCCTCGCGGATAGAGTGCATCGCTTCGATGATCGGCGCCATCCCGCCCTTGTCGTCCGCGCCGAGAATAGTGCTGCCGTCCGTTTTGATAACCCCTTCATCGAAGACGATCTGAACGTCCGGATTCGCCTCCACGGTGTCGAAGTGCGCCGAGAAGAAGATTGACGGCGCAACGGGAAGAGTTCCGGGCAAACTGGCGATGAGGTTGCCGCAGTCCCCGCCCGTCTTCTCGTGCGCGTGGTCACGAACGCAGTGGAATCCCAGCGCCTCCAACCGTGGCTGGATCCGGTCGACCAACACCTTCTCTTGCCGAGGCGGCGTATTGACCCGGCACATCTCGAGAAAAAGCTGCACCAGCCGTTCTTGATTTATCATAGACTTAATCGGAGATTGGCGTTAGGACCCTACACCCTACGCCCGACACTCTACACCCTCACCGTGTTAATGTTACCTTTGCAAGGCCGCGCGGGGCGTCCGGATTCTCGCCGCGCGTGCGCGCCAGGTGGTAGGCGAAGAGCTGACCCGGGACGATATAGACGAGCGGACTAAACAGCTCGTCGACTTCTACCGGGATCGGCAGCGGGACCGTGGCCAATCCCAAGACTTCCTCATCGGGGGAAATAATGACCATCTCGCCGTGTCTTTCCCGGATTTTCAGCGCCAGCTCAAGCATCGAAGGATAGGCTCGGCCGTGTGGTGCATACAGAAAGCACGGGAACCCTCGCTCGACCATTGCAATGGGACCGTGAAGAAAATCCGCGCCGGAGTAGGACTTCGCGACGATGTAGCTGGTCTCCGTCATCTTCAGGGCGGCTTCCAGTGCGGTCGCCTGATTCACACCGCGCGCGAGAACGGCGCATTCATCGACATAACGGTACCGCTCAACAGCGGTCTCGACCAGACTATCGACCTCCAGCGTCTGCAGAATCTGGGACGGAATCTCATCCAGCGCACGGAGAAGATCGCGGCGATCCGAAAGGATGCTGACGAGAAGCGCAACGACGGCGAGAGCCGTAGTGTACGTCTTTGTGGCCGCTACCGATCGCTCCTTGCCCGCGTGACATAGAAGGACGTGGTCGCTGACCTGCGTTATGGGGGATTCCGCGCTGTTCGTGATACAGGCGGTCAGCACTCCCGACGATCTAGCGGTAGAGAGCACCTGCACGACGTCGGTCCCCTGTCCGGACTGGGATATTCCGAGCACCAGGGAGTTCTCCAGATGCAGATTGGCATCATAGAGCGTATAAACCGAAGGCGCGGCGAGCGACACCGGAATTCCCGTAACGATCTCGATCAGGTACTTGGCATATACTGCCGCGTTGTCGGAGGTCCCTCTGGCCGCGATGACTATGAGCCGGATATCGTTCTCGCGGATCGCCTCGGCCAGCGCCGTGGCCCCATTCCGTTCGGATTCGAGGGCGCGCGCGACCCATTCCGGCTGCTCGCGGATCTCCTGCAGCATCAACTTGCCGGCTTCGTTACTCACGCAGATATCGTCCTCGTCCTCGAAGTAGGTCTTCAGAACTCAATTCAGGATAGCGTACCCTCATGTATCGCTATCACGCTCTTGAACCATCTGATAAGCAACGCGGACGCGGCCCGCCAGCCACTCATCCGGGTTGATTCCGCAAACGTCGAGAAGCACCGATTCCAACCCCTCCTGCCGGATGCGGCGCTGGAGCTCGACCGCGGGCGCGTCCTCCGGCGAGTCGAATGCCAGCGCCTCTCCGATAACGATTGACAGCGCAACGGGCTGAATTCCCTGGCTCTCGCAGAGCCGCGCAGCCCCAACCAACCGATCATCCGGCGCCAGCTTCCGAATCGGATCTCTTGCCACCCGAAAGCAGGTGTCCCCCAATTCGACGTTGGCAAACCGATCCATCAGGTCAGAGACGTGAGCCTGATGCTCGGCACGGTCGAACCCATACTTCCCGATCAGTGCTTCACCCGTCTCTCCCAACACACTCGGATTGCCTTCGAAGAGCAGCCAGCGAATCTCAGGATCCGCGAGGGCCTGATAGCAGAGCTCGTGAAGTCGCCGATAGCCCAGATAGCCAAGGGCAGCGTGGGCGCAGTTGTGGGTAAACAGCTTTCGCTCAATGTGGGCCGCGAAGTTCTGAACAGGCTCCACGCCCGCTATCTGGGGCAGCTCGCCAACGATCGCGCTTGCATCCACCGGGAGCCGTTTGTAGGCTTCGACCCGGACCGAAAGTCGGTCCGTATCCCGATACTCTTGGAGCGGAACCATTCGGCTGACCACTGCCTGTACGAATCCGGTGTTCGCGAGAATCTGTGATGCGAGTTCACCTGAGAGAAGCTTTGACACGGAATCACGCAACAGCGCAGCGGCATAATGAAGGTTTTCACAAACTAAGATGTTGAGTGGAGCGCCTCCCCGACGGAATCGGAGCTCCAATCCGGCCGCCAGATTGGGCGCGATATGCGGCAGGGCGCCGGCCCCTACAGATATGCAGACTATGTCGCATTCCGCCAGAGTCTCCGCCACGACCGTCAAATCCGTGCCCGACAGCGCCCGGATTCCGCTTATTTCAATTGTCGCTTCACCAGGGCCCACGAGGTGGATCGCATATCTACCTGAGCGGTTGACCGCCTCCACCAACTCCGATGACACATCAACGAATACTGTTTCGAAGCCGCTATCGCAGAAGAGCTGCGCCATGAATCCGCGCCCGATGTTCCCGGCGCCAAACTGTACTGCGGTGGGCATCGATCAGGTGGTTTCAGAGTGAGAACGATTCCGGCAAGAGGTCGGCGAGCGTGAACCGGCGGATTGTGCCCGAAGTATTGGCACATATGATCTCGCAATCCGGCCCGCCAATCTCAGAGATCCACTGCCGGCAGGCCCCGCAGGGAGTAGATGGAGGCGAGCCGTCCGTGACCACGACGACAACCTTAATCCCCTTCGCTCCATTAGCGATCGCGGAGGCGATGGCGTTTCGCTCGGCGCAAAGGGAGAGTCCATACGAACTATTCTCGACATTGCACCCGGAGAAGACTCTATCGTCCTCCGACACCACCGCCGCGCCGACCTTGAACTTGCTATACGGGGCATACGCGGATTCGCGGGCCTTGAGAGCGCAAGCGACGAGGGCGGCTGTTTGAGAATCGTCCAGCAAGCGGCTATTCCTTAAACGTGACGACCGTGACGCCGTCGCCACCCTCGGATTCGTCCCCGAGCCGGTGCGAAGCCACGACCGGATGCCCCTGAATGTAATCCGAAACGAACTTCCGCAGCGCCCCGGTGCCTTTGCCGTGGACCAGCCGCGCATTGTTAATTCCCGCCGCATACGCATCGTCGAGATATCGATCCAACAGTGGGGCAGCCTCATCCACTCGCATCGCTCGCAGATTGAGCTCGGGCGAAATGTGGATAGCCTTGCGCATTGAAATCTCGGCCGCGCTGGACCGCTTGCGCACCGGCTTTGGTGGAGCGGCTGTGACCGGCCGCAGGACATCAAGTGGAAGTGTAGCCCGCATCGCGCCCATCTGTACCGCAACCTCGCCGTCTCGTGGAACTTCCAATAGCTCCCCCTCCAGGCCCAGACTGATTACCTTGACACGATCGCCCTTTTTAAAAGAGAAGCCTCCCGACGGAATCGGCTCGATGGGCTCCTGCTCCTCCACTTGAAGCGTGTCGCCAACCTCGCGGCGCAGCTCCGCCAGCCCTTTGCGAGCGCTGGCGCCGCGGCGCGAACCCCGGTTCATCTTCTTCAATTCGTCGAGGATGTTCTCCGCTCGCTCGGAGACTCGTCGGAGCACTGCGCGAGCCTCTTCCTCAGCCTGCTGCTTGACCGTCCGCTGGATATCCGCTACCTGGCGGGCGCGCGTTTCGTACTCGTCGCGCGAACGTTCAGCCTGCTCCTTCGCAACCGCCGCGTCGCGTTCCATTTCGATCGCCCGCTTGCGGCTTTCCTCGATCTGTTGGAGAAGGTCTCCGGTTGTCTGTTCCCGATGAGACAAATTGCTCCACGCGTCTTCAAGCACCGATTCCGGAAGCCCAAGCCGGCCCGCGATATAGAAAGCATGTGAGCTCCCCGGCACTCCCAACAGCACGTGATAAGTAGGCCGAAGCGTCTCGCGGTCAAACTCCACCGAGGCGTTCTCCACGCCGGGCGTCGCGTACGCATACTCCTTAAGCTCCCCATAATGCGTAGTAGCCACAACTCGCGCGCCGGAAGCGCGCAGCCGATTGAGCAGCGCCTTCGCCAGCGCAGCCCCCTCCGCCGGGTCCGTCCCCGCCCCCACTTCGTCCAAGAGTACTAACGCTGATGAAACTCCCGTCTTGCTTTCGTTTTTCGTTTTACGTTTTACGACTTCGGCCGTCGCCGGCAGCGCCTCGAATATCCGCGCAATGTTTTTCAGATGCGCCGAGAAGGTCGAAAGAGATTGCTGAATATCTTGCTCGTCTCCGATATCCGCGAAGATCTCCTCGAAGATCGCCATATCGGAGTTACCCGATGCCGGAATCTGAAGACCGGACTGGAGCATCAGCGTCAGGAGGCCGACGGTCTTGAGCGTAACCGTTTTCCCACCGGTGTTGGGACCCGTGATCAGCACGACTTTGAAGCGGTCGCCCACTTCAATGTCGATAGGGACCACATTACCCGGCAAGAGAGGATGCCGCGCAGAGAACATTCGCACGATTCCGGTTCGGTTGACTCGCGGCTCGGCGGCCTGCATCTCGAGGGCAAGGAGCGCCTTTGCGTTCGCCAGGTCCAGTGTGGCCAGAATCTGCAGAGTTTGCCGGAGCGACTCCGAAGCCTTCCCAACGGTCTCCGTCAGCCGGGTGAGAATCCGATGGACCTCCTGCTCCTCCTTGATGGAGAGCTCCTTCACCTCGTTTCCAAGCTCAACGCACGCGCCGGGCTCAACGAAAACGGTCGCTCCGCTCGCGCTGGCATCGTGCACGATTCCGCCAAACCGCGCGCGTGCCTCGGCCTTTACGGGGATACAGAACCTCCCCTCACGCACCGTAATGACGGGCTCCTGCACGTATGCGGCATACTTCTCGCTGCGGATGATGGTGTTCAGCTTTTCCCGAAGCCGCGATTGGGACACTTTCAACTGCCCACGGACGCGCGCCAGCTCCGGCGATGCCGTGTCACGGATCTCGGCCGTTTCAGAAATCGCTTCGTCCACTGCGGACTCGATTCCGGGAAGATTGGGAAGGTTGCCTCCGATCTCCGCCAGGAGCGGCCAATCCTCCGACCGCTTGCCAAGAAAGGATTTCAGTCGACGCGCGGCCCCCACCGTCTGCGCGATATCAAGCAGCTCCACCGGCGCCAGCAGCATGCGAACGTGTGCTCGCTCGACAGCATCTCGAATGTCGTGGATTCCGCCTAGCGGCATACCGGAATCTGTCTCAAGAATAGAGCGGGCCTCCCGCGTCTCCTGCAGCGCCCGCTCGACCTGCTCAGGGGCAGCCGCTGGGACGAGCGCCAGCGCGGCCTCGCGGCCCATGCCGTTCGAAGCGTGGCCGGCCAGCCGCTCCAGCACCTTCCCATATTCTAGAACTTTGAGCGTGTGCGAATCCATCGCAGAATTGTAGCATCAGTCCGCCGGGCGCAGGGAGGAGCCCGTCTATTGTAGAAGGGTCCAGCAGGTAAGCAAGGAGACCAAAGTGTCAGACGTAGGTCAAGCCCCGACCCGAGATTCCGTCATTTCTCTTCGTGAGGTCACGGCAGATACCGTGGGCGCCGTCTGTAGTTTGAAGGTACGTCCGGAGCAGGAACGGTTCGTTGCCGCCAACGCCGTGTCCATCGCGCAGGCCCACTTCAACCAGAACGCCTGGTTCCGCGCGATCTATGCCGATGAGACTCCTGTCGGCTTTGTCATGGTTGAAGACGACGCGGAGAAACAGGAGTACTTCCTCTGGAGATATATGATCGACGGTCGTTATCAGCGCATGGGTTTTGGCCGCCGCGGGCTTCTCGAAGTCATCAAGTACATCCGAACGCGCCCCGGCGCGACCGAATTCTTCACAAGTTATGTTCCGGGCGAGGGATCTCCCTGCGCGTTCTATACCGGCCTCGGGTTCGAGGAAACGGGCGAGGTGGAGGACGGCGAGAACGTCATGCGGCTTCTTTTATAGCGAGGAACACCCCGGCATCCGCAACGTCTTCCTTTTGTAACCCAGATGCATCCCGGTAAAATTACCGGGTACCGGGCCGCCAGGGAAGGACCTCGGGGAACATGGAAACCACGCCCCACGTGCTGGTAGTGGAAGATGCCGGAATCCAGGTGCGGCTTATGGAGCTTACGCTCTCTCGCGCCGGTATGGAGGTGTCATCCGCATGGAACGGGCAAGAAGCCCTCCAATGCATCAGTCAGCGCCGACCGGACGCGATCATCCTCGATGTGGAAATGCCCGGAATGAACGGATTCCAGGTACTGGACATACTGCGAGCAGATCCCCTCACCGCGGAGATACCCGTCCTGATGCTGACCGCCCACGCTAAAGATTCCGCCCTCTTCGAAGAGTGGGCGAAACCCGCCGACGCCTTCCTCACCAAACCCTTCAGCCCCGCCCAGCTCATCGCCGAAGTCCGCCGCGCGCTCGGCACAGTGAAAGTCACTGTGCCAGTTACACACGCAGCGTAACCGTTAATCCTCAAGTACTGATACAATGGGCGTAATCTGACCACAACGAGAGCCCGCTTGAAAGCCCGCAACGTCGTCTTCGCGCTCATTCTGCTCACCATTATCGTGGGCGGTGGCGTCTGGATCAGCTTTCGTCTAAGGCAAATCCAAAGCTTCGGCCCCGTAGCGAGACGCCTGCCGACGGAATTGGACGCCGCCCGCCGGGAAGGAGTTCTCTTCTCCCCGCCGGACCTCCGGCCCGCGCAGCGGATTCCGCAATCCCAGAACGCCGCACCCCTCTACCTACAGATCGACGCCGCCCTTCGCGGGAGGTCCAAATCCGTAAAAGACGAAGACAATAGGGTCAACAAACTCGTCCGATCTAAGAATCCTGCCGAGAAGGAGCTCGCTCGCCAAATCTTAGACCGACGCGCGAAAGAGCTCGCGCTCGCCGAGCAAGCCGTCGAGCGTCCATTTTGCCGTTTCGACAGACAGTGGGAACTGGGGCCGAAGCTCATGCTCCCGGAATACGCCTCCATGCGGGAAATCGCCCGCCTGCTTGCCGCCCGTGCTTTCCTCGAAAGCGATTCCGGAAACGTGCAAGCTGCCTTCCGAACCATCTCCATCGGTACCAGGATGGGGCGACAGGCCGGTGAGGATCCAATAATCCTCGCCATGCTGATAAACGTCTTCATCTACACCCTCATGGATAGTGCATTCCAGGAAGTCGCCCTCGCCCATAAGAATGATCCTCGCGCTATCAGCCTTGGCTCGGGCGCCGCCGCGTTTCCCCCACTGCCGGAATTCGAGCAGGCCATGCGGGGAGAAGTAGTGATGGGCAGAGTCGCCGCAAACATGGTCCGAAGGGATCCCACGACCATGGAGCAAGTCTACATCCGGCTGGGTGGCAAACCCGGCCGAACACGGGAAATGATGTGTGACGCCTGGGAGGTCCGATTGCTGGAATACTGGCGTGAGTGCTACCGCATACTCCGCTCAAATCGAGGGGATCATATCGGTCAGGCTAACGCCCTAAGAGCGCTTGGCGAGGACCTCGTGGCTCGCGAAAAAGAGCCCACCTACGAGCTAGCCGCCATTCTTATGCCGGTCTTCTCACAAGTATCCCTCAAGCTGGCCGCGGGTGAGGAGCAGCAGCGCCTTCGCCAAACTCTCCTTGAACTGGTGAGATTCAAACAGAAATCCGGCCGGTGGCCGGACGCCCTTTCGGAGCTCCCCACCCCTCCCGAACTCGACATCTTCACCGGCAAGCCGCCCATTTATCGCAAAACGCCAGTCGGATTCATCCTCTACAGCGTTGCAGAGAACCTCAAAGATGATGGCGGCCAGTCTAAGAGGGACAAGAAGACCGGCGCTTTCGACCTCGTCGTCCAGTACCCCCGCCCGATACCAACGCCTCCATAATCTAGTCGTTCGAGCCCCTCACCAGGGACGCCTGAAACCGTTCGCGCATATCTGATACAATCGATTCAAACTATCTAAGGAGCGGAATCTGGCCCGCAAAACCTGCTTCGGTGTTCTGCTCGCTGCCTTGATTGCCGGCGTAGGCTTCCTGATCTTCCTCCTATCAAGAATCCAGGAACCCTATGTCGCTCTCGCGGATCGCCTTCCGGCCGAGCTCGCCGCCGCGCGCATGGAAGGCCTCCCGCTCGTCCCTAACGACCTTCGCCCCGCACGGCACCCGCTGCTTTCCCAAAATGCAGCGCCTCTCTATCAACAAG
>JBKJZI010000281.1:0-15233 GCA_046715155.1 Chthonomonadales bacterium | reverse complement strand
AAATAGTATGCCTTCTTAATAATCTGACGGGCCTTTGGTCCTTTCCCGTATTTCTCGCAGTGGCCCGTCCAGCCTTCCCAACCAATAATCCCAGTAACGGCAGCATTCCGTTCGGGGTAACGAACGCCGGGAAGGATGGCCTTTTCGAGCTGAACCAGATTGGTGACTCGGACGGGACCGCCGCAATCCTACTTCGCCATCGATAAAGGCAAACCCGGTGAAAGCCGGCGACGCAAAGACCACGATCTAAGTCAATTGTGGATTGCGGAATGCGGAATGCGGATTGAGCAGCAACCAATCCAAAATCCAAAATCCAAAATCCAAAATCGATACGGTAGCGGGTTTACCGAAGTGCGACGATTGAGAAGGAGACTCTCATGACATCGCAGACATCGGACTATAAGGCGCCGGCCACCCCACGACCGGCGCGCGCATCTGGCCGTCCTCCTTCTGGGTCGAATTCGCCAAACCAACCACGGAGGACGGAGATGAAATCTTCCGAAGACGCCATCCGGCGAGCGGTCGACCATTTCAACACCCGGCAAGACCGCCGCGCTTGCACCGATCTGTATCACCCGGACCTCGTCCTGCACGGCTTTCCCCATACCGAGAACGGGCGCGAAGCGATTCTTGGATACTTCGAGCTCGTTTGGGCCGCGTTCCCCGACGTCGAGTTGACGATCGGTGACCTGGTATGGGATTCCGAGCGCCTGGTGATGCGATATGAGATCGTGGGAACACATGAGGGGATCTTCATGGGTATCTCACCCACCAGGAAGCGGGTGCGGGTGACCGGAATGATGATGATGCGTTTCGATAACGGACGCTGCTCGGAATGCTGGAACGAGGTGAACTTCCTGGCGCTGCTGCAACAAACTGGAATCATACCGGCCTAAAAAGGTCAAGCCCATGCCGGCTCACATGGCGAACCCAGGCCGCGGCGCCCTCTACGGCAAAACTGCCGTCGTCTGCTCGGCCGACATCGATCGAATCGCGGACATTCAAGAAGCTCTTTGCGCCGAGGACGCGACGGTAGTCGCAACCGCGCTGGAAGGGCACACCGCCGCACGCCTGGCCCTGGACCGACATCCGGACGTGGTAATCGTCGATGCGCGTCTACCGGACGGAATCGGCGGCGTAGAGGTCGCGGAGCTCGTCCTTCCTCAGTTTGAAACCTGCGTGCTGCTAGTCGGCGACGCCGATGCGGCATTGATCGACCGCGCCAAGCGCGTCGGCATAAGCGGATTCGTTCCTGACCCCTCCGTCGCGGGCGCAATCGTCGAATCCGTCAACACCGCCCTGAGCCGATTCCGCTGCTCCGTCCTAGATCAAATACACTAACCCTCAATTCGTCAAGATAAGAATGGCGGTAGGAACGGTTATATTGACGGGCCTGATGTCAGTTAAGCCCTGCTGGGTTCGGTAGGAGAGTTGGCTGGAGGCGCCGCCATCGAGGCACATGGCTTCGGCGCACGGTGTGTTGTGGTACCGGCGGAAGTAGCGTTCGAGGAATGCCCCTACGTCTTGGAACGTCATCGATTCGGCGATTCCGAGGACCAGGTGGCGCGGTTTGCCGGATTGCAAGCTGTAGGCGGCGAAGGTGCGGCGGAAGGGCGGCGGGCTGACCAATCGCTCTTCTTTGTCCGTTACAGCTATGCGGCCGTTCCAGATCAACCTCGGGCCGCAGGCGACGGCGGAATCTACGGTCCAGAAGCGCTGTCGCACCGGATTTAGCGGCTCCAGGTATTCGGTGAGCATCGCCGCGCGTCCACGTTGGCCGACGGCCCAGCCAATATGGGGCGCGCCTTCCTTGTCGAACCCCAGAACACAGCGCACGAATCGTCGGTTTGGATTCCGCGGGGAGCGTACGACCTTACCTGAAGAAACGATGGTCTCTTCCCGTGCAAGAAGCCCGATTACCTCCTTTCGGTCCTGACGCGTAACGCCGAAGAATCCGCCATTGATTCCGGCCAGCGCGTTCTTCGCCTGGCACCAGTCCTTCACCGTGCGTGCATCCGCAAAGACACGGCCTTTCTCGACCTTTACATTCTGCGCGACGACCTGCGTCCGTATATTCGCGGTGGAGAGGTCGATGTCGATCAAAGCGGCCGCGGATTCTCCGGCGAGACCGTCAATTGGAATTGAGCGGACAATTACACCCTTCGCGACCTGAATCTCCGTCGAGCGTTCGGTAGCGGGGTCGGATTGGGGCCTGTTGCATCCGACAATCGTCAGAAGGGCAATGGTGGCGCATAACGCTAGTAGCGAGCGGAGTGGATTCAAAGCGGTTCGCAGGAATTCTCGAAGGTTTGATTCCGGTACGGCATTGTGGCATACTCAGTCAGGCTCGGTAGAGCACGGTCAGCTTAGTTCCGGATGAATTGAACAAGGATGGTTCTCAGACAGATTCTGAAGGGTAAAATCCACCGCGCCACGATCACCGATGCGAATGTGGATTATGTTGGGAGCATCACCGTCGACAAAGGCCTGTTGGAGCGGGCCGGTATCGTTATCGGCGAGCACGTTCACGTTTGGAACGTGGACAACGGCGAGCGGTTCGAGACCTATGCGATGGAAGCCGCGCGTGATTCCGGAGTGATCTGTGTGAATGGCGCCGGCGCCCGCAAGGTCGAGGACGGGCACCGCGTCATCATCGCCAGCTTCGCCCTGACGGATGAGCGGATCGAGCCTCAGATCATCCTGGTGGATGAGCACAATCGCTTTACGATTCACGTCCCGCTCCACGCACAGGAATGACGTGCGAGCGTGCAACCGCTTGACTCTGGTATTCCTGCCGTGTAGAATCCTCTCACCGATTATTTCGGGTCGTACCCCGATGTGCGAAGGAGGGCTGCAATAGTGGAACCGCTGCGCGTGCTGATTGCGGAAGACGAGGCTCTGACCCGAACGATCCTGCGGGCCCGCCTGGAAAAGCTGGGACACCAGGTGGTAGGCGAGGCCGAGAATGGCGCGCAGGCGGTGGAAGCGGCCCTTAGCTCCAAGCCGGATGTCATCATCATGGACATCCGGATGCCCGAAATGGACGGAATCGAGGCGGCCCGCCGGATTGTCGAAGAGAACCCCTGCGCCATCCTTTTTCTTACGGCCTTCAGCGAGGACACTCTCGTTGAGAAAGCCGGCGAGACCGGGGCCCTGGCCTACCTGATGAAACCCTTCCGCAAGGAAGACCTCGCCCCCGCCCTCGAGATCGCGGTAAAGCGCTTCCGGCAGATACAGACCCAGAAGAACGAGATCGACGTTCTGAAGGACCAGCTCGAAACGCGCAAACTGATCGACCGCGCCAAGGGGATATTGATGGACCGCCAGGGTCTCACGGAAGACCAGGCGTTCAAGAAGATCCACTTCCAGGCGCGGAACGAGAATAAGAAGATGCGCGAGATCGCGGAGAGCATTATTACGGCGTCCGACCTGATATAGAGCGACCCCTGTGACCGATTCCGGCATTACGCCCGCTTTTACCGGCGGGCGTTTTGCGTTTACCGTTATGGTGATTCCCCCGCGATTCCGCTTAGCCGCTATTGACCTGGATGAGACGCTTCTGGGACCGGACCACCTCGTTTCTCCGCTAAACGCCCGAGCGGTCCGGGCTATGGCGGATTCGGGGGTGACCTGCGTCATCGCGTCCGGCCGCATGCACGAGTCTACGACCCAATTCGCGGAGGAGCTCGACCTCGACGCACCTATCATCTCCTATCACGGCGCGCTGGTGAAGCACTCGCGAACGGGGGAAGTCTGGCACCACGCCCCACTAGCCGCAGAGCCTGCAGCCGAAGTGGTTAAGTTCTGTGCAGAGGATGGTAGGCACCTAAACTACTATTTGAATGATCGCGTGTATGTGACTGAGCGAGGAGAGTGGGGGGCATTTTACCTTCGGCAGACCGGTTCGCCGATGGAGGAATTTGGAGACCTGTCGTCCCTCGCCGGTACGGAGCCGACAAAGCTGATTCTCATAGATACTCCCGAGGAGACCGACCGCCTTCTCCCCCTGTTCCGCTATCAGTTCGGGGATTCCGTCTCCGTGCTCAAAACCAACCCGGAGTATCTGGAGTTTATGAATCCGCGCGCGAACAAGGGCGCGGCCCTGACGTTGGTGGCGGAGCGGCTTCGGATTCCGCGTGAGGAGGTCATCGCGTTTGGCGACGGGGAGAATGATCTACCGATGATAAAGTGGGCTGGAATGGGAGTAGCGATGGGGACCGCAAAGCCGCAAATCCGAGAAGCGGCCGATTACGTCGCTCCGCCCTTCCACGAGGATGGATTCGGCTTCGCCGTCGCCGAGCTCTTCGGATTCCGTCTGTCCTGATCTCTGCCAGGAATTCGGACGGAATCCAGCTTGACTCACCGCAGGCGATGGAGTAAACTGGGCGAAATAGCACCCTTTAAGAGCGCGCCCGGCGAGGCCGACAAGGGGAGGAATGAGAGCCGGCCCGGAATCAAACTCCGGGCGCCTTCGAAGAGCGACTCCACGCCTTCCCATCCAGCCAAACAGGCTGACGGGGGAGGCGTTTTCGTTTAACTAACATGATGGGCGATGCAAACTCAAAACCGGTCATGGATGCGGACGAAATGCGGCGGGCGGTAACGCGTGTGGCGCATGAGATCGTGGAGAAGAACTCCGGCGCGCGGGACGTGGCATTGGTCGGAATCCTCCGGCGCGGTGGACCGCTCGCAGATCGCCTCGCTGGGTTGATCGAAGGAATTGAGGGTGTTCGACCGTCAGTCGGCAAAATTGATATCGCGCTCTATCGGGACGACTATCCTCACCGGCAGCCCGAGGTAGGTCGCACGGAGATTCCCTTCGACGTGACCGGCAAGCGCGTAGTGCTGGTGGACGAAGTGATCTTCACGGGCCGAACCGTGCGGGCAGCTATCGACGCACTCATAGACCTGGGCCGCCCGGATTGTATTCAGCTAGCCGTCCTGATCGACCGCGGCCACCGCGAGCTTCCCATTCGCCCGGATTACGTCGGCAAGAACCTGCCTACTGCGCTCACCGACCACGTCGACTGCCGCCTGATCGAGATTGACGGCGAGGATGCAGTCTTCATTCAGAATGGTTAAGGGCTCGCTATGCGGCACCTATTGAGCCTCCGGGAAACCGGGGTTGACGACATACGCCGAATTCTAGAGACGGCCGCGGCGTTCAAGGAGATTCTGAGCCGGCCGGTCAAGAAAGTGCCCACCCTTCGTGGTCGCTCGATGGTGACGCTCTTCTACGAATCTTCCACGCGGACGCGGACCTCATTCGAACTCGCCGCTAAGATCATGAGCGCGGAGGCGGTCAATATCGCGGTTGCGCAGTCTTCGGTCTCCAAGGGAGAGTCGCTTAAGGACACGTTGAAGACCCTGGAGGCGCTGACGGCGGATTGCGTGGTCATTCGCCACTCGTCTTCCGGCGCGGCTCACCTGGCCTCACAGTTCGTGGACATTCCAGTCATCAATGCCGGGGACGGGCGGCACGAGCATCCCACCCAAGCGCTGCTGGACGTTTTGACTATCTGGGAGCACAAGGTGGTCGGCCGAGAGGATGACACCTATCCTCGGCCGCTGAATCCGGAACGCCCGTTTGATTTGACCGGATTGACAGTCGCGATCGTCGGCGACCTGGCGCACAGCCGGGTCGCCCGCTCAAACGTCTGGGGACTCACCAAGCTCGGCGCGGAGGTGCGGTGGGTAGGCCCGAAGACACTTCTGCCGGTTGATGCGAACCTTCTCCCAGTCTCCGTGCATACCGAGCTCGTACCGGCGTTGGAAGGGGCTGACGTCGTGATGGTGCTGCGGCTTCAGACCGAGCGCCAGGAACGCGGACTGCTCCCCAGCCTGCGCGAGTACTCCAGAATCTGGGGAGTATCTGCGACGTCGCTGAAGTATGCGAAGCCGGATGCGCTCGTCCTGCATCCTGGACCTATGAACCGAGGCGTAGAAATCTCCGCCGAAGTCGCCGACGGAGTAGGCGGAATCCGCGCCGCCATCGAAGAGCAAGTCACCAACGGCGTAGCCATCCGCATGGCCTGCCTCTACCACCTCATGGGGGCCAAAGCCGGCTTTTCTACAGATTGATTCAATTCTGCAGCTTTGGTATACTGACGGTATAACCAGGGGTATAAACTATGCCGACAACAAAGACCGCCGTGTCCATCGATCGTGGGCTGCTGGACTGGGCAGATGCGCAGGCGAAACGTAAGCGTGTATCGCGCAGTCGGTTCGTTGCCGAAGCGCTGGAGGGGCTGCGGCGAAAGCAAGAAGACGAGGAGCTGGCCGCCAGCATAGACGAAGCATATTCTACCGGCCTCGATGACGAGGAAAAGGCCTGGCTGGAGGCATCCGCCAGGTCGTTCGCGGAGATCGCGGACGAATGGAAATAAGCCAGGGAGAACTCTACTGGTACGACTTCCCGCATCTCGGAGGCTCGGAACAGGCGGGCCGGCGCCCAGTTGTAGTGATACAAAATGATGTCGTAAATCGCGGTGCCATCCGCACGACCATCGTCTGCGCGCTCACTACCAATCTGGGCCGCGCGCGTGTTCGCGGCAATGTGCTGCTAGATGAGGGAGAGGGCGAGCTACCACGCCGCAGTGTTGTCAACGTTACTCAGATTCAGACGGTGGATAAGTCAAAGCTGACATCCCGAATCGGGGCGCTCGGTGCCATTCGGTTGCGCGAAATCCTGGAGGGCCTGCATCGAATTACGCGACCGCCCGCACATGACAACTAGGTGCTACCGCAAAATGAAATCAGGCGACAAGACTGGTGGTCAAGCTGGAGGAAACAGGTTGAGTCGGGGCTCGAGAGTTGTGGCAGCGGGGATTCGTTCGGAAAAAGGGAGTGTCAATGAGCCGGATTGAGAGCGGGGCATTGTGTCTGGGGATTGCATTAGTAGCCATGACTCTAATTCTCCTACCTTGGCGCGTCTCAACACCTGATTACACGGCCTTAACAATTGCTTTATCCCATATGGAATGCGGCCGGAGTACCAGTCGTTAGCTTTCGATGTGTTCGTTTCGGAGATCCTTGCGATCCTCGTGCTGGTCGCTGGCCTTATTGCCGTGTGCAGGATCCATCTCAGAGCAATCCATCGCCTGGTATTAATCTCGAGCGTGGCAGCGGCTGTTGGTAGCTTGTGTCTGCTGCCATGGGAGCGGACAGAGAGCGGAATCTTCCCGCTTACGAATCACTGGCGCAATGTAGCGGCCTATCAATGGTTCTTTCGACCACCCTACGGGGAGATATACCCGGACGCACCCGAGGTCGCGGTCAATTTCGGACGAGTTGGTTTGCAACTGATCATCATCGGCATTATGACCCTGCTGGGAATCATGCTTTTACAACGCAATTACCGTGGGACCCGATCGCGGAGTCTACATGAAGCTCGTACTTAGCGGGGGGCGGATTCTGGATCCGTCGCAGAATCTGGATAGGGAAGGGGATCTGGTCATCGAGGATGGGCGGATTGCCGGGATCGTTGCGGCGGGGAGCGCGTCGGGGGATGAGGTGCGGGATGTCCGGGGGAAGCTCGTTACTCCGGGCCTGATCGATATCCATGTTCATCTCCGTGAGCCGGGGTTTGAGTATAAGGAAGATATTGAAAGCGGTACGCGGGCGGCGGCGGCGGGGGGATTCACTGCCGTCTGCTGTATGCCGAATACGAACCCTTCCATCGATTCCGCTGCGGTGGTACGCCAGATCATCGAGCGCGCGGAATCGGTCGGCTCGGCGAGGGTGTATCCCATCGCGGCCCTCACGCGGAACATGGAGGGTGACCAGCTCTGCGAAATCGCGGACCTGAAGGCGGCCGGCGCCTGCGCCATTTCGGATGATGCGTTCCCGATTGAAAGCGCGGAGACGATGCGGCGCGGGATGGAATACTGCGCGCAGTTCGGAATGGTCTTAATGACCCACAACGAGGACAAGGCGCTCACCCAGGGCGGCGCGATGAACGAGGGCTACACTGCCACCATCATGGGCGTACCGGGAATCCCGAGAGTCGCGGAGGACATCGCGGTCGCGCGAAACATTCTGCTTGCGGAATTGACCGGTTGCAAGCTGCACCTGCTTCATATCACGACCGCCCGCACGGTGGATATCCTGCGCAAGGCGAAAGCACGAGGAATCAACGTCACCGGCGAGACGGCCCCGCATTACTGGGCCCTGACCGATTCTGCATGCGAGGGCTACAATACTGACGCCAAAATGAACCCGCCGCTCCGTACCGAGGAGGACAACCGCGGGATCCTCGATGGCCTGAAGGACGGCACTCTAGACGCCATCGCCACGGACCACGCCCCCCACGCGCCCTATGAGAAAGAGCGAGAATTCGACCAGGCGCCGTTCGGAATCCTCGGCCTGGAAACTAGCTTCGCCGTCACCTACACCACCCTTGAAAAGCCCGGCATCCTCTCTCTGATGGTGGCCATCGATAAAATGAGCACAACCCCGGCGCGGATCCTGGGAATCCCCGGCGGCACCCTGGAAGAGGGCGCTCCCGCCGACGTGAGCGTCTTCGACCTCAACGCCGAATGGACTATAGACCCGACCAAATTCCGCTCCAAATCCCGCAACACCCCTTTTGCCGGAAGTCAATTCGCGGGCCGCTGCATATTCACGCTCCTGGGCGGTCGTGTAATACCGGTCTAATATGATGCACGAGCGTCTCGATATTGAGCGGTGGAAAGCGGAGTTCCCTCTCTCGCGACTTCGCGCTAAAGCCCGCGAGTTCGTCATTGCCCGACAAAAGGAGGTTCCCGATCAATATCCTTCGGCGCAGGCAGTCGACGAACACATAAAGCTAATGGAGCCGGGTGGGAACATTATCTCGTCGCCGGAAGACATCGCCGTCGTCGAACAGATTCGGGAAGAGGCAGCCCGGAGCTGCGAATTCGGACCGGCAATTCCGACCGACGTATTCGTGTGGGCGAAGGGGGAGCCGCCCAGGCCCGAGGTGACTAAGATTGGCGGATTACCTTACTGGCCAGCAAATCAGGAGTGGCCGCGTAATTCGTCAAATGCGCCGCTGACATTCATTGCCCAATTCTGTTTGACGGATTCGCGCGACATCATCGATGATCCGCCATGCGACGTCCTCCTACTTTTCGCCGACTTTGAGACATTCTGGGACGAGGACCCGAACAGCCTCATATTCGCACAGGTCGACATCGGTGATGGCGAGCAGATTCGGGCGCAGGACGTACCAAAGACTGAATGGGAAATCGCGCCCCTCTATGGTCACATTCATCGCACGTTCGATTTTCCAGAGAGTGCGAACTGCTTCGAAGCGTATGGTCGGCCGTGGCGTCTCGACATTCTGGAGGGAACTAAGATCGGAGGGCTGCCCCACTGGGTACAGGATGAGGAGGACTTGCCGGGCCGATTCCTATGCGCGCTCGGGCCGTCCGCGCCATCTTCCGATGTCGCTTATCCGTGGATCAACATCGCCCAACCGATCGGATTCGGCGATCCCTTTTACGACCTAAATTTGGGGTTCGGAGACGCCGGCAGCCTGTACGTTTTCGAGGAAAACGGCTCCTTCGCGTGGACCATGCAAGGCTATTGAGCGAATGAATCGGATTTGTGTCTTTTGCGGGTCGAATCGGGGTGTCCGGGAGGAGTACCGGGCGGCGGCGGAGGCGGTGGGGCGGGAAGTGGCGCGGCGCGGAATCGGGTTGGTTTATGGGGGTGGTAATATCGGATTGATGGGAGTGTTGGCGGATTCAACGCTTGCGGCTGGGGGTGAAGTGATCGGCGTGATTCCGGAAGCGCTGATGGCGCGGGAACTTGGCCACCAGGGCGTGACGGAGCTGAAAGTGGTCCATTCGATGCACGAACGGAAAGCGCTAATGGCGGAACTCTCCGACGGGTTCATCGCTCTCCCCGGCGGATTCGGGACTCTCGAAGAGTTCTGCGAAATACTTACCTGGTCGCAGCTCGGAATCCATCCCAAGCCGTGCGGACTTCTCAACGTGAACGGCTACTACGGCCCATTGCTGGCCTTCTTCGACGGCGCGGTTGCGGAGGGATTTGTGCGCTCCGAACACCGCGCGCTCGTATTGGAAGAAGAGGAACCGGGCCCGCTGCTGGATCGGATGATGCGGTTCCGACCGCCGCAAGTGCACAAATGGATTGATCGCGAGGAGACGTAATGTGATCATGTGGGTGTTTGGGTGAGCACAGTGAGTGGCTCGTGATACTTGATTTGTGAGGACCGAACCGTTCTCACTCTACACGCAGCACTTACCAGAATTCACCCACACACCCACACACCCACACACCCACACACGCCCATGGGCCGAAACCCGACAGTTACCATATCCGCCATTGTCGCGATCATTGCGCTGCTCCTTTTTATCACGCGCAGGGGGACGCCGTTCATCTACCTGGCGGGGATCATTGCGGCGATTGTCTTTCTTTACGCCTATGACTGGTCGCCGCGTCCGGCGAGGGAGAGGCAAACACTTCCTCCACCTCGGAAGCGCAAAGAGCCGCCGAAGGACATCTACACGCGCAAGGTGATGGAGATGTCCCTGTCAGAGGCGAAGTTGAAGGCGGAACCCCTGATTGCCACGACGTACGATCTAGTGGAGGGCGTCGCGGAGCCGGAACACTTAGCAGAGCTTGGAACGGCCCTGCGGGAGCTTGTCGCGAAGTATCCGGGCCTGAAAAACCGCTATGGTGATTCCGGATTCGGCGCCATCGGAATGCGTCCTTATGATCCGCCGGCGAAAGACGTCTTAATGTTTGGCGGGGAGGGGGAGAAGCGCGGCCGGCCGTATCTACGTATCGGCACTGACCTGGACGGGAACCCTATTCTCGTACAGCCGATGGACGACACGGTGTTCGTGGTCCGCGCCCCGAGCTCCGATCCGAAGCGGCATTACCTGGCGAGCTTCCCGAGTATCTATCACTGGCTCCTCATCGAGCACCCCGACTATAATGCCTGAGCCCCTGCTCCTGCGCGACGGGCGCGTTCTGACTCAGAATCCGTCTGCCCCCGTCGCGGACTCCATTTTCATTGAGGGCGGTCGCATTGTGTACGTTGGCCCGGAATCCGCCCTCTCAATTCCCCAGGCTGGCGTACGCGTGATCGATCTAGACGGGAAGACCCTCATACCGGGCTTCAACGACTGTCACATGCACGTTTTGCCTTACGGGCTGGATCTCGCTAAGGCAGACCTGTCTCCCGCCGCCGGGATAACGAGCATCCCGTCTCTAATCGAAACGCTCCGGCGATGGGTGAAAGAGAATCCGCAAAGTCAGTGGATGTTGGGAAATCGCTATGATCAGAACACCTTTCCGGGCGCCGCGCACCCGACAAAGTGGCAGCTCGATGCGGCCTTCCCGGATCGGCCCGTGATGTTGATGCAGACGAGCAAGCATGCAGGGACCGCGAACTCCGTGGCGCTCAGGATGGCCGGAATCACGCGCGAGACGCCCAACCCGGATGCCGGCGAGATTGTCCGGGACTCGGACGGTGAGCCGACGGGTGTGCTTCTGGAGACCGCCGTTGCGCTCGTTGCTCGCCTGGTCCCAAAGCCCGACAAGGCAGGCCTAATCGCGGCGATTAAGCGAGCGAACGCCGAGCTCGTCAAGGCGGGAGTCACCTCCGCATCGGACCTGAACACCGGCTGGCTCGACATGCGTTCGGAGCTAGCGTGTTACGTTCAGGCGGCGAAAGAAGGCGCGCCGGTGCGAACCACACTCTTTCCGGATACCCCGGAGTTTGGGAAGCCGGAAGACGTGCCCAACCGGAACACCTTCCTGTCGGATACGGCTCTTTTGGGAGCGGAATCTGCTGGTCTCGGTGGCGTAAGGCTGGGTGCTGCGAAGCTGTTCTCCGATGGGGCATTGACGGTGCGTACGGCGGCAATGCGGGAACCTTACGTTGATGGAAGCGGCGTCGGAATGCTGCTCCACTCGCCCGAAGAGCTAAGCGCCTACATCAGCACAGCGCACGCGCGCGGATGGCAGGTAGCCGTTCACGCGATTGGAGATCGGGCTGTCGAGCTGGTCCTCGGCTGCTATCGGACCGCTCAGTCACGGAATCGCCGACCTGGGGCGCGGCACAGAGTCGAGCACGCCATGCTGCTTGATCAAGAGTTGGTGAGACAGTTTAAGAAGCAGGACGTGATTCCGGTAATTCAACCGGAGTTCATCACGAGACTCGGTGACGCGTACGTCCTGGGGCTGGGCCTGGAGCGAGCTTCGCGGCTGAATCCGGTCGCCACTTTACAGCGAGCCGGTATTCCCGTGCCGTTCAGCTCGGACTGTCCCATAGTTCCGGGCAAACCCCTGGATGGAATCCGCGCGGCCGTCCGGCGTGTTACTCGTTCCGGCCTCCGATTGGGAGCAGAAGAGGAGATTCCGGCTGCTTCGGCCCTGCGAAACTACACCTATTGGGCGGCCTACGCCAGCTTCGACGAAGGCGAGGCAGGTACAATAGCCCCCGGCATGCGGGCGGACCTGACCGTTCTGTCCGGCGACCCCACAGACGAAAACGAGCTGGATTCCGTTGAAGTAGTGGCGACGATGATAGGGGGCGAGGTCGTGTACGGAGCGGACGGACTGAATTGAACCACAGAGACACAGAGTCACAGAGCATTAATGAACTTACGGGCACCATTATTGGTTGCGCAATTGAAGTTCATCGGACATTAGGTCCTGGTCTGTTGGAATCAGCCTATGAAGAGTGCCTGTGCTATGAGCTGAACGAAGCCGAGCTCCGCTTTCGTCGGCAAGTCCCCCTGCCTGTAGTGTATAAGGACGTGAAGCTCGATTGTGGATATCGCATAGACATTGTTGTATGTGAACTTGTAATTCTCGAACTGAAAACGGTCGAGCGAATAATGCCAATCCACGAGGCGCAAATGATTACTTACCTAAAGCTCTTCGGCGCTCCGGTGGGTCTGCTGCTTAACTTCCACGTTCCAATTCTCGCCACCGGAATAAAAAGAATCTCCCTATGATCTTCTCTGTGCCTCTGTGTCTCTGTGGTTGAACACTATGGTGAAAGCGATTCTTGCGCTAGAGGACGGGACAGTTTTTGAAGGCGAGTCTCTCGGAGCGGAGGGACAGACCTATGGCGAGGTCGTGTTCAATACGGGCATGACCGGGTATCAGGAGATTCTGACCGATCCGTCTTATGCAGGTCAGATAGTTTGCCTGACCTATCCACTGGTTGGCAATTACGGGATCAACGAAGAGGACTTCGAGTCGCGGAAAGTGCAAGTTGAAGGGTTCATAGTCCGGGAGTCGGAGGAGATTCCGAGTAATTGGCGCTCCGGGAAGTCACTGGGCACATTCCTCAAGGACCGCGGAATCCTCGCGATCAGAGGCATCGACACTCGCGCCCTCACGCGGGAGCTTCGGGTGCGCGGCGTTATGATGGGTGCGATATCCACGAATGAGAATTCAGACCAGATATTGGACCGAATTCGGCAATCGCCCGGATATGGCGGAATCGATTTCGTGCGGAGAGTCACGGCCGACGAGCCCTATGTCTGGGCATCGGACGGCGAACGGAAGCACAAAGTGGCGCTGCTGGATTGCGGCGTGAAGTACAACATCATGCGCAGCCTAGCCCAGCTCGGATGCGAAACGACTGTTTTCCCGTGCACTGCTCCCGCCGAGCAGATTCTGGAGCACGATCCGGACGGCATCATGTTGTCACCCGGTCCCGGCGATCCGGCCGAGCTGGGATACGTCGTCGAAACGGTGAAGAAGCTGGCCGGAAAAAAGCCGCTGATGGGAGTCTGCCTGGGCAATCAACTCCTCGGGTATGCGTATGGCAGCCGGACGTTCAAATTAAAGTTCGGTCACCGCGGAAGCAACCACCCGGTTAAGGACCTCGCCACCGGTCGAGTCTATATCACCTCACAGAACCACGGCTATGCGGTGGACCCGAACGAGCTGACCAGCGGAATGGAGGTTGCGCACCTTAACCTCAACGACGGCACCGTAGAGGGGCTTCGCCATCGGGAGTTGCCCATCTTCTCCATCCAGTACCACCCCGAAGCATCGCCCGGCCCGGCCGACAGCGGCTACTTCTTCAAGCAGTTCGTGGAAATGATCCAGAAAACGTAAAACGTAAAACGTAAATGCCTCCCTCACCCTTTACGTTTTACGCATTACGTTTTCTAATCGCCGCCGCTATCACTCTCGCAATTCTCCTGCGCGTCCTGTTCCTCTCCTCCGATCCCTACCCGCACCTCGACTGGAGCTCCGGTCTGCTGACCGACGAGAGCTTCTACGCCCACAACGCGCGGAATCTGGCGTTATTCGGCCGAGCGCGGACGGATGAGTTCAACAACATGCTCCTTTCGCCGGTGGTGCATGCGCTACAGACGGCTTTGTTCTCGGTTTTCGGGGCAGGTTACGTACAAGCGCGACTGCTCTCCGTGATAGCTACGATCGCGGCTCTCGGAATCTTCTTCGCCGCAATGCGACGGGGATTTGGAATCCGCGCGGCGGCTGCCGCAACTCTGTTTCTGGGACTGGACCATTCAGCGCTCTTATACAGCCGGATGGCGCTCCTGGATTCCTTCGCGGTGCTTCCGTGTGTGGCGGCATTCTATTGCTTTGTCCGAGCAGCTCAGACCGAAGACAGTCACCGAATTGCCTGGTTTTCGGCCTGCGGAATCCTGCTTATGACGGCAGTTACAAACCGGTCGCTTTGCCTCTATCTTCTGCCTGTGCCGGGCATAGCGCTCTGGAAGTCTTCCAATCGCAAGAAGGCCATGGTCGCCGTCTACGTCGCAGCCGCGGTTGCGGCATTCATTTATTTTATGGCCTGGTACTTACCTAACCGAGTGGAAATCGGCCGGATGACAACCTATTACCGCCAACACCAACTTCAGCCCGAATCAGTCCAGCATGCGGCACAGAACATCTATCATGCCCTCCTGGGAGATCGTCGCGGAATCGCCCCCTACCTCTTCCGACACACACCTGTTGTCTTCCTTCTCGCTATCCTGGGTGTCGCTGGCGTGGGTGTACTGGCACGACGACCGACGACCGACGATTTAACGACTCAACGAATCAACGATCCGACCATCCGCTACCTGGTCGCCTGGCTCATCATTGGCGGACTCTTGATTTCGGTGATCAGTTACTCACCCAGCCGATACCACGTAACCCTCTACGCGGCGCTTTGCGGACTTGCGGTTGTGGGGCTCTGGCGGATTCCGGATTTGGCAGGTTCCGTGCGCGAGCTGCCGATACGC
>JBKJZI010000280.1:0-8379 GCA_046715155.1 Chthonomonadales bacterium | reverse complement strand
CGATCTCGGCGGCGGGAAAGATGCGGCCCAGGCGGAATCCGTGGTGCGGGAACTGGGTCTTCACGATCATTGGGAAGTCATTCAAGCGCCGGCCGACCGTTTCGATCTCGAAGAGGCCATTCGGGTCATCGAGGACTACCATCCGCTGGACGTGGAGTGCGCCGCCGCCGGACTCGCGCTACTGGCCGGAATCCGCGAACGATATCCGAGTCTCAAATACCTGCTCGATGGGGATGGCGGGGACGAGAACCTGAAGTCTTACCCATTGGAAGATTCCGATCTGACCATATCGAGCGTTCTGCGGAATCCGCTCCTCTACCATGAAGGGTGGGGAGTCGACGCCATCAAGCACAGCCTGACCTATTCGGGCGGCCTCTCGCGCTCGTACGTCCGAACCTACGCGCCCGCCCAACGCCATGGCTTTACGGCGTTCTCGCCTTACTCCGTACGCTCCGTCATCGCCGCGGCCCTCGCGATTCCTTTCGAGCGCGTGGTCAAGGGCGACGTCGAGCGGTTGTATGGACTAAAGGCCGAGATTGTCCAGGCGGGAGTTCAGTCGATCACCGGAATTCGGATGCCCGTCCATCCCAAACGCCGGTTCCAGGATGGCGCGGGCGGTGATGGCTATCGCCGTTGGCGTGTAGGCAAAGCGTGGTGCCGGCAGGTCTTTTTGGGGCAATGGGAGGACCGGATTCGCGCCGCTTGGGACGCGGATTCCGACCGAGTCTCCGGCAATGACACTTCCATTCCCGTCCCCATTGCGCAATGATTCCGGCGGCGGCGGTCGACGATTTTCCCGCAAGCGCGGCCGAGCGCAACCAGTGGATTCTATCCCGACGCGGGCCGAAGAACCGGCTTGACCCCTGGAAGCCCTACGCGTTCATTTGGGAAGAGGAAGCCGGAGGCGGCGGCGAGCTCATTCCAACGGCCACAATCTTTCTCACGAACTCGGAGTGTCCGTATCGCTGCTTGATGTGCGACCTCTGGAAGAATACGCTGGATGAGCTGACGCCCATTGGCGCCATCCCGGCCCAGATCGAATATGCTCTCGCGCAGCTACCCGCCGCACGCCAGATAAAGCTCTACAATTCCGGAAACTTCTTTGACCCACGGGCAATTCGGGTGGCGGATTATCGGGCAATTGCGCGCTTGCTGGCCGGCTTTGAGCGTGTCATCGTAGAGTGCCATCCCGCGCTCCTCGGAAGCCGCTGCCTGCGCTTCAAAGGCCTCCTCGTTTCTCGGCTTGAGGTAGCAGTCGGACTCGAGACGGCACATCCTGATGTTCTCGATCTCCTCAATAAGCGTCTCAACCTCGCCGGATTCGTTCGGGGTGCGCAATTCCTCGCCGAGAATGACATTGACCTGCGTGTATTCATTCTGCTGAAGCCTCCCTTCCTCGACGAGGAGCAGGGACTTCACTGGGCCAAGAGATCACTGGACGTGGCGTTTGAGAATGGCGCAAGCATCTGCTCGATCATTCCAACACGTGGTGGAAATGGCGCAATGGAGCAGCTGGCATCTACCGGTTCGTTCTCGCCGCCTTCACTGAAGTCGCTGGAGGCGGCCCAGGAGTACGGAATCCGGCTCAGAAGAGGACGGGTCTTCGCGGATATCTGGGACATTGAGAACTTCTACTCCTGCGAGTGCTCGCCGTCGCGTGCGGCACGTCTCGACGCTATGAACCGTACACAGAGGATTCCGCCGCCAATCTGCTGCCCTGGCTGCTCCAAATCACTTCTTTGATAGCGGATTTCGACATTGCCATCGTCGGTTCAGGATTCAGCGGATCGCTCATGGCGATGGTCGCTCGCCGGCTTGGGTTATCCGTCATCCTCCTGGAGCGCGGGAAGCACCCCCGCTTTGCGATTGGCGAATCCACGTCTCCGCTTGCGAATCTTCTCATCGAAGAGCTCGCGCTACGATACGATTTGCCGCGGCTGCTGCCATTGACCGAGTATGGTCCGTGGCAGCGAACGTATCCGGAAGTCTCCTGCGGGCTCAAGCGCGGATTCACCTACTTCCACCACACTGCCGGCCGGGCGTTCGGAAAGGCGGATGACCGGAGCGATCAGTTGATGGTCGCCGCGAGTCCAAACCACGAAGTTTCCGACATGCACTGGTTCCGCGCGGACGTGGACCATTTCCTGATGAAAGAGGCGGTCGCGGCGGGGGCGGAATATGTGGACGAAGCGCAGCTTCGAGTCATGGAGAGGGGCGCAATCGGCGTGACAACGTTGACCGGGGAGCGACACGGGGGACCGTTTTCGGTTTCCGCGCGCTTCGTGATCGATGCTTCCGGGCCACGCGGATTCCTGAGCCGGGCGCTGTCGATTCCGGAGTCAGACTTTGCAGGCTATCCGCGGACCCAGACGCTTTTCTCTCATTTCATCAAGGTCGCGCGCTGCGATCAGATGGACGCGTTTATAACGCCGGGCACTCCGCCATATCCTGTCGACGACGCGGCGCTCCACCACGTGTTCGACGGCGGCTGGATGTGGGTGTTGCGTTTCAATAACGGCATAACCAGCGCCGGAGTGTCGCTCGATGAGACACTGGCGGGCGGGCTCAGCCTGGCGGATGGCGCCTCAGCCTGGCCGCGAGTACTGGAGCGATTTCCTTCGATCCGGGAGCAGTTCGACGGTTCAGAAGCGGTACGACCGTTTTCGTACTCGCCCGCTCTCTCGTACCGCAGTCCGATCGCGGCCGGAGACGGCTGGGCGATGCTCCCCTCAGCGGCAGCATTCATCGATCCCCTCTTCAGCACAGGTTTTCCGTTGACGTTACTGGGAATTACTAGATTGGGATCGATCCTGGAAGAATCCTGGGGCGCTAGGGATTTCGAGGGGCGGATTCAAGAGTATGCAGTCTTGACCCTGGCGGAGGCGGATTGGACGGCCTTGTTCGTGGGCAGCTGTTTCGCGGCTATGGGTTCGTTCCGGCGCTTCGCCGCCTTCTCTATGTTTTACTTCGCCGCCGCCAGCTATGGGGAGATGGCGCGGCGTCTGGGCCGTAGCTCGCCTGCTGCGTCCTTTCTCGCCCGAACCACCCCTGCGTTCTCTCACGGCCTGCAACAATGCGCAGAGAGCCCGATCATCGGGCGTACCAGTTCAGACGGCAACGAAAACGAATTCTTTGACAAAGTGCGCACGTTTATCGAACCGCTCAACGTGGCCGGTCTCTGTGATCGGGCAAAGCGCAATTGGTACCCGGTGGACCTCGCGGACGTGGTAAACAGCAGCCACAAGCTCGGGTTATCACGGAATTCCGTCCGCGATCTCATCACCCGGGCTTCTTGGGCGCGCGGCATACAACCCGCGGAGAGAATCACGGCCGGATGGCAGCGAAATCTCCCGTGAGGATCGGACCTTACGTAATGTCGCAGAGTCCGCTCCAGGCTCGCACGGTCAAAGACCTGCTGGAGAATCCGAAGAATCCGTTCGAAATCCCGGATTCCGCCCGCCAGCCCAGAAGCCACGGAATCGGCGCGCTCCAGCCGGGGCAGGAAGGGTTAGGGCTGTAAGCCCTTACCTTCGGGAGAGAGAAATCCTCATTCTTCGGTTTCCAACACCCGCGGATCTCCGCGAGAACCCCATTCGGGCCGATTCTATCTGCTCAAAGCAGGTGTTGCGTCGTATCGAGGCGAAATAAGGCTCGCCGCCGGTGTACTCGCCCGAGGTACCAATGGAGGAGAAAGTATTATGTACTGCAATAGCTACCGTTCTATCCTGACCGTTTTCGTGGCCCTTACTCTCTCAGTACTCGGCGTCGCACCATCAAAATCCGCGCCAGCAGGAGAAGCGCCTCATGAGGTGTGGATGCTCGATCAGTCAAACACTTACGATTCGGACGGCAATGGCACTCTCGACAGCGGAGGGACGCTATACATTTTCAACGGCGCCAATCTGGCGGGCCAGGCAGCCAATAAGGCCAAGCCTATCGTAATCAACCTCGGCGGCTCCATCTCCGCAGCCATTAAAGCGGCGACCGGTACCGCTCCCGTGCGGGCTCACAATATCACGTTTAATGCTTCGAACACCCATGCGATCATCTCGTTCGTTGCCTCGGGCCACGTGTTGATCGTCAATGCCGCAACCCGAACTGCCGTCTTTGTAGTTGACGTGGGAGCTCAGGCGCACTCTGCCGTTCCCTCGCTCGACGAAACGTTCATCCTCGTGGCTAACCAGAACGGCAAGCTGCTTCAGCGCATTAACACAAACTACGCCACGAATACCTTTTCGTTGGATGCCGCTGCCACTATCAATCTCGCAACAGGCACCACGCCGAGCGGAGCTCAGAAGCAGGATTCTGTGCTTCGTCCGGACAACGCTCCGATCCTCGCACTGCCCAGCTTGGACAGCAACCTGGCGTTCGTCACGCTTCGCGGCGGTGGTCTCTTCGTAGTTGATGCGCGCTCGACGCCGATGGCAATCGTGGGGGAGTACACAACAAATACGATACAACCCGCTGGACTGCTTGCCGTTCAAAACAGCAAAAAGCTCTATTTCAACTCCGGCGGTGGCGGTGGGGCTACAATCGGTTTCCAGGCCGTTCTTTATAGTCTGGATGTAAGCTCGTTCTCCAGCACACCGAACCTCACCCCGGATACTCCGGCGCCCACAACGATTTTTGATATGGC
The DNA here is from genome assembly GCA_046715155.1 of Chthonomonadales bacterium. GTDB lineage: Bacteria > Armatimonadota > Chthonomonadetes > Chthonomonadales > CAJBBX01 > JBKJZI01. The sequence continues at coordinate 3,743 of JBKJZI010000280.1, read as the reverse complement.
TGGAGACGTCGACTCCCATGGACTTCTACTCTTGAAGCATAGCCGGTATCTATGGGTGACAGACCGTGCCGCCAACATGATGAGGGTGGTGGACACCGCGACGGATACGTTGACAATCTCAATCGATCTTGTCGGAACCGTGTCCAACGATCCAGCTCCGGATTTACTCGGCCTTGCGCCGGGAGGAAACAGAGTATATGTGACCCTTCGCGGACCGAATCCGCTCACCGGCAATAACCCGCTCGTCAATAACGCCAGGGGCTCCACCCCGGGCTTGGGGATCGTTCGGGTCGAGCGCGGCGGATTGACCGGCGCACTCGAGTCCGTCTACCGCACCACGAACGTAGATGGCTTCGGCGTAGAGCGTTCGGACCCGCACGGCGTAGCGGTACGCTACTAGCTGGCGGACCCGTCGACACAACATGACTCGAAAGGGCGAGACGCCACGTGTCTCGCCCTTTCTCGACATGGCCGCCAGATCGACGGCGGAGCTCACCTTTTGGAACTCGCAGGAGAAGCTGCGCAAGGGCGGTCTCCGGGTGAAGGGCGGGACGCTCACGCTCAGCGCGGTGCGAGACTTCGCCAGCGTCATTAAAGGCAACGACGCCATCATGGGCCTGCTCATCGCCCAGCAAGACCCCACCAAAGAGATGCGGCTGGTCTGCGAGCAGCAGGGCTACGCGGAGTGGGAGTCGGCGAAGAAGTACCCGAAGATGCAGATTCGCACGGTCAAAGACCTGCTGGAGAATCCCAAGAATCCGTTCGAGACCCGGATGCCGCCCGACAGCCGAGAAGTCAGGGAGTCGGCGCGCTCCGGCCTGTCAAAGGCTTCCTTTAGGTGGGCGGGCAATCGGCCGCTCATCGAGTCGCAAATGGCATTGCGAATAAACCGAAAATTGTGATCGCATCGTAACCGCTTCGTAACCCGCCTGTTACCTACGATCGGCGACAATAGTACGGTAGCTCGCGGCTCGAAGCCGCGCAACACAAAGCTGCCTGACGGTTCGTTCCTCAAGAGGGGAAAGGAATAATGATCATGAGAATGGTTCGGATTACGAGAGGCTTGGTTCTGGTTTGTGGTTTCGGCGCACTCGCGGTATCGCCGGCTCTGGCAAATCATCCGGTTCTGGTTGAGGGCAATAACGCGGCCAATGGACCCGCCGGCACGACGATGGTTCAGCCCGGCACCGCGGGAGACTATGACGGCGATGGACTAGTGGGAACGGCCGAAGATAACGACAATACCACCGATCGCGTATTCGGCACCATCACCGCCGCTCTACTCGCCGCCAACGGGGGGGCCAACGCGAACGGCCACGTTATCATTGTAACGAGCGGGCGCTTCAATGAGGCGATTCGGATTCCGAATGTAGCGGCGGGCCAGGCTGCTATCAACGGGGTGACGATAATTGAAGCGGCTCCGGGTGTCCAGGCGAATATTGACGCGGTCGTAGCGGGCTCCGCGGGCAACGCCGATCGTCAGGCCGGACCTGGAATCTTCATAAACACCGATCAAACAGATCGATCCGTGATCTTGCGCAATCTGGTAGTTCGCAACTTCACCGTAGGGCTGCAGATCATGGGCCGCTCGCGAGTGACAGTCGAACGCTGCCGGTTCGACAGCAATGTCAATCACAACGTGCTGGTTGGGGATCAGGCCAGACTCACGATGGCTCACTGTTCAGTAAATGCTGGCGGTATGCGATTCAATCCCGCGAAAGCCACCCCAAATCCGGGCAACGGAATAACCGTTGTAGGATGGGCGAGCGCGATGATTTGCCACACTACGATCAGCGGAAATACGGGAGCCGGCATCGCCCGCATGACTCGCGGTACAGTCAAGCAGAAGGACAACTGCCTATTTGACAACGATCCGGATTTCGCCGGAATGGGGCTAAACGACCGCGATTAACTTACCAGGCAATGACCGGAGGGATTGAACAGGCCACCGTCTGGAAACGGCGGCCTGTTTGACTCTGTCATGAATGCGTTGGCGATCAATACGGCTCAAAATCGAAATTATCGCGGATGAACCTTCAGCACAATGATCCCCGGTCGTGCGCCGAAACACACGAGTTAAACCGTAGCCGCGAAGCAACGAATGGTGCGAATAGTTTGGTGAGACCTGCTGGATAATCCAAGAATCCGTTCGAAATCCCGGATTCCGCCCGATTACCGCGCAGCCACGGAATCGGCGCGCTCCAGCCAGGGCCGGAGGAGGTGGAACTGGTGAGAAACTACATCTCTGAAAAGAGTAACCCCGGTGGATTCCTCCATCGGGGTTACCATTGTTTCCCGCGCGCGCCTCCCGCTCAGGGTACGATGGCTACGTGCTCGAGAATACAGTCCGCAGATTTATCGATTGCGCTGGCGAGATCGCGTCCGGTCACGGCGCATTCACCCGCTAAAGCAATGTCTCCGTCAACGATCTCGATAAATCCATTCACGCTAATCCCCGCGCGGCCGCGAGTGGCGACTACGCTGACATCATCGGGACTGCCTGGTCCGGGGCGGTTCCATGCATAGAATCGCTTTGGCGATCTGCGCAGGATTGGACAGTGCGGGGCACGCCGCCCACCTATCCAGCGCTTCATTGCCGTACCGGACCAGACCAGTGTGCTGCGACTTATCCGCGTCGACTACGGGGTCTGGATCAACGAAGCCGAGCTTGCGGCGGAGAACATCCATCTCTGCCTTCTTCCCGGTCAGGAACAGCCATCCCGGTTTCACTCCGTACATCGCGGCGTAATCCTTGAGCGCCGCGGGAGTGTCCTGCTCCGGCTGCAGCGTAAGCGAGTACATAAAGATGTCACGCCCGACGCGCCCTCCCAGCGCCTTTTGGACTTTCACCAAATTCTCGGTCATGCCCGGACAGATGCCCTCGCATTTCGCATACATCATATTGATGACCACGATCTTGCCCCTAATCAGATCATCATAGAATCGGACCGGCTTGTTCTCGTGTGTGTAAAGAAGAGAATTGGGGAAGTAGCCGGCTCTTGGCCCCCCGCCCTTGATAGTCTGTATGGCCGGCGCCGCCGCGGGAAACGCGGAAGCAAAAGGATCGAGTGCGACATTTGCAAGCAAGGTTCGTCTATTCATGGTTGTAGGTTTCCTTCTCACCCGACCCGGTTTATCCGGTTCACCTTCCACGGGAGCTCGCTGATCGGGGCGTTGAATTGCGCGGCGAGCACCTAGGGCACGATGTCAAACCGGATCATCATGGCATGGTCTTCATGGATGAGGTTGTGGCAGTGCATGATATATCTGCCGACAAAATCCCTGAAACGCAGGAAGACTCTGACCTCATCGCCCGGCGCAAGCCGCACTACGTCTTTCCTCGCCTTCTCATTAGCCGGCGGAGCGCTTCCGTTGCGCGAGAGAATCTGGAACTCCTCGAAGTGAATGTGAATGGGGTGGCTCCAGTCGCGGCGGTCGTTGCGCAAGACCCAGACTTCGGCCGTGCCTTTCTTCACGCTCGCATCAACCCGGTTGGCGTCGAATAATCCCCCGTTGACGGTCCATGCTCCGTTCCTGTTATCAAAGTTCCACGTCCGCGTGACGACCGCTTCGCTCGCATTAGCCGGTGGCAGGCTGCGCAGCGTCGCGGGGATCCGGCTGGGGTCGGGCGCGGTGCGGTCGACGTCGAATCGCAGGATCGACGTGCCCGGATTCTCTATGGTTGTCGACGGGCCCCTACCGCTCGTTTGCCGCAAGCGGTTCTGAAGGAAGATCTGGGACCC
>JBKJZI010000279.1:0-10741 GCA_046715155.1 Chthonomonadales bacterium | reverse complement strand
CCCCCCCGCGATTCATCACCCCCGCGGGGGGGGCTAAACCCCCCTGTGGGGCGCGCCCCAAAATTTTGCGCCCCCGACTCCATACTCAAAAGGAGAAGTGAAATGCAGTTGAGCGAAGGGCAGAATAAGGTCGGGATTATTGTCATTATACTCGTGGTAGTCGGCGTGGGCTATTTCCTCTGGACACGGAGCGTACCAGCCGAACCCACGATCGGCCCCGGCCAAACCATCGCGAACCCGATGGGGCAGGCAGTTACACCTGTCACCAGGCCCGGCACGGCCGGCGGACAGGGGAACCTCACCGTTCCAGGCTCCGCGGGGAACGCGATTAAGGTACCCGCGCCGGGGACCGTAGATCCGCAGCTTGGCATGGGACCTTCCGCGAACGCACCCATCCCGCGACAGTAATGGCCGGAATTGAACCCCGACCATTACCGTCGCGCCCATTGCTGCTCCGCGGCGTAATTCCGAGGGTACTCGTCTCTGGCCTTATTCTGATCGCGCTGGCGGCTTGGCTGCGTATTTCGACGGTCCGCCCCAAGATGAGCGCGGACGGCGCGGGTGGAGTGTCTGGTTCAACCGACAACACGGCGGCATCAAGTGGAGTTTCGCCCCATCTATTTGCAGGCATCCCCGCGAACCAATCCGCCGCTGCCGGCGACCCTTCCGCGATTAGCCCGAGAGGCGAGTCGGAGATCGCGAACGGTGTTCGCGCACTGGAAGGGAATCACCTGTCGGAAGCCGTGGGCGCCTTTGAACGTGCGGTCGCTTCCGATCCTCGCTCTCCGAGGACGCACGACTACCTCGGAATCGCCTATTTGCGTCAGGGTCGATTTGACGCTGCAATGAAACAGTTTAAGGAGGAGATACGGCTGGACCCTGATCCTTCTACTGGATGGGCGCGAATCTCCGATATCTACTATGCCAAGCGAAACGTGAAGGAGGCCATTCGAGCCCTGGAACAAGCGGCGGCGCTGCGGCCGGACCGTGCGCAGCTTCACTACAACCTGGGAATGCTTTATCCACATGCGCTCGACCTCAACAAAGGGGTCGATTCGCTTCGCCGGTACAACCTATTGGAGCCGGCGAACCATTATGCCCACTATTTACTAGGAAGTTTGCTCTATAAACTTGCCCGTCTGGACGAAGCAGAACTGTCGTTGAACGAGTCGATCAAACTGGCGCCAAACGTCGGCATCTATCACTTTGCGCTTGCCCAGGTCCATTTTAGGCGGACAGCCTCGTCGGAGACAACGGAGCGCGCACGCACGGAGCTGCAAAAGGCGCTGGACAACGGCACGCCGGAACCCGCCGCCGTCCACTACTACCTGGGCCTGTGTTATCAGCGCCAGGGCGATGCGGAGTCGGCGCGCCGCGCTTTGCAAGAATCCGTTCAGATAGCGCCCGAAGCGTGGGGCGCATACTACGCACTCGCAGAGGCGCTTCAGAAGCTGGGACGAATTGAGGAGGCGCGGAAGGCACGGGCGCGGTTCGCCGTCCTGCGCGCAAAGGAAGACTTGCGAATGCGGCGTTCTTACTATAAGGAGGAGGTGGAGCGAAACCCGGAAAGCGCGATCGCGCGCTATCAGTTGGCCTCGTTCCTGCTTGGGCAAGGAGATCGTCGCGCCGCGGGCGAGGCCCTTAAACGAGCGCGCGGACTTGCGGGAAAAAAGACGGACGACGCCGGTCTAAGAAAGCGCATCGCGGCCCTTGCGGCCGAGCTGGGACGTTCGCGGGGCCGGTAGGTGCGAATGCAAGCCCGTTGGATTGGAATCCTCCTATCTCTACTTGCCGCCATCGTTCCGCTGACGGGATGCGCGCCCCGCCCCGCCACGAGCGCAACACCCACCGTTCCTGCTCAGTCGCAAGCGAATTCCGCGGTCACTTTCACGGACGTAACGCGCGTCGCAGGGATACAATTCAATCACGTCAACGGCGCGTTCGGACGGTTCTACTATCCCGAGACGATGGGTTCCGGGGGAGGGTTCATAGATTACGACCGGGATGGCCGGCTCGACGTTCTGCTGGTCAACGGGGATTACTGGCCCGGCCACACACCTACTGGAGCAACGCGCCCCACGCTGGCCCTTTACCGCAACGATGGTGACGACGCCTTCACGGACGTCACCGCGCAGGCCGGACTTAACGTCTCAATCTATGGAATGGGTGTGGCGGTTGGAGACTATGACAACGACGGCTACGACGACCTGTACATTACGGGACTGAAGCGCAGTCTCCTGTTTCATAACATGAAAGGTTCGCGGTTTCGCGACGTAACGCCACAAGCCCGCGTCGGCAACGAGGGCCACTGGGGCTCGAGCGCCGCCTGGCTCGATTACGACAATGACGGGCGGCTCGACCTGTTCGTTTGCAATTACGTCCTCTGGCGGCCACAGGACGACCAAGTTTGCCTGCAGGGAGGCTTGCCGTTTTACTGCGGCCCCCTGGTCTATAAGGCCGATTCCTGCCGCCTCTTTCGCAATCTGGGCGGCGGGCGATTCCAGGATGTAACTCAAGAGGCAGGCATCCACAAGACCACCGGAAAGTCGCTGGGGGTTACGGTCTGGGACCTGGAAGGAGACGGCTATCCGGAGATCTTCGTGGCAAATGACCTCACTCCGAACTATCTGTTCCGAAACAACCGAAAAGGGGCATTCCGGGAAGAGGGCCTCGAGGCGGGAATCGCTTACGGCGCGGACGGCGTTGCCCGCTCCGGAATGGGGATCGACATCGCGGATACGAAGAACGACGGCAAGTTCGCGGTCTTCATCAGCAACTTCGCCCGCGAACCGAACTCGTACTTCGTTCAAGAATCGCAATCTCTGTTTTCGGACAAAACCTATGAGACCGGCATGGGGGAACCGAGTTTGCAGTGGTTGGGTTTCGGACTGCACTTTCTGGATTACGACAACGATGGATGGAAAGACGCGTTCGTCGCCAACGGCCACATACAGCCGGAAGTCGCGCGCTACGAACCCGGTCAGATGTACGCTCAACAGCCGCTCCTCTTCCACAACCGCGGTGACGGGAACTTCGACGAAGTTCATAAGCACGTCGGCGGCAATCTAATGGATTCTATGGTCGGACGAGGCGCAGCATGCGGTGACTACGACAACGACGGCGATTCCGATATCCTCGTGACCACCAACAACGGCGCGGCACGGCTGTTGCGCAATGATGGCGGCAACCGCGCCAACTGGCTAACGATCCACTTGCGGGGAAGTAAGAGCAATAGGAACGGAATCGGCGCGCAGGTCAAGGTCACTGCCGGCGGAATCACGCAGCGCGACCAGGTCCGAAGCGGTTCCAGTTATCTCTCGGCCAGCGACCTACGCTTGCGATTTGGGTTGGGCAGCGCCGGTCAGGCAGAGCATATCGAAATTCAATGGCCCAGCGGAATCATAGACCGACTGCGGGGAGTAAAGTCCAACCAGATTCTCGTGATTGATGAAGGTAAAGGCGCCCGTGGCGACGGCAAACGAGACCAACTGAATTGACAAACAGCCTGAGAATATGCCTTCTGGCAGGACTGTCAGCTCTCGGCTGCGCGCTTGCTCAAAGCCAGAGTGAGCCGGCGCAGCGGCATCAGCGCGTCATTGAATTCCTGAAAAAGACGGCCGCGCAGATATGCGACCAGTCGCTGGCGGAGATAAAGACCCTGGATGATTGGAACCGGCAGCGTCCCCAGGCTCGCCGCGAGCTTCTCTATACGCTGGGGCTGGATCCCCTGCCGAAACGCACGCCGCTCAAGGCCAGGGTTACCGGAACTCTTAGACGCCCGAAATACCGGATTGAGAAAGTCGTCTTCCAAAGCTCGCCCGGACTCTACGTCACCGGAAACTTGTATGTGCCCAATAAACCCAACGACCCGGCGACCCAACGACCCGCTATCCTCTACGTCTGCGGCCATTCGCCGCATCCCCTAGGAGCAAAATGGGACTACCAGGATCGAGTTATCTGGTACGCCGAGAACGGATACGTCTGCCTCATCCTGGACACACTGGAGTTCGGCGAGGTGCCGGGCATCCATCACGGAATCCATGACCTGAACATGTTTGACTGGCTGTCGAGGGGATACACTCCGGTCGGTGTAGAGGTCTGGAATGCGATGCGCGCAGTGGACTATCTTGAATCTCGCCCGGAAGTGGACGGCCGCCGCATTGGCATGACCGGCATATCGGGCGGCGGCTCGGTAACATGGTTCACCGCCGCAGTAGAGGACAGAATCGCCGCAGCCGGTCCCGTCTGCTCTACTTATACGATCGGTTCTCAGGCCGCCCATTGGACGGCCGCAGGTCAGTGCGACTGCATCTATGTTCACAACACGTTTCTTACAGACCTGCCCATGGTGGCTGCGCTCATCGCGCCAAGGCCGCTGATCATCTGCAGCGGTCAGAAAGACGGAGATTTCCCTCCCGATGGCTATCATGAAGTCTACCGCCGCGCCAAACGCATCTTTGATCTCTATCCACGGCCGGCCGGCGAACCGGAGCGGATCCTAGAGGTTGACGACAACGTGGGACACACCGACGCACCGCTGTTCCGCAAAGAGGTCCGTCAATGGATGAACCGTTGGCTCAAGAACGACACCGCACCGCTGACAACTCCCGCGCCGGATAGTCGCAGAGAAACTGCGGAAGACCTCGCCTGCCTTAAAAACCTACCGGTTGACGCGGTTAACTACCGGATTCACGAACTCTTCATCCCAACGGCGGTCCTCGAGAAGCCGAAATCCCTGGCGTCGTGGGAGAATCGGCGTAGTGAAGTGGTTCGGGAGCTGAAGGATAAGGTCTTCCGCTGGTTTCCGCGCGAGAAGATTCCGTTCAAAACAACCATTAGTCGGAATAATGGCGGATGGGCGTCTAGATACGCCGAGTACAAGGACGTCGCCTTCGAGAGCGAGCAAGGCGTTACAATCCGCGCCCAACTGCTCCGACCCAGGAAATCCGCAATCCGCAATCCGCAGTCCGCAATTGAAGACCTTCTCATCTACGTTAAGCGACCAGGAGACTCCATCTACTTCCTCGACCTGGATGAGTTACTTCCGCTCCTGGGCCGTTGCGCCGTCCTGATCCTGAATCCGCGACTGACTGAACATCCGGTCAGCGCTTTCGAGAATGCAGAAATCGAGAGAACAGCATCCTGGATCGGTCGCACGGTCGCCTCAATGCAGGTCTGGGACATCCTGCGCGCCGTGGAATGGGTCACCACTGAGGAAGGCATCTCACCCAGCTCCATCAGCCTCTACGGGAAAGGCGACATGGGAATTCTCTCTCTCTACGCGGGACTGTTCGACGCGCGCATTCAGCAGATCGTTCTCAGGGACCCTCCCGCTACTCATCGGCAAAGCCCGGCATTGCTTAACGTCTTGCGGATCACGGACATCCCGGAAGTCGCGGGCGCGTTTGCCCCGCGAAAGCTGGTGTTTCTCCGCGAGATCCCAACCGCTTTCGACTTCACACGCGGAATCTATAAGCTCCATGGTTTGTCCGGCAATTTGAAAACGGCGGGAAGCATGCCTGAGGCGCTTGAAGTCTGGAAATACGAAAGGGGCTCCGGCGCAAGTCAGGAGTAACATATATGAGATTGACCTTGTTCGTCATATGCGTCCTATCGGCGCTTAGCGCCTCAACCACGCTGCGCCGGCAGGCCCCTGCGAGTCTATCGGACCTGATGAAGCAAGCTGCAGTCATCAAACCATCCGCCGAGGAGTTGAAGTGGCAGCGGATTCCGTGGCTCATTGACGTGGGGCAGGCGCAGCGCCTCTCGCAGCAAGAGCGACGTCCGATCTTCCTCTGGGTCACTGGCGACGACCCTTTGGAGCGCTGTTGAGGGTACGCCGCGGGGCTCCGTGCGGGCCCCCTCTCCAACGAAAAAGTCATTCAGGCAGTCTCCACAAATTTCGTCCCTGTGGCCGTTAACTTATATAAGATCCGCCAGGCGAAGGACGCGGGGGGAGTACTCTTTCAATCCGTGCAGCGGCAGCAATCCCAATATCAGGGAATCTGGATCGTATCGCCGGACGGCAAAGTCCTGGCCGCCCATCACGAAATCAAAGACCACAAGACGTGGTCGCAGGAAGTGCTCGCCATCCTCGACCGCGCCCTGGGGACATTCGGCCAGGTGACGGCGAGACAGGCCCCGGTTATGAATCCCCTACCCCATCGAGGCGTCGGAGTCCATGAGGATGGAAGCGTTACTCTGGCTCTGTATAGCCGGACGGTGCGCGGCGGTGGCCGAGCGGCAGCGCTCCCGGCCGTACAGGCAAACAGCTTTTGGCTCTGGGACGGCGAGCTGAAACCCGACGGCCCGCCGGTAATAGACAGTTTGCCCCTCTCAAGACGTGAATGGGCGGCGCTTACGCCCGACAAACTAATCGCCGGAACAGAGTGGTCGATTCCGGAATCCATCGCTCGCAAGTTCTCCAGAGCGCTCTCTCCCAGCAGCGACCAGAGTACGATGCCGCGTCCGGAGGATGCGACCGTGGCCGAATTGACTGCCCGGGTAGAGGCTGTCGAAGGAAATGAAGCCCGAATCCGGTTCACAGGTCGATGGGCGACGAAGCATATCTATGAGGATAAACCCAGCTACGCTTGGGCGACGGCAGACGGAATCGGACTGTGTGATACCCGGCAAACGGCGATGCGTTCCCTGATCCTGACGTTCCGCGGCGCATTCCGCATGGTCCCGCCCTATGATAAATCCGACCGACCCACGGGCGCCGTGGCTGAGTGGCGGGCCGAAGTTCCGGACGCTCACGTGACCTCGGACACACTCCCGGAAGGGCCGGGACTCGCCGCGAAATATCCGGGTGACCGCGGTCTAAGCGGAGATCCGAGCGTAGTCTTCGTCGAGGACTTCGAGGGAGCCTCGCTCGACTCCATTAAGGCGAGGTGGGAAAGCGCGCAGGCCGCCGAGATCATGTCCCTTCCTGACGACGTACCCTCCGGAAGTGGTGGCAAGCGCTCGATGTTGATAGCTCATGTTGGAGGGAAAGGGACCGGGGCGCACCTTTATCGCCGTGTCCTTCCCGGCTATGACAAGCTCTTTGCCCGCTTCTACGTAAAGTTCGATCCCAACTGTGCGCCTGTTCACCACTTCGGCACCCACATCGGCGGATTCAACCCTCCAACGCCCTATCCCCAGGGCGGCGCAGGTGTGCGGCCGCGGGCAAACGAGAGATTTGGCGTGGGGATCGAGCCCTTCGGTGAAGCGTGGCGGTGGGATTATTATGCCTATTGGGGCGAAATGCGAGGCAGCCCGCCGCGCGGCCAAACGTGGGGCAATAGCTTCATCCGCGACGAGGAACTGAAGGTCGAGCGGGGCAAATGGACATGCGTTGAGATGATGATAAAGATGAACGATCCGGGTGAACCGAACGGCGAAATGGCGCTCTGGATTGACGGGAAGCGCGTGAGCCATTTGGGGAAGGGATTTCCCCGCGGCAAATGGACTTTCGATAAGTTCGAGCCGGGAAAAGGAGGTGAGGCGATCCGCTGGAATGACACGATCGGCGGTCCGGAACGGTTCACAGTCCCCGAGGGCGGCGCCCCATTCGAAGGATTCCGCTGGCGGACCAGTAAGGCGTTGAACATCAACTATATCTGGACCTACCTCTATCTCACGCGTGCGCCGGCCGGTCACGTAAGTAAAGTCTGGTTCGACGACATCGTAATCGCCAAAGAGTACATCGGCCCGATTAAGAAGTGATGCAAATGACGAAGCGCTGGCAGGGGAATTCATTCTCAATTTTGGCCGGCATTGCACTTAGCTCGATGCCATTTCAGGCGATCGCTCAGCCTGCGCCGGACGTGATTGATGTCGATGGCCAGCCGCTAGCCGCAAACGTCGTGCGGCTGCTGGATGCGTTCCGGTTTCTTGGCGCTCCCCTACCCTCGGAATCCGAAGCCGCACTGAGGAAAGCTGCCAACGCGCGGGATGGCGCCAAGCTGCAGCAGCTACTCGATCGTCATGCGCTCGTCGTCGTCACAATCAATCCCGAAACAAAGGTAAAGGTAGCGCGGGGACCAGCAAAGACGATCCTGCAGCAGGGCGGCTTCACCCCGGCGCTTGTGAAGGTGGTGAATCTCAGCACGACCACGGCTCCACTGCGGATCGGCAGCCCACAGTCCGGCCCTGTCTACGCCGGAGTCGCTCCGTTGAGCATGGAACGCCAGCGCCAGCGCCACCTGATACTAAATGAAAACGCCAAAGGCGACCGCGGCCGGTTCCTTCAGGTTGAGATGTTCACTTCGCCACCGATGACCCCCCACCTGAGCGGCCTTACGGTGGAGTACGCCATAGCTCTCTTGTACAGCAGCGAGGGCGGCAAACGGGAGGCCACCCTCGCGTTCGACGTTGGCCAGGGAACTCAGGACCTCGGATTCCGCGGCGAGACGCCCGTCCTCTTCGATGTCCGCCCCGCAATTCCCCTCCGACTGCGGATTCAGGACCAGGACGGCAAGCCTACCGCGGCTCGATTGATATTCCGGGATTCCGCGGGCCGAATCTACCCACCCCAGGCAAAGAGACTGGCGCCCGACTTCTTTTTTCAACAGCAAATCTACCGCGCAGATGGAGGTACCGTACTCCTCCCTCCGGGCAAGCTAACCGTTCAGTATGGCCGCGGCCCGGAATACAACATTCTTGAACGCAACATCGTCGTCGGACAGGGATTCAATCCAAAATCCAAAATCCAAAATCCAAAATCCGAACAACTGACCCTCCGATTACAGCGTTGGGTCGATCCTATGGCCCACGGCTACTATTCAGGCGATCACCACATTCATGGCGCAGGATGCGCCCACTACACGAGCCCCACTGAAGGCGTGGTTCCCGCCGATATGTTCCTCAACGTGAAGGGCGAGGGCTTGAACGTCGGGTGCGTCCTGACTTGGGGACCGTGCTACGAATTCCAACGGCAGTTCTTCTCGCCCGGCGTCGACCGAATTAGCGAACCGCTCACCATCCTGAAGTACGACGTGGAGGTAAGCGGATTCGGATCGCAGGCCCTCGGCCACGTTTGCCTACTCAACCTCAAAGACCAGACCTATCCCGGCTCGGAAGGGACGAAAACTAAGGGCTGGCCAACCTGGACGACACCGCTGATGAAATGGGCCAAGGAGCAGGGAGCCGTGACCGGTTACGCTCATTCCGCGAGCGGCCTCCAGATAGACCCGCCCACCGCGGCGCGACGATTGTTGAGCGCGCTCGATGTGGACCGGGACGGTCGCGTCAGCACCGACGAGGCGGGACGTAACCTGCTTCCGGAACCACTTCCGAAGATTGACGGAGACCGAGACGGATTCTTGAGCGAATCGGAGTTGATCGCCACTCACGAACGCGCCGCCGACGCCCTGCCGAACTACGCGATCCCCGAAATGAACGGAGTCGGCGCGATGGAAGCGCCTGTGACGGTTGCACAGGGACTTTGCGACTTCATCAGCTCGATGGACACGGCGCGAATTCAAGAGTGGAACATGTGGTACCACCTCCTGAACTGCGGATTCCCCGTGAAGACGAGCGGCGAGACCGACTTTCCGTGTATGAGCAGCACCCGCGTAGGCCAGGGACGCGTCTATGTCCGCCTCGGAAAGGTAGAACGCCTCGATTTCACTTCCTGGTGCGAGGGCCTTCGCGCGGGCCGTTCGTACGTTTCGGACGGCTACGCCCACGCGTTGGAGTTTCGCGTGGACGGGAAGGACGCGGGCTCTACGGTGAATCTGAGCGAGCCCGGCGACGTTGACGTTCTTGCCACAGTCGCTTTCGCCGCGCAAACCCCTCTCGACGTAGCGCACGGGACACTTACTTCGAGGCGAGGCCCCCGAGTTACCGGCGACACGGTCGACAAACAAGAACCTCTGCCTGAGGGCGGCGTGACTCCGGCGGGGGAATCACGTCGTGTCGAGCTGATTGTGAACGGAGAAGTCGCTGTCACGCAAGATGTGCCGGCGGATGGCCGTTCCCGCGAGCTGCGATTCCGGATTCCGATCAAACGGAGCAGTTGGGTCGCGTTGCGCCATTTCCCGCAGATGCACACGAATCCGGTCAATGTACTCGTGGGCGGAAAACCGATCCGCGCTACTCGCAAGAGCGCTCTCTGGTGTATCGGCGTTATCGAACAGCTCTGGCGTCAGCGCGAGCGCGCAATCTCCAGCGCTGAGCGCGAAGAAGCGCGGCGTACGTTTGACCGCGCGATCGAGCACTATCGCCGCATTGCCGCCGAATCCGGCGAGTAAGAGAAACATGAAGCGAATCGACGCCCACATCCATTTTCCAGGAGACACTCCGGAATCGCTCGCCTTGCTCGATCACTTCGACTTGAAGCTGCTGAACATTTGTTATGCGCAGGATGCGCACGGTGAGTGGAGAGATCAGGCCGAAATCTATGGCTCTCTGGCGGAGTCCTATCCGCATCGTTACGCGTGGTGTACGACTTTCGATCTTCCGCGCTTCGATGATCCAAGCTATGTAAAGAGCGTGCTTGCGGGTCTCGAGAGCGACTTTGCCGCCGGTGCGGTCGCATGCAAAGTTTGGAAGAACTTAGGGATGGGAGTCCGCACACCAACCGGCGAATACTTCATGGTTGACGATCCTCTCCTTGAGCCAATTCTATCGTTTGTAGCGGACTCTGACAAAACGCTCCTAATGCACATCGCCGACCCGCGAAGCTGCTGGGAGCCGCTGCGAGAATCCTGCCCGCATTCCGGCTATTACCGTTCGCACCCGGAGTGGTATATGT
>JBKJZI010000278.1:0-20228 GCA_046715155.1 Chthonomonadales bacterium | reverse complement strand
CTCCAACAGGGCCGTCAGCAGGATGCCCAGGTCATTCAGGACGCAACGAATGCGGTGAACACCCTTACCAGCGGAGGTCGATAGGGTCACAAAGTGGAAGCGCTTCCCATAGCAATTGGCGTTGGGCTCGCAGGTTTTGCGGCGCGGACGGCGATGAATCGGCAGGAGAGCCACGCCCATCGATCCCGATCACCCACTCTGGATGGAATCCATCGAGAAGGCACGCCAGACCGTCGGGATTTTGCGAGACCTCCACGCTGAACAGGGCGTGGAGGCGATGGTCAAATACGCCTTTATCACATCCTCCGGCGAGAAGGAACTGTATGGGGCCGTCTCCTGGAGCTATCGCAAGACTCAATGCGAGAGACGATGGAAACCCCGCCGATCAACCACAAGGGTGATCGGCGTCAAGAGCTGATGGTGCCAGTTGCCGAGCTTGAGGATTGGCAAGTCGAGCTTCCGGACGGCCGAATCCGCACCGTCCACGGCGACAAGGAACTCATCGAAAAGCTGGGCCGAAACGACCTTTGCCCGTGCAATTCCGGCCACCGCTTTCAAAAACTGCTGCCTCCGCAAGAATCTATACGCCGACTCCCTTCGAAACTACCACTTTTAGGAATTCACCGAACGGGCGCGCCCTGGTTAGAGCGCGCCCGAACTCCTTTGTCGACCTCAGGAATCTTTCTGGTTCCGCGATCAGGTTGACGCATGCCCGCCCGTTCGCTACAATTGGCTTGTGGTGTTCTGGGACACGGAAGTTTTTAAGGTTCGGTTTCTGCCAGCTATCCTCATCCTCCGACGGGGCTCGACCATGGCCTACTACCTTGACTTCAAGTGCGACGTACCTGACACGGAGAAGCCCCGGCTGACCGGAATGATCGGCGGGCCCGAGGGCGCCGGCCGCACGTATATCGTTGACACTCCACTGGCATCAGGCGGGCGGGGGTTGACATACCGCGGCCACTGTGTTGAAACTGGACAGCAAGTCGTGGCCAAGGCGCCGAAACTGGGTCGCGAGTTCCCCGTGCAGCAGGTCAAGGTACGGATGAAGGAACTGTACGACGAGGCGCTCGCGGAGATCACAATAGACATCCGCCGGCTTCGTGAAGTGCGGTCCGTCGCCCACGCGCTGGACGCCTGTGCGTACTGGATCCAGGACCTATACCAGCCGGCGTTGATCGGTATTTTCGAGTTCGTAGACGGTCGACCGCTCCACGAGTACCTTCGACAGCGATTCCCGGATCGAATACCACCGGTGGATGAAGGGGGCTCCCAGGGGTTCCTGGGCATCACCGACTATGAGGCATGGTGGGATTTAGCGCACGATCTCGCGACCTGCCTTCGCGACGTCCATCGCCGCCGGATAGTGCATTCCGACTTGTGGCCCCCGAATATCCTGATCCAGCGTCCCGATGATTCCACCCGCCTGATCGACTTTGGGGCGGCGTGGGACCTGCACGAAATGCCCCATCGCTTAGGCGCGCCCGGGAAGGCGCACAGGTACATGGCTCCTGAACGTCGAACCGAGCAGGCCTGGCGCACGCCGGTCGATATTTATTCATATGGCATGGTCCTGCTGTATCTCGCCCTCGGTGTGCCCCCAGACGCGTTCGACGACCCGATCGAGGACAATGACGAACTCAAGCGCACTCTGTTTTCGCTGTTCAGGGAACTGAATCCGCAGTTGCTGGAAGCCGAGCGCGGCGTGGTGGACATTATCCACCGATGTCTCCGATTCCAGCAGAGCAGCCGGGCTGCAACGATGCAAGAAGTCATTTTTGACCTCGAGTTGTTTGCTCCCCAAAAAGTGTACGAGCAAGCAGCCAAGAATGACGCGGTCCCCGTGCTTAGGGACTGTATAGCTCAGATTCAGCATAAGCTCGATTCGATTGCCGGGGCCGACCATCTCTTCCTCGGATTCGTACAGGATGATATAAGCGATATCGCCGAAAGGATTGAACAGTGCACGACCCGGTTATACGAAGTGACTGGTGATCGTGAACGGCTCCTTCATGGCCTGTTCCGCTGCCTGCAGGAACTGCAACAGGGCGATATGTTCGCGGCCGTTACGCTTCCCGCGCTTTGGTCGAGCCAGGGCATCGGAATGAACGGCCGCTACCTGACCCTGAACGTGCGGGCTGCGCAGCGCGGTGTATGGGTCAAGCGAGTGTTCGTCGTGACTTCCCGTGAGCTACGACAGCAGCGGGTGCGTGAGACCCTTGCGGTGCAGCAGTCTGCGTTTGAGGAAATCCTGTCTGGTGGCCTTTCGGCTGTCGACAGCAAGCTCGATTCACCCGGCTGCTTTATTGGGTACACCGTCGTCAGCGAAGAAGAACGGGAGCGCATGATCCTCCACGCAAGGAACTCCATTCTCATCCGCCGCCGCGGACAGTACACGCGTGTCGCTTTAGACTATCAAATGGATGGCGACCATCTTCAACGCGTGAGCCGGTTAACCGGTATCCGTTTCTGGAACGCCGAAAGCGATGACCGACTGGACTGGTATCAGTCAGAAATGGAGGAGTACCTCTGCCGAGCCAGACACATTGCGAGACTGGACCTCGGTCGCCAAGCGTGAGTCGTACGGCCTTCGGAGCGAAACCTAGAGCGCCTTTCCTCAAATCAGGAAAGGCGCTCACTCTCGAATTGATTCGGTATCGGATTCCGATTACGTCCCCATTTCCCAAGAAGCCAGATACTGGATCTGTTCCGGGGTGAGGGTGTCGATGTTTACTCCCATGGCCGTTAGCTTCAGGCGAGCGATCTCTTTATCGATATCGACGGGGACCGGGTAGACCGACTTCTGAAGTGACGCGGCGTTCTTCGCCATCCACTCGGAGCAGAGGGCCTGGTTGGCGAAGGACATGTCCATTACCGCGGCCGGATGGCCTTCGGCGGATGCGAGGTTGATGAGGCGGCCGTCGGCGAGCAGGTAGAGCCGCCGACCGTCCGGCATCGTGTACTCATCAACGAACTCGCGCACCGTGCGACAGGACTTCGCCATCTCTTGCAGCTCGTCGATATTGATCTCTACGTTGAAGTGGCCGGAGTTGGAGATGATCGCCCCGTCCTTCATCTTTGCGAAGTGCTCGCCGCGCAGCACGTGGATGTCGCCCGTGAGGGTGCAGAATTGGTCCGCGATTGGCGCGGCCTTCTCCATCGGCATGACCTCGAATCCGTCCATCACGGCTTCCAACGCCTTTATCGGGTCGATCTCCGTGATGATCACTTTGGCGCCCAGTCCGCGAGCCCGCATTGCCACACCGCGGCCGCACCAGCCGTAGCCGGCGACTACAAACGTGCTTCCGGCGAGCAGTCGGTTGGTGGCGCGGATGATTCCGTCGATGGTGCTCTGGCCGGTCCCGTAGCGGTTATCGAAGAGGTGCTTGGTATCCGCGTCATTCACGGCGACAATCGGGTACTTGAGCACGCCGTCCTTCGCCATCGCCCGGAGCCGGATAACTCCGGTCGTGGTTTCTTCGGTCCCGCCGATGATTCCCTCAATGAGCTCAGTGCGCTCGCTGTGTATAACGCCCACCGTGTCCGCGCCGTCGTCCATGGTCAGGTGCGGCTTCTGGTCGAGGGCCGCGTGGATGTGCTTGTAATAGGTCTCGTTATCCTCGCCTTTTATAGCGAAGGTGGAGATTCCGAATTCCTGCACCAGCGCCGCCGCTACGTCATCCTGCGTGGAAAGCGGATTCGAGGCGCAGACTGCAACATTCGCCCCGCCCGCCTTCAAGGTAATGAGCAGGTTGGCGGTCTCGGAAGTCACGTGCAAGCAGGCGACTACGTTGAGCCCCTTCAGCGGAGTCTCCCGCTCAAATCGTTCTTTGATCAGCCGAAGGACCGGCATCTCCATCTCCGCCCACTCAATCCGAAGCTTGCCTTTCTCGGCAAGCCCGAGATCTTTAACATCGTATTGCATCTGTATCCTCCTTGGTTTTGACTCCGTCTCCCGTCTTCAACCGCAACATTCGAAAGCGGAAAACGAAAAACGGAAAAGTCTATCGTCGTTCAACCGGTATCCGGATTCCGAGCAGCCGGTCCTGTTTCTCTTTCTCCCAATCCAGCCAATCCGCGTGAAGATCGATCGGCGGTTGGAGACTGGCGGATGGTCGGACGGAATCCGACCTTAGCTTCGCTCGGAAGTAGTCGTTTAGCAGCGCGGCAAAGGACCGGTCTCGAGTGATGAGCGCCCTTGCGGAATCCCCCAGCGAGCCAATTACCGCGGTTCCGCCGTCCACCAGAATCGCAAAGTTAGGACCCCTATCATCCACCGCCAGGAAGTCCACGAGCAGGCCGGGACGAGCTTCGATCGCGCTTTGCAGCTTGCCGCGAAGAGACCGAGGCATCGCGATAAGGATCTGGCGACCGGCTCCCTGAGTGACCGCAGTCACTCGCGCCAGCACGTGCAGTTCCCCGCGTACCCAGGCATCCGGGGCCTCGGAATCGGCCCGGAATAGTGCAGACAACTCTTGATCGAGCGACTCAAGTTGTGACTCCGTCGTGGCCCTGGCCTCTGCGATAAGCGTTGAGGGTGAAACCGGTAGGTAACGGGCGGGATCGCCGGATTCAATTGTCGCAGCGCCCTTATCCACCAGCCTGTTTGCCGCCTCATACACGCGTGACAGCGGAACGCCGGAAACCTTTCCCAGTCGGTAAGCCGTGGCGGGCGATTCGGCCAGCAGCGCGCGGTAAACCCGCCCTTCGTATTCCGTCAGCCCCAGCAGCGAAATGAGATCGGTCACGTTATTAACTACTCCGGTGGTTAATATACCCGTTGCGGAAAGAAAGTGCAACGGCCAAGAATGGAAGAAAATCCAATTACAGAATGGAAGAGTGGAAGGCCCGCTTACCGGGGTCTTCCACTCTTCCACTCTCATTCTTCCGCGTTCCAGTTTTGGGCCCAATCGTGCATGACGTTTTCAATTGTGGCGCGGAAGGTCGCGCTTCGGAAGGTTCCGTCCTGCCGAAGGGCGGTGTCTACAGCGACCATTGTGAGCTGAAAGAGGTCTTCTTCGTCTTCGCCCGAAAGCTCAGTCGTACCGTTGAGGACCCAGTCGTTAAGGATTCCGTTGAGCAGCGATTCAAACGCGTCCTCGCGCCAATCGGAAGGGACCGACGCAGGCAGGCGGCCGACGATCGTCGCGGCGATGCGGGCGGCGTCCTGGATGGCGCTGACATCTTCTTCGGGAACGTTACCGTAGGCGGGCATAAGGCGGACTCCTTAGATTCCGGATTCGTGTCACATACCAATACCCGACCGCGCAGGATTACGTCCGAAACACCAGGTCATGAAGAGCCGGAAGACCGTCAATCAGTGCTTTGTGTTTTTCGTGTCCTTCGTGTTAATCGGTGAAACGCACTTGATAAACGGGCGGGAGGTTGGACGAGATGGTAGTCCATGAGTCACCCTGGTCTTCGGAGATCCACAGACTCCCGGTGGTGGAGCCGAATGCAAGGGTGTTGCCGTCAGTGGTGACGTCCATTGCATGCCGGTAAACCGGGCCGTAGGCGTGCTTTTGCGGGTGGCCGTCCGAGAAGGTCTGGAATGAGCGGCCGCCGTCTCGAGGACATGAATCCCTTTACCCTCGCATCGCCGGCCGGCGTGAGCGACCGGTCAGAGGGTCAGGCGCGAGCAGCGCCAGTCCCATTTTATCGTGCGGCCGGGCATTCGGCAAGCGGATTCCGATTCGAAAACCATGAATATTCACGAAGGGACACGAATGATTCCAGATTCAGATTTGCGCAAAGACGCAAAGGCGCAAAGAAGGACGCAATGCAAATGCCCGGGAACACGATGTGCACTTCCGGCCTAATGACATGTCATAAATACTCAGGCGGTGCGGACGATTGCACATCGATGGCCGTCGAGAAGGAAAGCAGTGGAAAACGCCGCGTTCGATGAGAGGAAACCCACCAACCCGGCCGCGCGAGATGTCCTGAGGGTCCTCGACGAGGGCGGGTACAAGAGTGCGGGCGGATCCTGGGTTGCAATTGCCCACAAGCAGGGTGCCGCAGAGAGCGGGACACGCCTCTACACCCCAGAGGAGCTTGAGCGACTAAGAGCGGGAGATTCTGGTGTATTAGAAGGGCCAATCGTCGAAGTTATCGACGCTACGACTTCGAAGGCGGCGCAGTCCCTCGCGGCGGACGGGCCGGTCGTGCTTCTGAACTTCGCTTCAGCGCGGAATCCTGGGGGCGGATTCCTCGGCGGAGCCCGCGCCCAGGAGGAAGAACTCTGTCGGTGCAGTGGTCTCTACCGGACGCTCATTACGCAGCCCGAGTATTACCGCGTCAACCGGGAACAGAGCTCGCTTTTATACACCGACCACCTGATCTACTCGCCGGACGTACCCTTCTTCCGCATGAGCGCGCACGAGCCTTGGCTGGATAGGCTATTTCTGGCGTCTGTTATCACAAGTCCCGCTCCGAATGCGGGCGCAATCCGACAGAATAATCCTAAGGAGACGCTGGCGATCGAATCGACGTTCGTCCGACGTTGGATGAATGTATTGGCGGTAGCGCACGATCAGGGACATCGAGTCATCGTATTGGGAGCCTGGGGATGTGGAGCTTTCCGAAATGATCCATTGGTCGCCGCCCGCACGGCAGCGACTGCAATCGAATCTCCTCGATTCGGTGGAGCTTTCGATCGAATTGTCTTCGCAATTCCGTCCTTAGGCACGCAGAGCGCCTGGAATCTCCTGGCCTTTCAGCGGCAGTTCAAGTGACAATTTCGTGTAGCCGGATTCTCTTCGCGAGTTATTCGCAGCACGCCAAATGACATAAGGTAGCAGGTTGGCAGGGTTGCTCCATGGTCGACACCATTCGTAAATCTTGGGGTTGGATCGGTCTAGACCCGGCAGAGGTTGTGGCCACGAACCAGTTCGGCAACGTAATCGTTCGGGCGGCCGACGGTGCATACTGGCGAATTTGTCCCGAGGAATGGTCTTGCGATAAAGTTGCTCGCGATGCAAACGAGTTCGCAGCCCTATCAAGCGGAGAGGATTTCCGAACCGACTGGGAAATGGCCCGTTTGGTTGAAGTAGCACGTGAGAAGCTTGGTTCGCTTTCTGAGGGTCGATGCTACTGTCTGAAGCTGCCGGCCGTCATCGGTGGAAGCTACGAAGCGACGAACATTGGAACCATCTCGCTCGCCGAGTTAATTTCCTATTCGGGAGATATGGCTGAACAGATCAAGGAGGTGCCGGACGGCGGGCTTGAGATCAAGCTAGTCCCGTAAGTCACCGCCAAACCAAACGCTGCAGCAAAGGGAAGTGATGCGATGCCTCTTATTAGCATTCGCCGTCGTTTCGCTGGCGGGCTACCCGTGAAAGCCACCAGCGGTCCCCGAAAGCCGAATTTCGTATAGCAAGCTAAACGGACTAGATTCTGTGAAATGATCACCTTCGACCGCTCGTTCCCGAAAATGACAGCCTCAAGCGGCGAGACGCTTACAGTCCGTGAAACAGCAAGGACGTTGATAATTGCTTACTTCCTGTATAGCGGGAACCTGAGTGGGGTTGTCCAGTTCGAAGACGTCCGCGACTGGACGTACGGTTACCCGAACGACGAAGGTCTGGACGCCCACCCACTCTATGGGCTCGGGCTTGAGCCGTATGAATTCCATGTTACGCCCGAAGCAGTGCACGGAGAAAAGTGCTGGATTGCAACCTTCCATGACGGCACCATGACTGTGTACGCTGGATCCACACGCATACTGGCCAAAGACTTTCCTGGGAGCCCACTGGAGGCCCTCGATAGCATCTGCGGCCCAGGAGAAAACCGTGTACTTCAATGACAAAGCAATACCACTTAGCAGGTCCGCTGCAACCGACCGGCTTCGGCTGCTGAGCTCATTCGGTAAGCTACGTGAGGTAACGCTATGATCAAAGGGTTGCGTACTGCAATTTATCCGGCGCCGGACCTCAAGAGGGGGAAGGAGTGGTATCGGCAGGCGGTTGGGCATGATCCGTACTTCGACGAGCCGTTTTACGTCGGATTCTCGGTCGGCGGGTTCGAGCTGGGGTTGATTCCGGATGGCGAGCCCGGCGCCTCGGGAGTTCAGGTGTACTGGGGCGTGGACGACGCGGCGGCCGAAATGGCGCGGTTGGAGGCGATCGGGGCGGAGGTCCACGAGCCGGTGAAGGACGTGGGCGGCGGCATCAAGGTGGGCCTGGCGCGGGACCCGTTCGGCAACCTGTTCGGCATCATCGAGAACCCGGAATTCGATCTCGGCGCGGTGCTATAGGGAATGGGTGCACCCGACAATATCGATGCATACATCGCGGTATTCCCTCCCGAGGTCCAGGAGATTCTGCAGAAGGTCAGGGCGACCATCCGGAGAGCGGCGCCGGAGGCGGGGGAGGCGATCAGTTATGGGATCCCGACCTTCAAACTCAACGGTCGCTACTTGATCTACTTCGCCGGTTACAAGCAGCACATCGCGGCCTATCCCGTCCCGAACGGGGATGCCGCGTTTAATGAGGAGGCGGCCACATATCAATCCGGCAAGGGCACGCTGCGGTTCCCGCTCGACAAGCCCATTCCGTACGACTTCATTACGAGGGCAGTGCAGTTCGCCATCGAGGAGAATCAGAAACGAATGAGTCGGAAGAAGCCTTAACTACGCTTCGCCTCATAGAATCTGCATCGATCGGCGTCATCTGCGTACGCATTGGAAAAGCGCCGGATTCCCATTCGGGCCGTGAAACTTCCAGGATGGCGTCAAGGGCGAAGTCTAGGGCCCCGCGACAGTCTCCAGGGGAATCCGAATTCGTGTCCATTCGTGTGCATTCGTGGTTCCCGAATCCGAAATGGGCGGAGGTCTGCCCTTAAGCGGAAGTCAGCGGAATCGGCTGCCGGCTTGGCGGCGGCTTTGAGGCCGATGCCGTCGAGCAGGAAGCGGTCCCAGGCATGGCATATGGTGCGCGGCCACTTGCTTCCGAGGCGTTGGGCCGCGCGACGACCAAAAAGCGCACGCCCCGGCAAGTGAGTCTACCGGGGCGTGACAGCTACCAGCGGAGAAGAAGCTAGTCGTGTTCGTCGACGTCGCCGTCTCCATCGTGGTCGTGGTGGTCGTGGCCGTTTCCGTTTCCATTGCCGTGGTGATGATGGCCGACGCCGATGATGTGCCCCAATGCGTGGCCGTTACCGGGAATGGTGGCGCCTCCGCTGCCGCCCGTGCCCGGCGGTGTACCTTGCGGAAGGGACTGACCCGGCAGGTAGATGTCGGTCTGGACGACGGTGTCGGGAGATACGTATACCAGGAATGGAACGCTCTCGACGGTTCCGTTGCTGGCGTAGATGTTGGTGGCGCCTTCGGGCAGACCGTTCAGCGTAAAGGCGCCGTTTGCGGCCGTGGTCGTGGAGCTGGTGTTGCCCAACGCCGTGTTAATGACGGTAACCGTCGCTCCGGCAACAGGCCGGCCGAGCGAATCGAAGACCGTTCCCATGACGGCTCCCGTGCCTGGCGGCGGGTTCGGAACTTCCGCCCCCGGGGTGGTACCGCCGAGAATGATGCGGATCTGGATGTCAACGTCTGATCCGGCCGGAACGGTAACGGACACCTGGACCTCGATCATGTCCCCGTTCGAGCCGGACGTACGGGCGACTAGGGTGTACGTGCCGGCTTCCACGTTAGTCAGTTGGAAGCTGCCGGAGCCATTGGTGATGGTGGTTTCGACGACCTCGGCCCGCGAGCGTCCAGCGGGAATGAGCGAAATCTGCGCTCCCGAGACGGGCCGGTCAAGCTGATCGATGACACGGCCGTTAATGTTGCTGAGATTTGCGGTTCCGGCTGATCCTCCGCCTCCGCAGCCGGAGACGAGCGTCAGAGATAATGCAGCGATTGTGAATGCGAGTCGAGACATCTTCATGGATATGCCTCCTCAAGGCGACGTTATAGGAAGTTCTCGTATGCAGCCCCGCAAGTGCGGGATCGAGACCAGCAGCTTCGATGGGGGACAAGCGGCTGACGGGCCAAAGGCAGCGTTTGTTCCGCACTAGCAGTATTTACCAGGTTTTCTGGTATTTTTACGGGGATTTTGATGATGCAGGGGGACGGGCTATGCGGTCTTAGCCCATGGTCAGCGGGAGGAGGGTCTTACCCCTGGCAGCGGCTTTGAGGCCGATGCCTTCGAGGACGAAGCGGTCGCAGGCCTGGCACATGGTGCAGGGAGCGGTGTGGCAGTCGGCGGTGAAGGTGCCTTCGCGGGAGAGGCGGTCTTCCTTCTTGTTGTAGGCCTTGGTCACGCCGCAGTCGATGTGGTCCCAGGGGAGCGCCTCTTCGTACGCTTTCTGGCGGTTGGCGATGAAGTAGGGGTCGATGCCGGATTCCGCGAACGCCTCCATCCAGAGGTCATATTTGAAGTATTCGTCCCACGAATCGAATTTCGCGCCCTTGCGCCAGGCGAGTTCGATGGCGTCGGCGAGACGGCGGTCCCCCAACGACAGCACCGCCTCCAAATGGCTGCTCTCCGGGTTGTGGTAGCGGAAGAGCACGCCTTTGTCGCCGATGTGCCTTCGGATTAGCGACTGCTTCCGCCGGACTTCTTCGACGGAATCCTGAACATGCCACTGCCAGGGCGTGTTGGGCTTCGGTACGAAGGTCGAGACGCCGATGGCGATGGTCGGATTCCGCACCTTCATGCGCCTCGCCAACTTCGCGACACGCGTTGCGAGGTCCGCGATTCCGATGACGTCCTCATCTGTTTCGGTAGGCAGAGAGATCATGAAATAGAATTTGATCCGCTGCCAGCCGGCGTCGAACGCGGTCTCGGCGGCGGCGAAGATGTCTTCCTCGCGCACGCCCTTGTTGGTCACGTCGCGCATCCGCTGGGAGCCAGCTTCCGGGGCGAACGTAAGGCCTGTCTTGCGAACCTTCTGAATCTCCTTGACCATGTTGACGGTGGAAACATCCGCACGCAGGCTGGGCAAGGAGACCCCGATCTTGCGGTCGCCGTAGGTCTCAATCATATCGGCAACGACTTCCTCAACACGGGTGTAGTCAGCCGTGGAAAGCGAGACAAGCGAGATGTCTTCGTGGCCGGTGTTGGCGACCAGTTCGGCCGCGAGCTCACGAAGTCGCTCGGGCGATTTCTCGCGCACGGGACGCGTGATCATTCCCGCCTGGCAGAACCGGCAGCCCCGAGTGCAGCCGCGCATTACTTCCAACGAGATGCGGTCATGCACGACCTCGATG
This sequence comes from Chthonomonadales bacterium, assembly GCA_046715155.1. GTDB lineage: Bacteria > Armatimonadota > Chthonomonadetes > Chthonomonadales > CAJBBX01 > JBKJZI01. The sequence goes on along the minus strand of JBKJZI010000278.1, from coordinate 9,022 downwards.
AACGGAATCACCGGAGCGGTGGGGTAGGGGACGTTGTCTACGTCCCAGACGATCTTGCGGTTGATTCTCTTCGGAACATTATCGCGCGTGGGAACGACTTCCTTCAGCAGGCGCCGATCCGCGTCCTTGAAACGCTCGTCTTGGCACTCATAGAGAGGGTCGCTGTACTCGTGATACCTCTGCTCATAAAATCGTGGGACGTACACGCCTTCGACATTGGCCAATTTGACCAGGAGCTCTTCCCGCGGCAGATTCCGGTACTCCTTATAACACTCGGTGACGTCAGGTAGAACCGCTTCCGCTTCGCCGATTATGAAGAGGTCAATAAACGGTGCCACCGGCTCCGGGCTGAAGGTGGCGTGACCGCCGGCAAGAACGAGCGGATAGGATCGGTTTTCTGCGTCCGACCTGGCAGACTCGTCGGACTGCGGACAATCTCGGTCAACGGATCGCAGTGGAATCCCGGCGAGGTCAAGCATGCCCAGGACGTTGCTGTAGCAGAGCTCGTACGAGAGGGCGAGTGCGAGAAAGTCGTAGTCGCGGACAGGAGTCCTTGTTTCCAGCGTGTACAGCGGGACGCCGTGATTCCGGAGTGCCTGTTCCATGTCGGGCCAGGGGTTGTAGACGCGCTCGGCCACGCAGTCGTCACGGGAGTTGAGGAGGTTGTAGACGATGGAGAGCGCCAGGTTGCTCATCCCGATCTCGTAGGAGTCAGGGAATCCAACCGCCCACTTTACCTCGACCGAACCGTGGTCCTTGGTTATGCTGTTGAGCTCGCCGCCGGTGTAGCGCGCGGGCTTGGAGATGGTGGGAAGGATCTCTTCCAGCTTCTCTTCTATCAAGTTCGCCATCATAAACCCTCCTCCGCCCTAGCAATCGAGTATAACATGGGTCCTACCTATCGTCAAACTTGCGTACCCGTCCGAAGATTCAAACTCAGAGGTAAAAGGGTTTTAAGGTTGCAGTCCCCAATGCTACACCGGCGATATCCATAGTGAGACGAGTGAGTAGTGGCGTGGGGAGCTTAATCCCCCTCGCCCCAGTGTGGATTAAAGGCGGGGGATCGTAGTGTAGGTCGAACTAGACCGCGAATTGCTTGCATCGGCGTTTGGACACATCGGCCGATCGATGCATCTTTAGAGGAGACGAGTATGAATCGCAGCAGGCGCATTGGCTTTACTCTCATCGAACTGTTAGTAGTTATTGCGATAATCGCAATTCTAGCAGCCATATTGTTCCCCGTATTTGCGAGAGCTCGCGAGATGGCCCGTAAGACATCCTGTCTCTCCAACCTCAAGCAGATCGTTCTCGGCGCTAACATGTACACGCAGGATTATGACGAAAAGTTGATTCCGAGCTGGCTCTGTCTCAACGGTACGGATGTAACTGCGGGTGGCTGTAACAACGATCTTCCGACTCCGGGGATCGGCCGGACGTGGACCTGGACAACGCTCGTTCAGCCATACGTCAAGAATCGGCAGATCCTTCTCTGTCCAAGCGCGATGGACGGCTGGGGGCCCGGCTGGCCCGGCGACGCTCCCGAATTTGGCGGAAGCTACGGCATCAACCACGACACGGTCGGCTGGGGAAACTCCATCAAGATGGCCGTCGTCAACAAGCCCGCAGAATACATTCTCTTCCAGGAGATCGCCGGCGCCTGGGACAATGGCTGGGCCGCTGGTTACGCGCAATTCTTGAACAATCCGGACGAGCCCGCGGCTATACGAGGGCGACTGCCCGCTGGGAACTGGTTCCGCAGCCCCGCGCAATATGACGCGGGCGCGCAGAATTGGTGTGACGCACCTGTTCCCATTGCCCAGCACAACAACGTCTGCAATACGGCGTTTCTCGACGGGCACGCAAAGGCGCTTAAGGTCTCGTCGGTATGGATTCGGCCAGGGATGAACTTCCAACAGTACTGGGCGACCAGCAAGTACAATCCGACCGCTCAGTAATTGATTGACGCCGGCCCGGCGGTTCAATAGCCGGGCCAGCGGACGGTCGTTCAGGAACACCCATGTCCCTCCATAATCGTTTCGTTCAGGAGGCGGCTTCTTCCGCGTCCTCCGAATCTGGCCACCGAATCAAATTGCCGACGCGACGTTTTGCGGTCGGCATTCTTGTGTTACTGGTGATTGCGGCAGTCGTTCTGCTCCTTGAAAACGGCATCTTCGCTTTCCTTAATTCACGAAATCAGATCCCGCATCCGGCAATTCTCCCCGATGTTTCGCATTTGAAGGAACTCCGAAGTTTAACCGCCAATCGGAAGGACGACCCGGAACTTCATCTAGCGCTTGCGCAGGCGTATCTTCATGAGAGACATTATCTCTCCGCCCGCGAAGCGTTCGATCGCGCCCTGCAGTTAGGAGCGGATGAATGGTCTTGCCGCACCGGTCGCGCTCAGGCAAATTTAAGGGTGGAGCGCTTTGAGCGGGTTATTGAGGATTGCAACCACCTCATTCGGCTTCGACCCACCGTGCTTGAGACGTATCTAACCCTCGCGGAGGTTCAGCAGCACTCGGATGATTGGGGCGCGGTTCAGCGAACCCTTGATTCAGTTCCACGTGACGAGGATGGCCTTCCTCAAACGAATAATCCAACTGATCCCCTGGCGGCCGCGGAACTATTGGCAACGGCCTATAGCCACATAGATCGCTGGGATCGGACGATTGCGCTCGTGCGAAAGTGTCTCGACCGAGAGCCGGGGCGACTCTCGTCTCGAATCATGCTAGGAAAAGCCCTGCACGCCTCCGGGAAGCGGGTTGAAGCGATTCCCTATCTTCTCGAAGCAGCCAGGAACCATCCCAACAGCGCAGAGCTGGTATATCTGCTTGGAACCGCCTATCAAGCGCGGAAGAAATCCCAGGATGGGGATAGGGCGACATTATGTTTCAAGCGGGCTGTCGTGCTGGATGATAAGCACGGCGCCGCAACCCTCGCGCTCGCGAAGGAGCTGGACCTTCGGAAGCAGTACGAGCCGGCCGCGTTCGCATACTATCGGGCGTATAAGCTTGGAATGGAGGGCGAGAGTCCTCTTTTACGCTCGGCCGAGATGATGCTTCGTATGGGCAACAAAGAGGAAGGCTGGTATCGCCGAGGTCTCTACTTCGAATCGACGGGCAAACCGGAGCTGGCATTAATAGAATATAAGCGCCTGACCACCATGCATCACGCGTGCCGAAGCGGATACATCCACATGGCTCGCGCCTATGGCGCGATGAAGAAGCCGCTGAAGTCGCTTGAATACATTCGAAAAGCGCGCGAACGCGCTCCTGCCCGCGCGAAAGAGCTCGACTGGGTATTGATCGATGCGCTCGGCCAGACTCACGATGACAATGAGAGGATCGCGATGCTCCATGCGATTGCAAAAGAAGGGGGTTCGGAGGGGAACGAAGCAGCGTTTCATCTCGCCAAGCTCTCGGATGCGGCCGGGAAGCGCCCGGAGGCGGAAAAATGGCTCCGAAAGTGCGTTCAAAACGTCCCGAAGGATGCGATCTTCCGCCTGGAACTGGGTAAATCCCTTTTACATCGACGTGGCGATAAAGCTATATTGACAAGCGCCATCCTCGAGCTCGAGGCGGCGGTGCGCCTGGCGAGGGAGAATCGCGACGCCGCGTATTTTCTCGGCCTCGCGTACAGTTACGCCGGCCGGACCGAAGACGCGATTCTTGCGCTTCGGCATGCGGTTGATCTCCAGCCGGAGAATGGCGATGGTTACCAGTCGCTGGCAAAGATTCTCAATCGAGCGGGGAGACGCGAAGAAGCCGCGGATACCCAGGAAATCTTCCGCAGATTCGAGAAATTCAAACAGACGCGGGATACGCTGATTGCGCGCTGCAAACGGGAACCAAAAAACGCCGCCGCGCAATATCGAATCGCGGATTTTCACATGAAGGCGCATGAGTATCCGGCGGCGATTCAGCGATTTACCAGATGTCTCGAGCTCCAGCCGGGGAACCGCCAGGCCCGCGCCCGTCTGGCGGAAGCATGCGGCTACCTCGGAAGACGCGATGAGCAGCGGGCCCAGCTTGCGATGCTTCGGAGCCCCGGAACTCCTGTGCGGTGAAATACCGCACGGCCCTCGGTTTCTCAATTCTGGTCGCGCTTGTCGTTGGGGTCTCCCTCGCGCGAAAGGGTTTCAATAAACCCCGGACCGACGGGTCCCCCTCAATCCCCGCACCTCCCGTTACGTTCGAGGACGTTTCCGCATCGGCCGGAATCGCGTTCCGGCACTATAGCGGCGCTCTGGGCCGCAAGTATATGCCTGAGACCGTTGGATCGGGAGTGGCCTTTCTGGACTTCGACGGAGACGGCTATCTCGATCTATTCTACGTAAATAGCACGGACTGGCCCAACGCGCGAAATCCAAAGCCCCACTACTCCGCGCTTTATCGCAATGACGGAAAAGGGAAGTTCACGGACGTTACGGCGAGGGCCGGCCTCCGCATCAATGTTTATGGCCAGGGAATCGCCGTTGGCGACTATGACAATGACGGTCGTCCGGATCTTTACGTGACCTGCATTGGCCCCAACTTTCTCTACCGGAATCGCGGTGACGGCACCTTTGAAGACGTGACAAAGAAAGCGGGCGTCGTTGGTCGACCGGTCGAGCCAGGCGGAATGCGCTTTAAGTGGAGCTCAACCGCCGCGTGGTGCGACTACGACAAAGATGGAATTGTCGACCTGTTTGTCTGCAATTATGTCAAGTGGACGCCTGAAACGGATGTATTCTGCACAAGCCGCGGGGGTCAGAAGGCCTACTGCGCGCCGAATAACTATGAGGGCCTTCCGTCCACACTCTATCGCGGACTTGGCGGCGGAAGATTCGAGGACGTGTCCGGCCAGACCGGAATTGCGTCCAATATCGGCAAAGCGTTGGGAGTCGTGGTTGCGGACCTTAACGCGGACGGCTGGCCCGATATCGCCGTTACCAACGATACTTCCCCTAACTTCCTCTTTTTCAGCGAGGGCGGAAAGCGATTTCGCGAATCCGGGGTCGAGGCGGGAATCGCCTACTCCGATTCGGGCCATGCAAAAGCCGGAATGGGGCTCGATTCCGCGGATTTCAACAATGATGGAAAGCCCGACCTGTTGACCGGAAACTTCTCCAACGAGGCGCTCTCGCTCTATTCCAATAATGGAAGGGGACTTTTCACGGACGTCGCGTACCCAAGCGGCGTGGCGGAGCCCAGCTTGCCATTCCTTACGTTCGGCCTGATGTTTTTCGACTTCGACCTGGACGGTCGACAGGATATACTGACGGCAAACGGCCACATAGACGATTACGTCCACCAATCGGATGCGCTGATTACCTACGAAGAGCGTCCGCTGCTCTACCGAAACGAAGGGGCGCGTTTCCGCGAAGTGGGACTCTCCTCCGGGCCGGCCCTGAGTCAGCGATTGGTTGGTCGTGGGTGCGCCTGGGGAGACTACGATCTGGATGGGGATCCGGACGTTGCCATTGTGTCGAACAACAAGCGGGGGTACCTGTGGCGGAATGAAGCGAGCGAAAAGACCTGGGTCGGCCTTAAGCTTCAGGGAGTGGAATCTACGCGGGACGGGTGGGGAGCAGTTGTCCGCGCCGTTACCGGAAACGTTACGCAGCGAATCGAGTTAAGCGGCGGAGGAAGTTTCCTCTCGCAGCGACAGATATGGCCTTTGATTGGCCTGAATCAGGCAGGAACACTCGATCGCCTGGAGATTGATTGGCCAAGTGGACGAAAAACCGTTCTTACGAACCTCCCTGCTGGAAGGTATCATACGATTGTAGAAGGGCAGGAAGCGACGCCTGTTCCCTGAGACTTTTCTGAAGACCTCGCGGCCTATTTAGGGAGCCAGTCTAGCATGAAACAGAATTTAAGTCCGGTAATGACGGCGGCCATTATTGCGATTGTCATCATCGCATTGGGATTCATTGGGTACCGGACTATCGGCCGGAGCACGCAGTCGTCAGGAAAACCGCCTCCCGAGGCCCAGAAGTGGCTGAATCCCGGTTCGCAAGGGCATGTGATGGGCGCGAAATCAGGCTCCGGGAGATCGCCACAAATGGGGAGACCGGGAGGAATGGGCAACGCACCGCCGGGCGCGTACGGCGGTGGTTACGGAGCGCCGGCCACCGGTCCGTACTCCGCCCCACGCTGAGACTGACGACCTTACTTCCCCCATGAATCCTGCGCGAACCGCCGCGGTGAGCATCGCGGCGGCAGTAGTCTGGGCGTCTTGGTGCTCACGCGGCGCACCTGTGCTCGCCGCAAGACAGCGAGAGTCCCTCCCCGCCCTCACGGACACCCAACTGCTCACCAGCATCCAGCGCCGGGCGGTTCGTTTCTTCTGGGAAAAATCCAGTCCCCGCACAGGTCTGACGAATGATCGGGCTTCAAACCACGGCCCGGACACCCATTCCGTCTCCAGTATCGCCAGCACCGGATATGCGATGGCGGCCCTGCCCATTGCCGTTGAAAGGCGGTGGATCCCCAAAACGACTGCCTATCGACGCGCTCTAGCAACCCTGCTGTTTCTACGCGACCGAATGCCGCATAAACACGGCTGGTACTACCATTTTGTAAATCGCGAGACCGGAAGTCGCGCGTGGAAGAGCGAGCTTTCCTCGATCGACAGCGCGCTACTGTTGGTTGGAGCGCTGGTGTGCGGCCGCTACTGGCCAAATACGCGAGTGGAGCGGCTGGCGAACGCACTCTTCGATCGCGTAAGCTGGACATGGATGCGAACGAATGGAGGGGCGAAACCGCGCAAACTGACCCTATCACACGGATGGACGCCGGAAAAGGGTTTCATCCCGAACGATTGGGATCGGTACTGTGAACTGATGCTCCTCTACCTTCCAGGTCTCGGCGCTAACCGAGACCCGCTGCCGCGCATGTCGTGGGACGCATGGAGGCGTATCGCCGTAGAATATGGGGGTATGAGAACACTTGAGGGTGGACCACTATTCATGCACCAGATGGCCCAAGGTTACTTCAACTTCAAGAATCATCGGGATAGGATGGGCTGGGACTACTGGGTTAGCTCCCTCAATGCCACTCGCATCAACCGCCAATACTGTCTCGATCGTGTGAAGACACGTGGAACATACGCACCCTATGTGTGGGGACTCAGCGCATGCGACGGCCCCGACGGTTATCGCGCATATGGTGGACCGGGAGAAGAGGATGGGACGATCTCCTCCACCGCCGCGCTCGCATCGATCAGCTTCACTCCGGAGATTTCCAAATCGACCATCCGCGAAATCGTGCGCCGCCACGGCCGCAGACTATGGGGACGTTACGGCCTGGGGAATGCCTTCAATGTCGATCGTGACTGGTTCGACAAAGAGGTTATCGGGATTGATCTGGGTATGGCGCTGCTGGCGGTCGAGAATAGCCGTACAGGCCTGATCTGGAAGCTTCTTGCCGACCATCCGGCTGTCAGGCGCGGTTGGGCGCGCGCAGGCTTCCACCGAACGATCGAAAAGGAGCCCCGAATTTTGCGCCGTGAGCCCGACACTAGGGGAGTGTCCGGACAACCTTCAGGGCCGGTGAAGGATCGCTCACGTGCTCTGACTCCGCGGGGCGGTGCATTAGAAGGAATCCGTCCGGGGCTCGTTGCGCCCGGTTGGTGACGTCCGTTCGGCGCTCATGGCGTGATACTGCCATTCAGCGCGCGGGCGGCAATGTCGCGGCGGTAGTGCATGCCTTCGAAGGTAATTTGACCGATTCCGGCGTAGGCCCGCGCCGCGGCCTCAGGCAAGTTCCTCCCGACGCCTGTTACTCCAAGTACCCGACCGCCGTCCGTGAAGACCCTCCCCTCGTCGTCCCGAGTGCCCGCCTGGAATACGAATACATCATCTTCGGCATACGCCCGATCCAGCCCCTCGATCAGTTTGCCGGTGTGGTATTCGCCCGGGTAGCCGCCGGAAGACGCTACGACGCAGACAGCAGCCTCATCCCGCCATGCTAGTTGAACGGATTCCAGGTCGCTGTTCACCACAGCTTCCATTATGTCGATAAGATCGGTCTCCAGCAGCGGGAGGATCACCTGCGTCTCGGGATCGCCGAACCGGCAGTTGAATTCCAACGTCTTGATGCCATCATTAGTCAACATGATTCCAGCGAAGAGGACGCCTTTATAGGGGATTCCGAGATCGCGAATCGCCGTGACGGCTGGAACCAGAATCGACTGGATGGTTGTTTCTGCAATATCGGACGGTTGTACCGGAACGGGGGAGTATGCCCCCATTCCTCCGGTGTTCGGACCCTTGTCGTTATCGAATATCCGTTTGTGATCCTGGCAGGGCGGCATGGCGACGACGGTTTCGCCATCGGTGAAGGCCAGGATGCTGACTTCTTCGCCCACGAGCAATTCCTCGATCACCACACGATCTCCCGCCTCGCCGAATGCCTTTTGTACCATTATGAGATCAACCGCGGCATATGCCTCCTCGGGAGTTGACGCGACGATCACCCCTTTGCCCGCTGCGATTCCGTCGGCTTTGACAACGACTCCGAACGGATTCGTGCTGTCACTGAAGTAGCTTTGGATTCGTTCCCTGGCCTCGTCCGGAGTGTCGCATTGCCAGAACTCCGCGGTCGGAATCCCGTACTTGACCATCAGGTCCTTGGCGAAAGTCTTGCTGCCTTCGATCCGGGCGGGGTCGGTGGAGGGGCCGAAGATGGGGAGACCCCGCGCCTCGAACCGGTCCACGATTCCGGCGATGAGCGGCGCTTCAGGGCCCACAACGGTGAGATCGATGCTTTCCGTAGCCGCGAAGTTGGCCAGTCCTTCCAGGTCGGCAGACTGCAGATTGATGCATTCCGCATGCCGGGCGATTCCGGCGTTCCCGGGCGCGCAGTAGATCTTCGACGCACGCCGGCTCTGCGCCAGCTTCCAAACCAGCGCGTGCTCCCGCCCCCCGCCGCCGATTACGAGGATACGCACGGTCGGCTCCGGATCGGCGTGGAAGTGTGGAGGTGTGGAGGTATGGAAGCAAAGACTGCCACACCTCCACACCTCCACACTTCCATAC
>JBKJZI010000277.1:0-8198 GCA_046715155.1 Chthonomonadales bacterium | reverse complement strand
GCTCGGCAAGAACCGCAGTTTGCGGCATGGGTGTCTTCTCCTTTGCGATGGGTTTGCTGGCACAAACACTTTCGCCGTCAGTGAGAAGCACCCTTGCCCGCTTTTACACAATCAATCGTACACTACCTTGCTTTGGCACGAATGGAGGATTGGGAAGCTAAATAGTGCAAATGCTACGCATGGCGACGGATAGGCTCAGGAGGCTGATTTGGCGGAGTACCGATTAGAAGACAAGGCAATTCTGCTCTCGGCGAACGACAATGTCGCGGTCGCGAAGGAGAGGATTCCGGCTGGAACGCAGCTTGCGTGGGACGAGGGTCAGATAATAGTCCGTTCGGATGTTCCGGCTGGACACAAGATCGCTCTGCGTGCGATTCCGCAATCTGAACCGACGCACAAGTATGGCCAGGTCATCGGGTACGCCACACAGCGCATAGAAACCGGGGATTGGGTTCACAACCATAATTTGCATGTGGGCCATGTGAACCTGGAGTATGAATTCGGCACCGATCTCCGGTGGCCCTCCCCTCTTTGCCCTGAGGAAGCTCGGACATTTGACGGATTCGCCCGCCCGGACGGCTCTGCAGGTACCCGCAATTACGTCTCACTCGTCTCTACGGTGAACTGTTCGGCCGATACCGTCCACTTGCTGGCGGAGAAGCTTCGGCGGGAAGCGCTGCCGGACTTTCCGTACGTAGACGGAATCGTGGCGGTGACGCACAAGACCGGGTGCGGGATGGCCATCAAGGGGCGCGAGCACCGAGTTTTGCAGCGCTGTCTCGCCGGCATGGCCTCCCATCCGAATGTCGCCGGCTCGCTCCTCATCGGCCTGGGTTGCGAAGTTAATCAGGCCCTTGCGCTGGTGCAGGATGAGAAGCTGATCACGCTGGGATCCGTCGGCCGCTCCCGACCCGCGCCGCCCGCGATCTTTACGATTCAGGATAGTGGTGGAGTCCGAAAGACCGTCGAAGCCGGTTTCCAGGAGGCTTTGAAGCTCCTTGGACAGGCAAACGAGTGCCGCAGGAGTCCTCAGCCGCTCTCTCACCTCCTCATCGGAACCAACTGCGGCGGCTCTGACGGGAGCTCCGGAATCACGGCGAATCCGGCGCTCGGCGCGGCCGGTGATGAGTTTGTGCGGCACGGCGCTGCCTGGCTGATAGGGGAGACGAGCGAGACGTATGGTGCAGAACACCTTCTTACCCGGCGCGCCGTCTCGCGTGAGGTTGGAGAGAAGCTGATCGCGTTGATCCGGTGGTGGGAAGACTACACGGCGATGCACGGCGCGGAGATAGACAACAATCCGGCCCCCGGCAACAAAGAAGGCGGCCTGACGACCATATACGAAAAGTCCCTGGGGGCGGTCGTCAAAAGCGGCACCACGCCGATGGTCGCAGTGTACGACTACGCCGAGAAGATCAGAGATCGCGGATTCTGCTTCATGGACACGCCCGGGCACGATCCCGTCTCAGTCACCGGCCTGGTTGCCGGCGGATGCAACCTATTTGCATTTACAACCGGCCGCGGCTCGTGCCTCGGCTTCAAACCAACCCCGGTCCTCAAGATCGCCACGAACACACCGCTTTATGACCGAATGACCGAAGACATGGACCTGGACGCCGGAGTCATACTCAACGGCGTTTCCGTCCAAGACGTGGGCCTTAAGATCTTCGAAGAGTTGATTCAAGTCGCGTCCGGCAAGAAGACCAAAAGCGAGCTTCAGGGCCTAGGAGACCAAGAATTCGCACCGTGGCCGCTGGGTCCGGTATTATAGATGCGGTGAAATCAATGGGCAAGAGGATCGTGATCGAACTGACAGAATCGTCTTACGATGCACTCCGCAAAGCTGCGAAATCGAGCGGGGTCAATCCAGAGTCTGAAGCTGTTGAGCGGATTCTACGTTCGCTGCAAGACTCTCCATCCCCCCTTAACCCAGTTGACGCGGCGCTTTTGGAAGCCGGTCTCCTTCAGTCACTGCCGGACTATTCCAAGGCGCAGGCACCAGACCAAAGATTCATGGCGCGCGCGGTGAGCGGCAAGCTGGTGTCTGACAATCATAGAAGAGCGGCGATAGTTGCCCGCCTCCTATGTCGATAGCAGCGGCGTCGTAAAGCAGTATGTACCCGAGCTAGGATCGGCATGGTCTCAAGTCTCTTCGTTCCCGAAATGGTTCAAACCCGATTCACATCTCCGCGATTACGCCGGTGGAAGTGGTGGCCGCGCTCGCTCGTCGGGGCCGCGACGGTTCGATCGCGCCCTCCGACGTGACAGCCGCAGTCGCACAGCTCGACCTGGACCTGCGAAGTGAATATCTGTCGTTGAACTCGCGCCTGCTATCGTTCATAGGGGCAAGCAGATCGCACGACTCACGCCTTGCGCGGTTACGACTCAGTTCAGCTCGCCACCGCGCTCGAAACGAATTCGGTTCGAATGGCGGCTGGTGAATCTCCACTCAACTTCGTATCGGCCGACAGTGCGCTGAACGCAGTTGCTGCCGGCGAAGGCCTGTCCGTCGACGACCCGACCGCGCATCCCTAACGTCTCCGACGACCACGAATTCGCCTCCTGGGCCCTCGGCCGCGTGCTTTGATGAAGTGTAGTCTTAGTGATTACGCTCGAATTGACGGCGGTCCGACATTTACCCAGGTGTGGAAGTGGGGGGAGCCGCGTAAGTGCCATACTAAGGCGGGACCCTCAAGGCGCCAGATGTCCCATACGCCGTCGTTGCCCAGGTCGTCCTGCTTGTAGAAGGCGATGTTCATCAAGTCCAGCCCGCCGCCCTTTTCGAGCCCCCGCAGCACTTCGTCCACGTCGGATTTGCGGTAGGGGGCGAGTACGTCGCCCATGACCTTGCGGACGTGGTCTTTCTGGTCCCGCGACAGCTCTTTGAGGGGGATTCCCGGCAGCTCTTCACCTTTTTTCCGGAAAGAGATCGCGCTCTCATTTGGGGAGGTGGAGACGAGGGCCAGATTTCGCTGCTTCCCGTCCAGCAGCTGGAAGACCTCGTTGGCGCGCTTCGCCTGGTACCAGAAGATGTTGCCTGGGTGTGTAGGGTCTTCGGTATCCTTCTGTGCATGACCGTAGAAAATGGGGCCCCCGAAGGGGAGGTTTGCATCCGGGTCGCCCCCTGCGCGGATGGTGGTATGCCGGCCCGTTAGCACGAACTCGGACTTGCCGGCCGTTGGGTCGCCGAAGATCGCGACATGATAATTCTCAAGGCCGCCGCTGTCCTGCTTCATCTGCTGCAGAAACTTGGGCATCCACTCTTCGCTCGTGACGTCTTTCATGATTCCGCGAATCATCGCTTGCTGGTCGGGATTGAACACGTCGCCGATTTTCTGCTCCACGATGGCCCAGTTGGCCGATATCATCTTTCGCCGCGGATTGTCCCAGGGAAGGGCGGTAATCTCTCTCTGCTTCGGAGTAAGGGTATTGTAGAGCGCCTTGACGAGCGATTCCGCGCTCCCGGTCTTCAGCGGCCCGCGGCGCTGGGCGACGGCGGTTTCCGGGGCGGCGATCGCCGCGGCCGTCAGCGCGACCGCGCCGGCCGAGGTTCGAATGAATTCACGACGAGAGAGTGTTTCCTCTTCACACTCCGGGCAGTGGACGACGTGCGCTGGCTGCATGGTCTCGCTCCTGGTTTATCCACAGATGGACGCAGATGGACACAGATAAGTTGACTACAAATGGGTTTCTCCAATCAATGGACGCTCTCCTCCGTGTGAAGGTATCTTGGACTCTGTTTCATGATCGACTCTATCTGTGTTCAGATGCGTCATCTGTGGATAAGAACTCTTCATGACCGAGCTGCATTGTGACATCCTGGTGGTCGGTGGGAGCCTTGGCGGAGTTGCCGGGGCCATTCGGGCGGCTTCAATGGGAGCAGACGTGCTCCTGATTGAGGAGACCGATTGGATCGGTGGACAGCTCACGTCTCAGGGAGTTTGCACGCCGGATGAAAACCGCTGGATCGAGCAAGGCGGGGGTACTGCCAGCTATCGCGAGCTTCGCCGCCGAATCCGCTACCACTACCAGGATCGACATCGGCTGTCGGAGAGTGGCGCCCGGCAGGAGTATCTGAATCCGGGTAGCTGCTGGGTCAGCCGGATTTCCGTCGAGCCGAAGGTCGCCCTCGGAATCCTCCACGAAATGCTCCATGAGCACGCCGGAATCAAACTCCTCCTTGAAACGAAGGTCGTTGCCGTTGAGCAGTCGGACGACCGTATTCGGGCCATAGTTCTCCAGAACCGAGAAGGAGCGCTTCGAGTCATTCCAAAGTACGTTCTCGACGCGACGGAGATGGGCGACCTCCTTCCTCTTGCTGGCGTTGAGCACGTGGTGGGAGCGGAGTCGCGGTATGAGACCGGGGAGCCGGACGCGCCGGATTCCGCTCGGCCGGATTGGATACAGCCATTTACGGTGCCATTCGCGCTGGAGCTGCGGCCGCGTGGGGAGGACCACACGATTCCGCGCCCGGAAGGGTACGAGGAGCTAAAGCGGCTACAGAATTATCACATCCTGGATGGCGCGATGAAGGGACTGTTCGGCGACCTGGGCTGGTGGACGTACCGCCGTGTCATCGCCGCCGAGAACTTCGCCGACCCTGCATACCCATGCGACATCGCGATGATCAACACCGGATCGAACGACTTCAAGGGAGGTGTGATCCCGACAGGCTTGGCGCATTCCGATTCCGAGGTCATTCGACGGGCGAGGTTGGCCTCGCTAGGTTACGTTTACTGGCTGCAGACGGAGTGTCCGCGTGTCGATGACCCCGGTCAACTCGGTTATCCTGAATTCAAGCTGCGTGCGGATTGGTTTGACAGTCCGGACGGGTTGGCGCCTGCGCCATACATTCGCGAGTCCCGTCGAATCCGCGCGCTGCGAACTGTGCTGCAGCAGGAGATTGTGGCTGCGGATAGCTCCGGACGCAAATTGCAGAACGGGCCGCGCGCGACGCATTTTGCGGACTCATGCGGAATCGGGCATTACTGGCTGGACATCCATGAAGGAGGAACCGACGAGCCGAACAGGTTTATGGAGACACGGCCGTTCCAGATTCCGCTCGGTGCGCTGATTCCGGTCCGAATGCAAAATCTTCTAGCGGCGTGCAAGAACATCGGAGTTACTCATCTGACTAACGGCGCGTATCGACTTCATCCAATCGAGTGGAATATTGGAGAGTCCGCCGGCGCCCTGGCCGCGTATTGTGTAAGACAGTATGAATATGAGGATCCGGCAGATGTTTGGCGCGATCCTTCCTCGCTGAAGGAATTTCAGCAAGAGTTGTTAAGGCACGGAATACCAATCTACTGGTGGTGCGATATTGTCCCTGAACATCCTTCGTTCAAGGCTGCGCAATGGCTCGCGATGACGGGCCGGTGGCTGGAATCGGACAAGTTGGAGTTCGAGCCACACCGCACTTTAACCGATATAGAGAGAGCAGCACTCGCATCGCGCTCTGGCGGAACTCACTTGCCTCATAGATCGATGACTCGGTCGGATGCGGCATTGTGGATTAATCGCGGAAGTGGCGCTAGCTGAACTTCGAAAGGAAACTTAATGCGCTATGTGATCCCGACTCTCCTATGTCTTTTCGCTTTGCTTGTGCCCGACAATTGCGGCGCGCAGCTCCTGGCCGCGGCCGGCAAAGTCGATATCACCCCGTCCCGACCGGTCTACATAGCCGGGTACGGTTCAAACCGCAAGAGCGAGGGTGTGAATGATCCGCTATGGGCACGATGCCTGGTCCTGAAGAATGGGGGACAATCGATCGCCTTCGTTAGCTGCGACCTCCTCGGTCTCACTCGCCTGCATATCGAGAAGATCCGCGCCGGAATCGGACGGGTGCCGCGCGAGCGAGTGCTAATCGGCTGCACACACACCCATTCCGGGCCGGACACTTATGGTCAATGGGGTCCGAAGCCTACGATCAGCGGAGTCGACACGGATTGGCTCAAATCCACTTACGGCAAGATCGCCATGATGGTGGATGACACTGCCGGGCGGCTGCAGCCGGCAACCCTGACATATGCCAAGACAACCGGTCTCAAGGACATTTCATACAACGCGCGCGTAAGGGAGATTCTGGATACCGACGTCGCTGTGATGCAGGTTAACGGTCAGAACGGCAAGGTCATGGCAACCTTGGTGAACTATGCGTGCCATCCGGAAGTGCTCAACAACCGGAAGATGACGAGCGACTTCCCGCACTGGCTGCGTAAGAGAATTGAAGACGCACAGGGCGGAGTCGCTATCTATATGAACGGCGCGCAGGGCGGGATGGTCACGGCGGACATCAAGAACGAAGCCAGATATCCAAAGGGCGAAGCCTGGCCGGAGGCTGAGCGAATCGGCGCGGAGCTGGCGAGGGTTACTCTACAGATACTCGCGGACGCCAAGCCCGTAGGGGATCCCGCCATTACTTTCTCACAACGCCAGTTTCTCGTGCCGCTGGAAAATGCCGGATTCAAGATGCTTATGCAGGCGGGCGTGCTGCCGTCGGAAATGATGGAGGGCGAGAACATTCGCACCGAAGTCAGCCGCGTTACCGTTGGACCTGCCGAATTCCTGACTCTACCTGGCGAGGTGCTGCCGAACATCGGCTTCTACCTCAAGCGCCAGATGTCCGGCGATCCGAAGTTCCTTCTCGGCCTCACCGGCGACGCACTGGGCTATATCCTGACTCCGGAAGACTACGGCCTGAACCTCTACCGGTACGAGACCTCCTTGAGCATCGCCTCGATGATGGGGCGGCTCATGGAAGAGAACCTGCTCGTACTCATCAAGGACGGGAAGAAGGGACGCAAGTGAGAAGAGTCAAGCGTAAGGAAGAGTGGAGGTGTGGAAGACACCGCCATACTTCCACACTTCCACACTTCCATACATCCATATTCCGAGTCCCCACGTGGCCTGCATAACCCTCCTTTTCTTCGCCCACCAGCCGGATCGGCTTCGGGAGTATGTTCCGGGGAGAATTGCGTCTAAGGTGGCGCGCGAACAGCTGCATGAACACTATTTCGACGACGGGATGAATAGGGCGATCTTTGAAAAGGTCGCCAGCAATTGCTATTACCCGGCGACACGGCTTATTGTCGAGCTCGTCAATCAGTTTAAGGGGAATGAGACGCCATTTCGACTGGCGTTCGGTCTGTCCGGCACGCTGCTTGACCAGGCGGAGCGATACGATCCGGGCGTGCTGGACGTGTTTCGCGAGTTGGCGGATTCCGGAATGGTGGAGTTGACGGGTGAGACCTATTACCATTCGCTTGCCGGGCTGTTCGGCACGGATCGCTCGGAGTTCAAGGAGGAAGTCCGAATGCATTCAGAGCGGATTCAGACGCTCTTCGGCGTTCGGCCGACCGTGTTTCGCAATACGGAGTGTCTGTACAACGACGGAATTGCGGCGACGGTGCAGGAGCTGGGATTCGACGGAATCATGACCGAAGGCGTGGACTGGCTTTTGGCTGACCGGGGCCGTTCGAGCGACCTCGTGTACCGTGCTCCATGCGGGCTTCCCGTCTTGCTTCGAAACTACCGGTTGTCTGATGACATCGGGTATCGGTTCAGCAACAAGGGTTGGGAGGCGTGGCCGCTCAGCGCCGATACGTTTGCGAGCTGGCTCGCGGAGAATCGCGAGACGAATATCTTTCTCGCGATGGATTACGAAGCTATTGGCGAGCATATGTGGGAGGAGACCGGAATCTTCGAATTCATCCGGAATCTGCCCGGAGCGGTTGCTAAACATCCCGAACTTCGATTTACAACTCCGAGCGAGGCGATAAGGACGCTGCCGGTATCGGGGGAGATTCAGGTAGACGACTACAAGACCATCTCCTGGGCCGATGCCGAGCGTGACAGTTCCGCATGGCTGGGGAACGAGATGCAGCAGGCCTGTTTCCAGGAGCTGAAGGCGCTGGAGCGACCGGTAAAGGAAAGCGGTTCGCCGGAACTGGTGGATACGTGGAGGCGGCTTCTCACGAGCGACCACCTCTATTACCTCGCGACGAAATCGCCGATCGATCAAGACGTCCACCAATACTTCAGCGCGTACGGGAGTCCGGTGGAGGGATTCGTGCGAGTCTATTCGGCCCTTGCGGACCTGGCGTGTCGCACAGGACCCCAGTAGCGTAACACAGTCGCTCATTGGCCGACTGGTTGCCTGGGCACTGGGACGTAGGGGCGAATAACCTGCCGAGAGA
>JBKJZI010000276.1:0-12872 GCA_046715155.1 Chthonomonadales bacterium | reverse complement strand
GGTTAAGACCCCAAACCTCCCCCAACCCCCTCCTTCGTAAGGAGGGGGCTATTCGTCAGCTTGCGCCGCGTGAGACAAGAGCCCCCTCCTCTACGAAGGAGGGGGTTGGGGGAGGTGGTCAACGTTGCTTACTGAGCGGCGGGGGATTCCGCGAGAGCTTCCTTCACGCTCTTCTCGAGCTGCGCGTGAAGCTCCTCGTTGTAGCCGATGGTGATGGATTTCAGCTTGCCGCTCCGGTCCAGCACGGCGTAATGCGGGATTCCGGAGACGCCGTAGGAGTCGAATGTGGCACGGTCAACGTAGGCGACCGGCCAGGAGATTCCGTGCTGGGCGATAAAGCCCTCCATCTTGGCGAACTCGGCATCCGGCGTGAGGTTCCGCTCTTTCTCGTAGTATCCGTAGTAGGTTGTCACCCCCACCACCTCCAGCCCCTTGGGGCCAAGCTCAGCCAGGCTCTTCTTGATGGCGGGGAAGGCGGCTTTGCACGGCGGGCACCAGTGGGCGAAGAAGTCGAGGACGACCACCTTGCCTTTCAAGGATTCAAGTCCGGTGAACTGTCCATAGCCGCGCTCCCGCTTGATCTCGGGCGCGGGCGCTCCGACCAGCGTGATTTGTTTGATCTTCGCGTCGAGCGATCGCAAATATCGGCTGTTCTCGCTAAGGCGTTGTCGAGAGGCTACGAGCGCGGGCGCAATGAGGCCGCTTCGACCGAGGCGCTTCAAGAGATCGGCCCGGCCGGACGCGACCGAATAGATGACGGAGTCCGCCTGCATCTTCTCTTCCGGGGTGAGGAACTTATCGAACGGGACTTGAGACTCGAGCTTGTTCAGCAGGTCGAGTGCAGTCTGTGGATTAATCTTCTCAGCGATCAATTGGTAATAGGAGTTACCCATCATCGAGGCGACGGACGCGGCTGCGCTGGGCGTGGGAGCCTCAATTGAAGCCAGCGTCTCTTTCAGCTTATTCGCGTCGCGCGCTAGGTTGTACGCGGAGAGTAGGAGCAATTGCGCCTGGTACTTCTGGTCCGGGGCCGGATTTGAAGTCAGGAACCGCTCGGCGGCGGCGATTTGTTCCGTCCGCATTTGAGCGACCTGGTAAAGCATGGCCAGGGCGAGAGCCTTTGCAGGTTCCACGGTGGTTGGATTGAATTCCGCGACGGCCGTCTTTGCTTTCTGAATCCTCTCCTGATTGAGCTTGATAAGCGCGGCCTGGTCCTGAGCGGCCCGAATTGGCGTGTACTGCTCCGCGTACCACTTGTTGATCTCGGCGAGTACGGCCTGCGGGTCCGTATCCGGCGCAGCAGCAACGCGGGCAATAAGGGTGGTGGCCACCAGTACGGCGGCGAATCCGCCAGTCCAGATTCGTTTCATTTTTTCTCCAGTTTGTTCGCAATATCCAGCGAAAGATGCGGCGACCTGTAATGGCAAGACGAACGCCGAGGGATTCAGTAACTTTGCGTCAAGTTCCTTCTGTTCGCTCAGAGTCAACGCAAATAAGGCGCGGAATGACTCCCGCGCCTTAGGTACTAATCCGATGTCATAGCTAAGGAGGGGCTGTGGCAGACGGCATAGGTGCCTTGCCCTCCCAGCACCGACAGGCCTTACCGTGCTTACGCATATGACCGTTGGCGGCCATTTCCCTGGATCCTCGAACGATCGCCAGGTACTCGGGGCTGCCCGGCGCAACAATGCGGCCGTTTACTTTAGGCAGCGCGTGCACTGAGGGAATCATATTCTCGTGTTCGCAGCGTACCGGAGCCGGCCATTGTTCCATTCTATCGTTAACCTCGCGATAGGCGATCCAATGTCCGACGGCGAAGGCGCCGGTCAAGAAAAAGAGCGTTAGAGCGGCGATGGCGAGCCGGCGCAGTCTCCACGGCAACGGCAGGCGCGCCATACGCTGGAATCCGGCGGGAGTAGGCTTTCGTATCGCCGTCATGATGCGCGCGTCCAGGCCAGGCGGCGCGGCAACGGAGGTAGATACTGCATACCCGGCAATTCGCTCCAACTCTCGGAGCTCAGAAGCGACCGCCGAGCAGCAGGCGCAGCTTCGGAGGTGGCGGCGAATCTGGTCGGAATCGCGTTCCGGCAGCTCGCGGGCCTGAAAGAGCATCAACTTGTCCTGTATGCGGTTACAGCTCATACGACAACCTCAACGCCGTTTCTGTGCAACTGTTCTCGCACACGGATCAACGCGCGGCGCACGCGGGTCGCAGCGGTCTGCGTAGGTACGTTCAGTATCTCACCGAGCTCTCGGAACGAAAGGCCCTCCAATAAGCGGAGGACAACGGCCTGGCGCATTGGAAGAGGCAGGGTCTCCAACGCAGCACGGATCGCCTGTGTATCCTCCACTGCCAGCGTTGCGTGAACGGGATCGCTGGAGCTTCCCGCCGGAATGGACAGGTGGTCGATTCCGAGGTCTATTCGGTCCCGCCTGCGTGAGCGGGTCTTGGCCAGGTTGATGCACGCATTGCTCGCCACCCGGAATAGCCAGGGACGGAACGGCATACTCGGATTATACCGCTTTAGTTCGCGATACGCCCGAACAAAGCACTCCTGGGCCCAGTCTTCCGCGTCCTCCGTATTGCCCGCCATCCGGTAGCATATTCGGTAGACGCGGTCACGGTAGCGAGTCAGAATCTCCTCGAAACATTCCGGCTTGCCGTTAGCGGCCCGGCGGGCGAGCATCTCATCCGGAAGATCGCGCACTTCGCTCCCTGCAAGCATTGGTTTCGTTCACTCCCTAATTACAGTTCGACAAGCGACGAGTTATTCACTTCCTGGGTGTAGGGTGTAGGGTGTAGGGTGTAGGGTGTAGGGTGTAGGATTTATGGCTACGCTGATTCTATTGTGTGGATTGCCGGGGGCGGGTAAGACTACGCTCGCGTGCCGACTTGAACGTGAGCGAAATGCGCTTCGCCTGACGCCGGATGAGTGGATGGAGGCGATCGTCGGCGATGGATATGACGAGGCGAAGCGGGCGGCGGTGGAGGCGATGCAGTGGGAGATCGCGGCACGCGTGTTGGCGTTGGGCGTGAACGTCATACTCGATTGGGGATTCTGGTCGCGGGTCGAGCGCGATGAATACCGCTCTCGGGCGGCAGCCCTTGGCGCCCGGGCTGAGATCTGGTTTCTGAACGTTCCGCGCGACGAACTGGCCTCACGCCTGTCAGCTCGCGACCTCGAACTTCCACCAAATACCTTCCGCGTCACAGCCGATCAGCTCGACTATTGGACCACTCTGTTCGAACCCCCGACCGCGGATGAGCCGAGCGTACGCGTGCTAAGATAGACGATCATGGCGCTGGGAATCAGCGAATACGGAATCGTCGACGCGCGGGATCGCGAGCGCATCACCCTCTGCCGCCCGCACCCGAACGGCGGGATTCCGACAGATATCGAGATCACGGACGAGATTCTGGAATCTCATCGGCTCGAATCGGGCGACATCGTCATAGGTGACACAGAGTCCGTGCTTTCTGCGGAGGAGATGAGCTCCGTCGCGGAATCCCCGTCCGGCAACGGTTCGGGTTGCGCCCACCGCCGGGACATTCGCGAGATTCCGTCCGAGCGTCTGACCTCTATCTCCCATATCAGCGGCCTGGAACCAGCCGAAGCCGCCGGCCGTCCAACCGCCCGCGAGACGCGAAATATTTACGAGCGAGTGCGGCCCAAGCGCCGGATTCCGCTCGCCGTGGATTCACAGGACATCACGGGACGAGCCCTCGACATCGCGGCGCCTTTTGGGATGGGATATACCGGAATCATCTATGGTCCTCACGCCAGCGGATTGACCCGCGCGCTTCATCAGGTGGTTACTGGAGTGCAAGCAAACGCGCCGGAGATAATCCCGATCGTTTTGCTGCTGCGTCCCAGAGGCGAAGAGATCACGTACTGGCGACGGTCTTTTCCCGAGGCGGACGTGGTCGTGTGCCCCTCCGGCCAAACGGGAGCGACTCCGGAGCAGACGCTACGGGTGGCGGAGCTGGTTCTGGAGGCGGCGCTCCGGCAGACGGAGCTGGGGAAACACGTCCTATTGGCGATTGAGTCTCTAACCGGTCTCTGGGGCGCGATGCTGGAATCCGAAGAGGCGGACGCGCAGCGCGAAGCGGACATCGCCGCCGCGCGGCACCGAATCCGTCAGTGGTTCTCCAAGGCAGGCGATTTCACGGGTGAAGGATTCCTGGGCAGCGGAATCGGCGGCTCACTCACGCTTGTCGGAACGGTCTGGAACCGCGATATCGACTTGGAGGCGGAAGAAGAGCGCGAAATCCACCCCCACCTGCGCCTACTCGAACATCTGCTGCCCGAATCCACCTGGCAGATCGCCCTTTCCGGCGAACTCGCCGCCGACCGTCTTTATCCGGCGATTGAGCTCTTCCGATGCTTGTCTCGCGATGAAGAAAATCTCGTAGATTCCGCGCTCTTCGAACAACTCCAGGCGGCTCGACAGTCGGTCCTAGAACTGCCGCTCAAGATGCAACACGAACGCCTGATGGACGTGCTATCCCAGACCGCCGATCTCGATTCCGCGCTCCAGCTCCTGGCAGGCGCTCGAATCGAGCGAGCCTCGTCCTTCGAGTCGCTTAAGTCTCTCCTGAGCGGCGGCGAAACGTAACGATTGGTGGTGATCATCGCAGATGGATGAACGACTGGAACGGAACAAGCGTGCGGCGACCGGATTTTACGACATGATGTTCAATCAATCCCGGCCGCGGGAAGCTGTTGCGATGTATGTCGGTGACGTGTACAACCAGCACAACCCGGCCGTGGCTGACGGTAAAGAAGCCTTTATCGAATACTTCGAGCGCATGGCCCACGAGTATCCGGGCAAGCGCGTGGAGTTCAAGCGAGTAATCGCCGAAGGGGATTACGTAGTGCTGCACTGCTACCAGCAGTGGCCCGGCGACCGCGATTGGGCTGGAATCGACATTTTCCGCCTTGACGAACACGGCAAGGTCGTAGAGCACTGGGACGTCCTGCAGCCCATTCCGGAATCCGCGGCCAACTCGAACACCATGTTTTGAACGCGCCATTGAAGTCATTCTGAACGGTCGCGAAGAATCCGGCTGTGTTTCCACAAGGGCGGAATCCCGAGATGCTGTAAACTGTCTGCATGAAGCCACGCGTTTATCTCGAAACCACCGTGGTCAGTTATTTGACTGCGTGGCCTGGTCGCGATCTCGTTCGAGCTGCTCACCAACAGGTTACGGTGGAGTGGTGGCAGACCAGGCGCGACGATTACGAATTGGTTATCTCGCAGTTTGTGCTGGATGAAGCAAGTGTAGGCGACCCGGACGCAGCCTCTGCCCGACTTACGGCGCTGGATGATCTTCCTATCATTGAGTTGACCGAGGAGGCCACCAGCCTAGCGGAGAAGCTGCTTCGCGAATTGTCGATTCCGGAAAGGGCAGCGGTGGACGCATTCCACATCGCGATCGCGGCTGTAAATGGAATCGACTATTTGCTGACATGGAATTGCACTCACATCGCAAATGCGGCATTCGTTTCGAGGATTGAAGCAGTTTGTCGTGCACAGGGCCTTCGCCCGCCGGTGATCTGTACCCCGGAACAACTAATGGGAGAATAGCTCATGACGGAAGACCCCATCGTCCAAGAAGTGAGGCGCGCTCGGGAGGCCTATGTCGAACGCATGGGCTTTGATTTGAACGCAATTTACCGGGATATAAAAAGCAGAGAGCGAACGAGCGGTCGAAGGCTCGTTTCCTTTGCATCAAAGCCCGCGATTACAAATGATGGGCCGCTCGCCGAGAGCATTGCCGATCATTGACCGGTTCCCTTGCGCTGTAAATTCCGGAGAGGTCTGAAGCCGATGCGGATGATCTTTTCGTCCTCTACGAGCTTGCGGATATCGGAATCCGACGTGAACAGATTGTAGTCATTCACGCGTTCTTCCCACGCGTTTGTCATGGCGCGGATCTCTTCGGAATCCTTGGCGGCGTGAATCAGAATCTCAGTAACTCCCGGCTTTAGTCCCTTCAGGACGCGAATCCAGTAGGCCTTCCGCGTCTCGCCAGGCTTCTGCGGGTCGTTGAAATGGAGGGTGTCCGGGTAGATGACGCCCATGGCGGCGGCTTCGGCGCGGATGTGCGGAGCTCCAACAGCAGCGTAGACCTCCGGTGGGCCCATCCTGACCGGAATGTTGAACTCCTTCCCGAGCTTCGTGTAGGCCGTATGGTACTCAGGATTAAACTGCATGGCTCCCATGTGCGAATCGATGTGGGTTACGTCGATTCCGGCCGCAAGCGCCTTCTTGATCTGCGCGCGCGCCTCGATCTCGGCCTCCTTCACGTTTGAGTTCTTATAAACATCCGCCTCGGTTCGCCAGAAGTAGCCTTCGGGATCGAAAAGTCCCGGCACTTCTGAGCGAGGAGCGACCGGCCCCCACCGCATGGTCTGCCACTCGCTGGTGTGGGTCAGGTGGAGGCCAAAATCTTTCTCCGGATGCGCCTTTGCATACCGAGCGATTTCCGGGAACCAAGGGCAAGGAACCATGATCGTCCCCGAGGTCATCAGCCCGCGCTCCATGCAGTCGATGGTCGCCACATTCGCAGCATGGCTGTTCCCCACGTCGTCCCCGTTCAGGATGAGAATCCGGTCCGTCGCCTTATACCCGAGGCGTTCGGCCAGGGTCGGCACACCCCGTGTTTCGGCGCATGCGAAGGCCGCAAGTACTGCGGCAATCACCGCAAAGAGTTTCAATTGGAGGCTCCTTAACAGTCGATCGGACGGATCGGACGGATCAGACCGATCTGGATTCATTCAACTTTCTTGAGCACGAATGCGTCGATTCCGACGAGGTAGCCGGTGGAGCGGTCGTCTTTGCCGGTGAGCATGATATTGAGCGGATTCGCGCCCTGACTGAGGCGGATTCTGCCCAGGTTGATCGGCCCGGTAGGGACGACGTTGGGGTCGTAGAGGTTTATCTCCTGGCCGATGGCTGTCTCTCCGACCGTAAGCCGTATCTTGCCGTAATCTTTGGCCTTGGTGAAGTAACCGGTGATTTCATACAGGCCGGTCGAAGGAGCGGGCAGATTCAGTACCAATGACGCGGGATGCTGCTCCGGCCGCCACCATAGCTGGGCGATTCCGCTCCACGTTCCGGGCCACGCTTCCATTCCCTGGATTTCCACTGGGCCACTGGTAGGTCTCGCTGAGGAGAGCAGCGCTTCGCCCTCAATGGCGCCCGGAATCCGCAGCGGGGGCGTTGGGAAGTAGGGAAGCAGCGCCGGAGCATCCGGCATGGGCGGGAAAGGAAGGTGAGGCTCGTCCTGGTACCAGTAGGCCACGCTGGAGTAGTCGCCCTCGTGGTCGTTCGCGTGCCCGTGCTCTATGGTGACCTTGATGGACTTCTTGAACGGCAGAGCATCCTCGATGTGCCAGCGGTACGTATTGATCCGCCCAAGCGCGGTGTCCTTGATCTGGATTCCGTGATAAGGCGCGGAATAGAGGCCGCGGTCGTAGTACCAGCCGCTGGAAAAGTAATCCTCCGCGCCGGTGCCGATGATGGAGGGCGTGGATTCTCCATCGAGGTAGATCATCTCATCGCCCTCGAGAAAACCAAGGCCTATTCCGCGGCGATTCTGCATGAATAGGGCCGTCCCGACGAAATGGCCTCGACCGACCGCCTCCAGGATTGTGTAGTTCTGGTTCGGCTTCGTCGGATTCTCACGCCGCCACTGCGCGTGGAAGTGGTGCACGTCCTTCGGGAGCTTATCGTACGCAGTGAAGTCGATATTGTAGTAGAACGCGTCAATCCGTTTGCCGCTCAAGTTGGTGAGAGTCCAACGGGCGGATTTGTGGAACGGCATGGGCCAGTAGCAGTTGTAACCGCCACTCGTCTGGTTGAGGGGCAGAGAGATGTAGTCCACCTGTTCGCCGAATCCAACTCCGAAGAAATCCCCGATAGGCGCTTCGACGCTGGGCGTCGTCTCCCCGTCCCAGTACATGCGCAGAATCGCCTGACGATGGATGGTCGGCTCAGATCGCGGCGCGATGGTCACCCAGAACCGGCGAACGATTCCGGCGCCCTTGTAGTCGAACAGCGTGATACTTTCGCCGGGCCGCACCACGCGCAAGTCGCCGTTGCCCCCCGACCGGTCCCAGCTCCCCTCATGCTTCGCCACCCCTTCCTTCTTGAACATCAACCCATCCAATGAACCGCCGATTCCGGATGCCGGATGCCGGCTCTGCGCGTGAGCGGCAGTAGAGACGGTCATGAGGGCGATGATAATGTGTATGGGTGTATGGGTGTGTGGGTGAAACGGCCGATTACGATTACGAGCACGAGTACGATTGCGAATCACCCATACACCCACACACCCACACAGTTTATTCATCACTAACTCCTCGGCAGCTTATCGAGATAAGCCTGGGCGTTCTCTTTGGTGACCATCTCCGTCGGCGGGGTGATCTTCTTGTCCACCTTTTTCCCGGTGAGGATGGCGTGGGCGGCCTGCATGGCTTCCTCGCCGAGCCAGGGGTATTTGAAAGTGGCGGAAATCTTACCGTCGAGAATTGCCTTAATGACTTCCTCCTGTACACCGTCGATTCCGATGATGACCTTGGTTTTGGGATCGATTCCAGCATTCTGCAGCGCGATCATGGCGCCGAGCGCCATTTCGTCGTTGTGGGCATAAATGGCGTCGAAGGGGGTTTTCTTCTGAATCAGGTTCTCGACGTACTAGATGGCCTCGTCGCGTTTGTAATTGCAGACATACGATTCAGCCATTTTGTGGCCGGCAGACTTGTCCACGATTAGATGGAATCCGCTACTCCTTTCCTTTGTCGGCGTAGCATCGGCAACCCCTTTGATCTCCACGTATGTCCCGCGTCCTTTAAGTTGGTGAGAGAGGAAATTACCGGCAATGCGTCCGATTTGCGCGTTGTCGCCGCCGATCAAGGTAGTGTACTTGTCCGAGTTGATGCCGCGCTCCATCAGGATGACCGGAATCCCCTTATCGAACGTCTCGCCTACCTTAGGTGTCAGCGGCGCGGCTTCGTTCGCGCTTACCAGGAGCACGTTGACCTTGTTGGTGAGGAACGTGTCTATCTGGCTAATCTGGCGGCTCGAGTCCTGCTGCGCGTCCTGAATCTGCAGCTCGATGTCCGGATACTTTGCAGCGGCGGCCCTTATTGATGCGTTCTGCACCTGCCGCCACGGGTCTTGGGAGTTGGCCTGGGCAAATCCGACCTTGAACTTCTTGCCGGCGACCGCCTGCTGGCCCGGACTCGCGCCGGCGGGAGGACCAGACGCGCCCTTCTTTTCCTGTAAGCACCCGCTTAGCGCAACTAAGACCACGATTCCAACCGAGATTGCAAAAGGCTGCCTTGTCATGTTGTCCTCAGGATTGAATTGGAGGTTAAGCCGCTGCGAGAGGGTCCACAAAGTCCCCACTAGCGACTCGCTCAGAGTCTTCGATGAAGATTCGGTCCAATTCCTCGTTCGCATCAACTCGAGTGGCTGAGATCCACTAGGGTTCCCAGTTTTCCGTTTTCCGTCTTCCATTTACCGTCATAGCTGAGAGATTCGAAAACGACGCGCGAAATGTCTGCAACCAGCCTGTGCGCCCGCTTCTCGTCCCGGATTCCGCGCGTCATGATGACCAGCACGTATGGCTTTCGGCCGGGATGATATACGATGGCAGCGTCGTGGTAGATTCCGGTGATCCAGCCGGTCTTGTGCGCAACCTTTGTACCGCGTGGCAGGCCGGCCGGAATCCCCTCGTTAAACTCCTGCGCTTGCAGAATACGCACCATCTCAGCGGAATCCGTTCGCGAGACCGCTTTTCCTTCGGCGATTCGACGCATGATCACCATCAGGGACCGCGCTGACGCGGAGTTATTCAAGCCGCGCTCGTATGCCCGGTTGTCCTCCACACCGCGCATCACCACCATGTCCGCCGCACCGATCTGTTTCATCTGATCCGACACTCGTTTCGCGCCGGCCAATTCCACTATCAGATTGGTCGCCAGATTGCTGCTGCGAACGATCATCAGCCGAACCAATTCACGGATACTTTCTGTGCGCCCGATTTTCCCGTAAAGCGTCCTATCGCCGTCCGAATCCGCGTCTATCGAGAACCGGCTGGCGTCCGCGATGCTCGCAAAATCATTTCGCACCGGCAGCGGGTCGTCCAACCGGAATCTCCCCTCCCGCGCCTGGCGGAATACCTCCATCATGACCGCCACCTTCATCGTACTGGCCGGGTGATATGAGGTATCGGCGTTTATCAGCAGCTCACGGCGATGGTGCAAGTCAAGATGGGCGACAGACACCGACTCCGCGCCGGATTCCGCGATCAGCCGTTCGATCTCCACGCTCGGGGAATCTGGGCCAGTCGTGAAACCGGTGGCGGCTATGAACGCAATAATAGGGGACATAGTCAAAAGACCGTCGAAAGCGAACCGCATATGTGGACATTAACGAAAACTGTTGCCGCTTCCTCTGCGTTCGTTCTCGCGATGCTGGGTCTCATCGCAGCGGGCGAAGTCTCGGGAAGACAGGAGGCGTTCGCGCGCTCGGAGTTCGCCGGACGCCGCGCGAGGCTCATTGCCCGGATTCCGGACGGTATCGCGGTGATCCCTGCCGCTCGGACATCTTCCCAGCCGGTACGGTTCCGCCAGGCGCCCGACTTCTGGTATCTCACCGGAATCGAGCAGCCGAATGCGGTACTCGTCCTGGATGGCCGGACGAAGCGCTCTTACCTCTTTGCCGAGAACCGGCATCCGGGGCGCATTAGGATGGAGGGCCCGGGAATACTCGAATCCGGCTCAACAGCCGCCGAATACGGACTCACGAAGTTCGCGCCGTTATCCGGCCTGGCTGCAAATATCAAAGCCTTGGGTAAGACCTCGAAGAAGCTTTATCTACCGCTAAGCCCGCAAGACACCGTACAGGCAAGCCGCATGGAGGTGGCAGGGTCGGACGCCGAGCTGATGGGGCATCCGCTCTACTCGGGAATCCGGACTGAACGCGAGATTCTCATCAAGAAAGTCCAGGCCTGGGCGCCCAAGAACGAGCTCGCCGACATCCACATCATCCTGGACGAGCTGCGTTGGATCAAATCACCCTACGAAATCGAGCGCATGCGGATCAGCGGGCGAATTGCGGCGGAGGCGACACGGGAAGCCATCGCTGTAACCCGTCCAGGCGGATTCGAGTACGAGATCGAGGCGGCCGTCCGCGCAGGTTACTTGAAGCGTGGCGCCCGCGGCGATGCGTTTCCGCCGATTGTTGCGTCCGGCCCGAACACCGTTACGTGGCATTACATGGCAAACAATCGACGGATGCTGGCCGGGGAGATCGTCCTCATGGACACGGGGGCTGATTACGACTACTACACCTCGGATATCACCCGCACCTGGCCGGTCTCCGGCGATTCACCGAAGAGCAGGAGAAGCACTACCGCTGCATCCTCGAAGCCCGCGATTCCGTAATCGCCGCCATGAAGCCCGGAATCACCGTCGGCCGGATGCAGGAGATCGCCGCAAAAGTTTATGTGAAGCACGGATACGCGAAGGAATACGACGCGATCGGTCGCTACATCGGCCACTTCGTCGGAATCTCAGTCCACGACGTCGGTCCCTATTTCGATTCCAACCGGCGGTTGGAGCCCGGAGTCGTCTACAACGTCGAGCCGATCCTTGAATTCCGAGACCGCAAGCTCCACTACCGCCTCGAAGACACCATCCTCCTCACCAAAGACGGCAACGAAAACCTAACCGCCGCCGTCCCCGCCGACCTACCGGGTCTTTATGCCCTCCTTCAACCGACTCCATCGCGGTCGCCGTAAACGGGGCTCACAACGGATCGAACTTGCCCTGATTTCGCTATCACCACTGGAACTATCCGTCCACACTACCAATCCAGTGAATCGGATTACTTCGCTCCGAACTGGGACCGCTATAGCATCTCAAGTTGGACGGCGCCGACCGTGAATTCGGGGTGGGATTCGAGGTGGTCCAGGACTTTGTCGAGGACGCGGTTGGCGTGGGCGGAGTCGTTGGAGACGGTGGTGATTCCGAGGGTGGCGCGCTGCCAGAGGTCCAGGTCGTCCACTTCCGCGATGGCGACGTTAAACTTTCGCCGCGTCTGCTCCACCAGGCTCTTCACCACGTGGCGCTTGTCTTTGAGGGAGGAGCCTTCGGCGAGGAAGATGGTGATTGTTAGGACGCCAATATGCATTGGAGTGATGGAGAAATGGAGTGTTGGAGTGATAGGCCCAATACTCCATCACTCCAACACTCCATTACTCCCCTCAGACGCGCTCGACTTGCTTCGTCTCGAACGCTTCCAGTATATCGCCGACCTGGACGTCGATGAAGTCGGAGATTACTATGCCGCATTCGAAGCCCTGGGCCATTTCTCGGACGTCGTCCTTTATGTGCTTCAAAGAATCGATCTTACCGGTATAGATTACTTCCTTATTGCGCAGCACTCGGACGTTGGCGTTGCGGACGATCTTGCCTTCGGTGACGTAGCTGCCGGCGATGACGATGCCCTTGGGGGTTCGGAAGGTGGCTCGGACTTCGGCTTTGCCGAGGTCGGTGTCTTCGAAGACGGGGGCGAGGCGGCCCTTCATGGCGCGCTCGACAGCGTCCGTCAACTGATAAATAATATTAAAGTTCAAGATCTGCACGTGTTCGCGTTCGGCGGCTTGTTGGGCCTGGAGGTCGGCGCGGATGTTGAAGCCCAGGATTACGGCGCTTGAGGCGGCGGCTAGCATTACGTCGTCCTGGCCGATGGGGCCTACGCCGGTGTGGAGGATGCGGAGTTTTACTTCGGATTGGTCTAGTTGGGTTAGCTGGCCTACTACGGCTTCGACGGAGCCCTGGACGTCGGCCTTGAGG
>JBKJZI010000275.1:0-9145 GCA_046715155.1 Chthonomonadales bacterium | reverse complement strand
ACCGGCAGGGTCTCGTCTCTCCCAGGACGCGGACCGAAAGGCAACGCGGCAAGGGGATCGTGTCCGCCCCGAGCCGATCAACTCCTCGCAAAACGGATTCAGAAAGGGCCAGCTTCAGCGGAACTGTTCTCCGACCCGTGACCGCTTGACCGCGAGCACGTAGAACGCAAGCCTCACGCCGAACTTCGCCGTCCGGCGATGTGGAGCCAGCGTCGCCTCCGAGACAGCGATTCAGTAGATCGGAGTCAGACGCATGGAGCAGACCCAGCTAGAATCTACGCCACTTAGGTGTGGCGAAAAGGAATGCGAATGCCCCGCGCGATGGAAGCGCCGAGTTTTCTCGCCGGACGCTTCAACCTACGTGTGTGAAAAGCACTGGCAGGAGCTCTACAGCCGCTCCCAGATGAGCGCCGGGCTGTACGAACGCATTCAACCGTTGAACGGACAGAGTCATCCTGAAATTCCCGGATGACCGAATCACGAGAAGACCTCCTGCGCTATCCGGCGCAGGAGGTTTCTTTATCTCGATCGTCTGTTCAGACCCCGCTAGTTCAGCTTGACGACCTTCAGGTCATACGCGCCGGCAACCGACGCATCCGGGTAGAGGATCACAACGTAGGTCTTGGTCCCCTCCAGCGTGATCGGCGTCGAATTGTCGATCGTTCCGTTCACGTTCGAGGTAAACGTCGCCGTCCCGGTTCCCACGCCAACGAGAGTTTCGTTGGTCAGGCGGTTCTGAAGTACATCCTGGATCGCAGTGGGCGAGCCTGGCTGGGCGCTGCCCTGAACCGCGAAGCTGAAGTCGACCGGCGTTCCGGTCGCCGCATTCACGAAATAGACCCGGGAATTGCCCGTGAGAGCGACATTGTTGGTGTCAAGATCGGTGCGGCCCAGGTTCGTGAGCGTGACAGCTCCTGGGCCCCCGGACGCGACCACGAGCTGGTCAATGCTCGTCTGGATCGCTAACGGTGTCGAGTTCATAACGACCGCGCCATTGGATGTCTGCACGATTTGAAAGCTCTGGGTACCTGCCGGCGCGCTGAACGAGGCGGCCGTGGCGCTGCCGAATGCTACGTTGGTCGCGTTGGCGACGTTGGCGCCGTTCATTTTCACGGTTACCGGAGTCGTCGCCGTGCTTGGGATCGCATTTATAAAGCGAATCCTTCCGTCATCCGGGTTGTTGTCGCTACTGCCGCAGCCGACCAGCACGATCGCGAGCGATGCTGCCGAGATGAGTTTGATAATGGTCTCGGTTTTCATTCGAAGTCTTCTCCTATGGTGATACAGATTCCGGCGGGAGAGAAACGGCCACTCCGCCGAGGAAAAATGACGCGCGACCGCCCCTTCGTGTTCCCGTTCCATTGTGCGGGTATAACGGGGCGTGCTCCGCCCATTACTCTTAGCATCCCTGGTATGCCTGCCGGCACTGCGGGCTTCATGCCAGGTCTCTCTGCCGCCGTACCAGGTGCGGATTCCGTCCGAGAGACCGAGCGGGGTTTCGATCGTCGATCGGATCTGGATCACCTACTATCCCTCGCGCAATTCCCATGCGCCGGCCGTCGTCGTTGTCCACTCGCTCGCGGAGGGGCGGCGCAGCTTTCTCCACCGCCAGATTCACCGCATGGCAGCCTATTTCGCCCAACGCGGAATCGCCGCGGCCGTCATGGAGCTTCCCTATCATATGCGCCGGTTACCCCGTGGGATAAGTAACCTGCGACTCTACACCGGTTCGGACATGCGCACGCTTCATGCGTTCGATCAGGCCGCCTCGGATGTCTCGACGGTGGCGGAATGGCTGCGGAAAGCCCCAGGCGTGGATTCAACCAGAATCGGAGTCGTGGGGCTCAGTCTAGGCGCCATCGTTACCCATCTGGCGATGGGGCGGGACGTGTCTCTGTCGGCCGGCGTGGCGATTCTCGGCGGAGGAGATCTGGATCGTCTGAGAAGTGAAAGCGTCCTGGCCAGGCTGCTGCACCCGAATCCGCCGCCGCTCACGGATGAGCTGCGCGCCGGCCTCGACCGCATCGACCCCCTCACATACGCCCATATGAATCGGCCTCGCCGCGTTCTAATGATCCAGGCCGCGCGTGACATGCTCGTTCCGCCAAGTACCGCAACGGCGCTGTGGGAGGCGCTGGGCCGGCCGCCGATCCGGTGGGTTGACACCAACCACTTCGGGCTGCTGTTTGGGGGCAACAGCGTAGCGACGGCCGCCGCCGATTACCTGTTTTCGGTATGGGCCGGCGAGTCGGGATTCGAATCGCGGATTCCGCCCATCCGAGCGGCCACAGTCAAGTTTGGGATTCTAAGCGAGGATGATTGGAGGCCGACGCCCGCGCTGCTCTGGGAATCGGTCAAACTGGGCTACAGACCGGATCACATGTCACTGCTTCACCTGGACCTCGGAATCAGCGGCCGCGGTCTATTTGGCGGTCTTGCCCTGACGGTGAATCCGTCTCTGGACATTGGAGTGGGGAGACATCTCAACGGGTCAGGTTATCGACCCTACGCATCCCTGCATCTGGTATTTTGAGGAAAAGTGGAATGTAAGGGACAACGAACAATGAACAGTGAACACCGATCAATTGGAGCGTTGTTCATTGTTCATCGTTTATTGTTCATTGAAAAAATGTTGCAGAAGGCCTGTAAGCCGGGTTCTGTCTTTGTGTGGTCATCTCTCTAGGATCCCGATTGCTCGGGACCTCAAGCGACTCTACCCGGAGGGTCGGCGGGCCGCGTCATCCCCTCCTGCTGAGTCTTGCTCCCGATGGGGTTTAGCAGGCCGGCGTGTCTCCACGCCGCCGGTGGGCTCTTACCGCCACCTTTTCATCGTTGCCCAGGTGTTCAGGTGTTCAGGTGTTCAGGTGTTTGGAAATCCTGAACACCCGAACACCCGAACACCTGAACACCTGAACACCTGGGCTGTATGTTTTCTGTGCCACTTTCCGTCGGGTCACCCCGCCCGGACGTTATCCGGCATCGTTGCCCTGCGGAGCCCGGACTTTCCTCCCCGCATTACTGCGGGGCGACCACCTGACCTTCTGCAACCTTGTATTCTATCAAAGATGCCGCCCGTAAGCAATCGGGCAATAGAACTATGGCAAAGTTTAAGCCGCACATTTCATTCGGGCTCCCGGGCCGCCTTGCCATCGCCGGATTCATAGAATCGGCGCCGGCGGTCCACGGCGTGCGCCGGTGTCAACTTGCGCTGCTTGGGTGTAACGCGTTCATGTTGGTCGCTTTGACCGTGTGCTATCTGTTCCGTCCGGACTCATTTGCGGCCGTTACGGTATGGCCGGCCTGGATGTGGCCGATTCTCGGCTTTGTTTTTACTCTCGCTGCATTCAGCAAGAAGACCCGTCGGGCAGTTTGGTTGCTTTGCGGAGCCTGGGCTGTATTTCTCCTCGGATTCGCCGAAGAGCCAAAGAGCCTCGTACGGTTTGGCGCCTGGCCGAATTCTGAATGGGAAAGGGCCCGAGCGGCAGGGCGAGCATTGCGAGTGGTCTCACTGAACTGCGCCGGTGGTAGTAAGCAAGCCGCCGGCGAAGTGGCCCTCTACAGGCCGGACATCGTTCTCCTCCAGGAATCACCTTCCGCGGCTGAGACGAAGGCGGTGGGGCAGGAGCTTTATGCTGGTGAGGGCGGGATTATTGTTGGACTCGACGCGTCCATCCTGGTGAATGGCGAGATTGTCGAATCCGAACTTGCGCCGGAGATGCGCAGCTATTTCGTCCAGGGGCGCGCGCGGCTGAAGAACGGAATCGAGCTGGAAGTGTTTTCGACCCGACTCACGCCGCCCGTATTCCGCGACGACCTCTGGAACCCATCCGCGTGGTCTGCGCACTCCGAGAACCGACGATTCCGCCGCAGTCAGCTAGAACCCTTTGGGGTGAGAGTTCGAAAACTGCCCGAATCCGTACCCATCATTCTCGGCGGCGACATGAACGCGCCCCAGGGTGATTCCGTCTTCTCTCTGCTCTCAACCCGTCTCGAAGATGCCTTCCCACGAGCAGGCCGTGGCTGGGGCAACACCATCATCAACGACTTCCCCGCCCTCCGCATCGACCAGATCTGGACCTCCCGCCATTTCGAACCAACCGCCGTCATCGCCCAAAAAACCGTCCACTCCGATCACCGCATGGTCATTTGCGATCTTCTGATTCTCTAATTCTTGTGGACTCGGCAATAATTTCAAGAGTTATAGCGCCAGCGTGTACCGTAAAGCCACATCAACGGCAGTCATATCCGGAAGGCTACCTATCTTCGCCTCGATCCTCTTCTCCGTCACAGTCGCGAAATTGTCTGTCATGATCACGGAATCAGTACGCAGGCCGCTCGCTCGGCCCTCTTTCGAGGAGTGCGTGATCGTAACCCCGCTTGGATGGCCCGCTCGATCGATATTGCTGCTAATTAGAGCAAGCACTACTTGAGGCAAGCCAGATTCAAGATCGTCGCGCTGGATCACAACGCAGGGCCTGCGCTTGGCCGTTACCAGGTCCGAATTGGGGAAGACAACCAGTACGATGTCGCCCCTATTATAGGGCATCGTAAACGTCCATTTCCGGCCGGTCCCAATCCTCTGCTCCAGCCCCGAACCGGAATCTCATTTCAGCGGCCTCTTCCCGGCTGATTCCGCGCTCGCGAAGATCAATCGATTGGCTTTCGGGCAAGAACGTGACAATTACACGCGAGCCGTCCGAATCTTCCGGGCGCTCAAGCAGTTCCACCTTACCGTCGCGATAAATCCCTTGAAATGACTTAAGCAATGTTCCTCTCCTGACACCCTGATTATCCCATAGGATGACGGTGCGCGGCGGAGTAGCGGCCGGTAACGAAATGCTCGAGTTGGCGCTCGATGTCGGTCAGAAGCGTGCTCGCGCCTATTCGGAAGAGGTCCGCGTTTAGCCAGTCATTACCGAGCTCTTCCTTTATGAGGATCAGCCAGTCCAGCGACTGTTTTGCGGTTCGTATTCCGCCGGCGGGCTTGAACCCAACCCTATGGCCCGTGCGTTGGTAATAGTCGCGGATTCCTCGGACCATCACCAGCCCGACCGATAGGTTCGCGTTGATGGCCTCTTTCCCGGTGGAGGTCTTTACGAAGTCTGAGCCCGCCATCATGCAGACGAGGCTGGCCTTGCCAATGTTGCGGACCATGCCGAGTTCGCCGGTCGCGATGATGGACTTCATGTGCGCTGCGCCGCAAGCCGCCCGGAACTGCCGAACCTCATCATAGAGCGCCTGCCAGTCGCCGGTGAGGACGTGGCGGCGAGAGATTACGATATCAATCTCGGACGCTCCGGCGGAGACGGATGCGTGAATCTCCTCGATCCGCCGCTTCAGCGGATTCATTCCGGCGGGGAATCCGGCTGAGACTGCGGCGACCGGAATCCCGCTTCCGTCGAGCGCTTTTACCGCGTGTGGGACCATTTCGTGATAAACGCAAACCGCGCCGACCCGGATTCCGAGATCGATTGCCCCGAGGTCCTCCAACAGGTCCTGTCGCACCGGCTGACGCGCCTTGGCGCAGAGCCTTGCCACATTCCCCGGCGTGTCATCCCCCGCCAGCGTCGTCAAATCCAGGCAAGTCACCGCTCGAAGCAGCCAGCCGGCCTGCCACTCTTTTTTCACCGTCCGCCGAGCAGGAAGCGTCGCCGCCCGCCGCTCCACCGCGCTCCGATTCACCCGCACTTCCGATAGCCAGTCCAGATCGAGCGGCAGCCCGGGATTCCGCGCGTCGATAGGGGCCGAACTTTCGGATTCGACCATCGCGGTACGCTGCAAGAGCGGATCTTTGGTATACATCGCTACTGACTACCCAATGCGGGGGAATCCAGGTCATCCTCCACGATCATCGTCCGCCGGGTCGCCTGGGACTTCGCTACTAAGTCCCGAAGCGCATCATACATCTGGCGCGGGTCGTCGACGCCGTGAAGGTTGAAGTGCGGGTTGGATTGATCGGTCGAAGCGATTGCGATGTTTCCGACATTCAGAATCCGCCCGATGATCCCTTGATTCAGACCGAGATCACGCACGCGGAAGAGCTGGATGTTTTCGATGCTGCGCGCGATAATTCCGGATTCCACCTCCAGGCTGTCCTCGTAGACGCGGTATTCGGTGCTGATATAGACCAGGTACGTCCACAACACGCCGATCACCAGCGGCGCTAGCCCGGCGACCGCAATGATCCAACCAGACGCCAATCGCTGGCTGAATCCAACCCCCCAGATAAGACCCGCCGCGAATATCAGGAGCAGATAGATACCGATAAAGTTCTTAAGCGAGATACGCTTGCGGATGACAAGATCAGCCTTTTCCATGTTCCTCCTCCACGTGCTCCTCCGTCACCTCAAGCTGATGAATTACCGATCCATCCTGATGGTGAGCTTTCTGATTTCGGACATATTCTCTTTCCTTCTTAAGGTCCCAGCGGCTGACACTGAACACCGCGTAGCGGTCTTGCCAACCAAAGAATCCAGTGGGACTCAATAGATTCCGGGCAAGCGTGGAAGATGAACCCTTCACTTGCTTTGCAAGTTTCGCAATATTAACCGTTGTCGGAAGTTTGACGACCACGTGAACGTGATCCGGCATTCCGTTGACCGCGTATACGGCGCATCCGAGCGATTCTGCTTCTCTCGTGATGCAAGTATACAGTCGCTGCTCCATCTCTTCGCTTACAAGCGGTTCTCTTCGCCAGGTCCCCCAGACAAGGTGCAAATAAACTTCTGCTTTGCTTCTGAGCATTGAGAATTCACCTTCTCGAACTGGGTCGCGCATATAAAATGCACGGCAGCCCATTCAGCAATGTCCTCCGGACACCCAACGAGCAAGCGTCATCGGCTATTGAGCCTGCGTCCTTGCCCGGAGGGCGTCGCCGAATGGGCTGCCGTGCATTTTATATGCACGATTCTTCGCAGAGGACTGTTTCGCCTCCGAACCGGTCAGGCACAGATTCGGTCTACACCGCGCATGAATGGTCGGAGGACGGGCGGAATCGCCACGCTGCCGTCTTCGTTCTGGAAGTTCTCCAGGATGGCGATCATCACCCGTGGAAGGGCTAGCGCCGAGCCGTTGATGGTATGGGCGAACTCGGGTTTTCCGCCGCCTTCCGGACGGAATCGGATGTTCGCCCGGCGCGCCTGGTAATCCCCGAAGTTGGAGCAGGAGGAAACCTCAAGCCATTCACCGCCTTCAGCCCCGCAGGCCGGCGAGTGGACCTCTATGTCATATTGCAGCCGGTTAAACTCCCCCTTCTCGCCGGTACAGACCAGGGCGACTCGGTACGGCAGCTCCAGCCGCTTACACATCTCCTCGGCATTGAGGAGCAGTCCCTGGTGTTCCTCTTCCGACGTTTCAGGCGTGCAGATCTTCACGAGCTCCACTTTGTCGAACTGATGCCCGCGCTTGATTCCGCGCACGTCCCGCCCGGCCGACATCTTCTCCCGACGGAAGCAGGGCGTATACGCGACATAATGCTTGGGCAACTCCGTGGAGTCCAGAAGCTCTTCGCGGTGCATGTTCGTTACGGGGACCTCGGCCGTGGGTACCAACCATAGGTCGTCCTCAACATCGTGATACTGATTGTCTTCGAATTTGGGGAGTTGGCCCGTTCCCACGAGGCACTCGCGCTTCACCACGAAAGGCGGATAGATTTCGGTGTAGCCGTGCTCGCTAACATGAACATCCAGGAACCAGGCTATGAGCGCTCGCTGCAGCGCTGCTCCCGCGCCTTTCAACACATAAAAACGTGAGCCGCTGATTTTAACGCCGCGCTCGATGTCCAGGATTCCGAGGCTTGCACCGATTTCCCAATGCGGTCTCGGTGTAAAATCGAACCTCCGCGGCTCACCTGCGGACCGTACGATCACGTTATCCGCATCGCTGTGTCCCACCGGCACTCGTTCGTCCGGAAGGTTTGGAATGGCGAGCATGAAAGCTTGCTGCTCGGTGTTCCCCTGCCCGAGCTGCGCCTCCAATTCGCTGATCTGGTCCCCCAGCAGCCGCATCTCGGCCTTGAGCTGCTCGCGTTCCTCTTCGGCTTTGATGGCGCCGATCTGCTTGGAGCCCACATTGCGGCGGTTCCGCATCTCTCCGATTATCGTCTCCAGCCGCCTCCGCTCCTCATCCAGCGCGAGCACTCGGTCCACGTAGCCGGAATCGCTTCCCGCCCGTTCCAGTTCCTTGCGAACGTAGTCAGGCTGCTCACGAATCAGTCGAATGTCCAGCATGCTCGCGGAATCCCTCTCGTCTCAAATTCCCTGATTCGGTATACCGCATAAGAGACGCGGCGCTGTGCTATCCTGTGTGGAGAGCATGGAGGTACGGCAGTGTGGAA
The DNA here is from genome assembly GCA_046715155.1 of Chthonomonadales bacterium. GTDB lineage: Bacteria > Armatimonadota > Chthonomonadetes > Chthonomonadales > CAJBBX01 > JBKJZI01. The sequence continues at coordinate 810 of JBKJZI010000275.1, read as the reverse complement.
GTGTGTGGATGCGACGGTCTCTTCCATACTTCCATACCTCCACACTGCCACACTGTCGTTGGGGGCGGCGATGCCGAAGATTACCGTTGAAGGTGAGGGCACGTTCGAATGCCCGGTGGGGAAGAAGCTCGTTCTCTGTATCGAGGACTCCGGAATCGATATTCTTCACCGATGCGGGGGCAACGCCCTCTGCACAACCTGCCGCGTGGAAGTATTAGAAGGCTGGGTCCCCCCGATGGAAGAGGTGGAGTCAGAAGCGCTCGAGGAGCCTGAGATAATCGAGAAGTATCGCCTCTCCTGTCAAATCCGCGTGACTGAAGACGTGACTGTGCGGATTGTCAACCGCGCCCACTTGAGAGGAATTCCGCCCGGCCCCCGGCCGGAAGAGTAGAAACTATCAATAAATTAACAATGAACAATAACATCAGATCGCTCACTTATTCATTGATAATTGATAATTGATAATTCTATTTCACCATGACCGACCTTCAAGCCATAGTCTTCGGATTAGTTCAGGGAATCACCGAGTGGCTGCCGATCAGCAGCACGGGCCATCTGCGCATTGTCCCGGCGCTATTCGGGTGGCGCGACCCCGGTGCGGCATTTACGGCAGTGATCCAGCTCGGCACCATGCTATCGGCGCTGGTCTACTTTCGGATGGACATTATCCGCATCCTGTTCAGGCCGAAATCAGCGGATACCGAAGATGGTGAACAATCCGACCGTCGGCTGCTGGTCCCCATTATCATAGGTACGCTCACGATAGTAGTCTGCGGCCTGTCTCTTATTCACATATACGAGCCCACGAGA
>JBKJZI010000274.1:0-9283 GCA_046715155.1 Chthonomonadales bacterium | reverse complement strand
GGATGGTTGTGGCACTTGGCGCACTGCAGCCGCACTCCGAGGAAAACCTGGCCGGCCGCTTCCCCCCAATCCTGAGGCGAGGAAGAGGTGCGGTAAAAATTAACCGGGCCGGTAGTGAATGCGCTCCCGCGCGCCAGGATCAAGTCGCGCACGAACTGGTCGGCAGGTCGGTTTAGTCTGAACTGGTCGTGGATCCATTCTGCAAAGACGTACGCGCCCTTAGGCGTCAGCGAGACCCGATTGACGCGCAGCAGGTCCCCCCACTTCAGCGCCCAGAGGTCCGCATATTCCGGTCGGGCAAGCAGTGAATCCAGCAACTTAGCGCGTTTGTCGGGGGACAGATCCTTCGTGAACGCGGTAATCTCATCGAGCGTGGGCGGCGCGCCGATCAAATCGAAGAATGCGCGGCGGACGAAGGTTTGGTCATCACAGATCGGTGATGGCATCAGTCCGAGCTGTCGCTGCTTGGCCTCCACGAACCCATCGATACTGTTTCGTTTTTCGTTTTTCGTTTTTCGAGTTTCTGCAAACGGGATGATGATCGTGCTAACCGCGACCTTACCTGCGTATCGGGCCGTGATGCTGGTCTGACCTCGCCCAACGGGATTCACGATGCCGTCGGGGGTGCACGTAGCTATTCCGTCGTTGAGCGACGCGAGGCGCGTCCTATCGGTGACATCTCGTATCGCTCCATCGCTGTAAGTCGCGCGCACGATCAAACGCTGCGGCGGCTGCCCCTCCCGCATGATGCGCTCGACAGGAAGGACTTCGAGATTCGCCACTTCCGCATCCTTCGGATTCGGGGATCGGGCGCCTTCCGCAACCCATTGAACAAGCGCGCGGTAGTCCGCGGAATCCGGCTCCAGGCGCTTTCCGCCACCGTGAGCAAGCTGCATCAACGGCTTGCGGAGGAACAGGCTCCTCGGCGGATCGGCCACGTCGATGCGGCGTGAACCCGCCTTGCGCGCTATCTGGGCGTAGTCGGAATCCGGGTCGAATCCGAACAGAGAAAGCTTGAATCCACCTTTGCCGTATTGCGAGCCGTGGCACGCGCCCTGATTGCACCCCGCCCGCGTCAGAATGGGTATCACCTCGTTGCGAAAGCTCACCGGAATTGTGACCGCTGCGTCGCGAACCGTGACCGGAACTTCTCTAGCAACGCCCTCATAGACAACTTTGACTCGAGCCGCGCCATTTCGCACGGGCCGCAGAATCCGGTCCGATCCCGTCTCAACGACCGGCGATCCGATAACCGAATAGGTTGCGCTGTCGGATACGTCCAGGGTCGTGCCGTCGCTACGCTGGAGGGTCACCAGGAGGCGAGCTCGGCTGCGGAGTCCATCCAATATCACCGTGCGCGGCTCGATGGAAAGAGAGAACGCCCGCATCGGCGCCGAGACGCGCGGAATCTGGCGGACATGAGCGGAGCTTCCCTGGCCCGAAATCAGGACCAGAGCAAATAGAGCCGGCGTGCCGGCAGTGAGGCGCGCAATCCACGAAAACATCATGCCAGGACCTGAACAACCCGCCGCCTCGCTTCAATCAGGCGCAGGCGGAATAGAGTCAATCGTTAGATGCTTCTATTCTATACGTTATTACAGGAATCCTGACTCCAGGCTAAAAGTCCGCCCCGCCGTTATTGACGACCGACTACGATAATTGGAAATGAAGCGATCCTTTATTCACCCCACACGCAACACCTGGCACGAATCCGTACGCCGTCTGCCGTCGATCCTGAACCCCAACCTGCTACCGCCAATCTCCCACAAGCAGAAAGGGCGCCCAGTAAAACGGATGGCTGTGCTTGCCGTCTCCCATCAGGTTCAGCGCGGCAGTTCGCAGCGAGGTGTCTTTCGACTTACCCTTTCGGAGCTCTCGATAGAATCGGCCCATGAGGTTTGCCGTCGCTTCATCGTCGACCGACCATTGCGAGACGATCTGCGCTGGTACCCCTGCCGCAAAGGCTGCCCACGTCAGACCGATCATTCCCTCACCACTCTTCCTGGCGCCGCGCGCCGTCTCGCACGCGGAGAATACGATCATGTCCGCCGACAGATTCATGGAAAACAGCTCTCGGACAGTCAGGATTCCGTCCTCCTTGGAATCCTTCGGTGGTCGGGAGAGCACCACTCCGCTCAACATCGGCGCGGCGTCATTCACCAGGGCATGCGTGGCGAAGTGCAGCATTCGGAATCGGGCCCCCTCCTGCTTTACGAGGGCCTCCTGAGCTCCGCCCTTCTTCCTGACCGTCGATTCGGGATACGCCAGCGCAATCGCATCTGCTTCTACACCGGTGTGCGGCAGGTTGCCGAGTCGCCCGCTTCGGAGGAAGAAACCGCGGGACTTTTCACCTTCGGAGGGCGAGATGGGATGCGCGAGTTTCGGGTCCGATGAGCCGAATTCCGGATTCGCCATCACCAGCATTGACCGTTGGGGCCGCGGGCGATTTGGCCGGCCGCGTACTTCTAGCGCTGCCTTAGTTCCAGTTGCGCTGTAGCCGTAGGCGATAGAATATCGTTCCCAGAGAAACTCCGATTTTGGGTTCTGGATTCTGGCTATACGGCCACCCCTATGGGTGGATTCTGGATTGGAGGACGGGCAAAGAAGCGCCTGGAATGGGACGTCCCACAGCGGGCCATCGGGACAGACGATCAATCGCTTCATGCCGGCAATATGTTTCGCTGCCGGAGCGATGAGAATGTCGTACAACTGCCGCGACACGCCCTGATATGTTCTTTCGCCGGAGGTCCCCGGTCGTGCAGAACACGCTTCACGAAGCTCCGCCGACAGCCGCGCGAGCGAACCGCGCTGACTGGTATACCGGAATGATTCCAATCGCGGCTTCCCGCGCTCTCGCGTTACGACGAACAAGGCGATCTCATCCGGTTCTTTTGTGTCGCCCGGCCGCGCCATTACGCAGTATTCCAATAGCGCCGCTCCATCCGGTAAGACGGCCGCCACCTCGCGCAAAGTAGCGGTCCGGGCTGCGCGTTGGTGCGCGAGTCGGGGATTGCGCGCATACATCTGATCGTGGAAGTCGCGCGATTCACGCTCGAGCGCTCGCTGTTGGCGTTTGATGTCCAGCAGCCGCGCTTCCGCTTGCTTCAAGCGTTCCGGCGTGGTTTTCGCGTCAAGCTTCAGTTCGTCTCGTTCTCCTTCGGCGGCGAGCCATTGCTGCGTTAGTTCCTTGCCGCGCTTCGAGAGTTTCTCTTCCTGCACCTTATCTTCCGTCGTCATTGCTTGCGCGACCTTGACGCGTCCGGAAGCCATCAGATCGAGGAGTACACGGGCTTTCGCCTTCTGCGTCCACTCGAAGGCTGTCTCGGTCCGTTTCGCGCGCAGTTGAAGAGAAATGTATCGTTGATAGATCGGGGTGAACAGGTGTTGATATCCAAGCTTATGTTCGTTCAGCCCGCCGAGGCTCTCGCGCGAGCTCTCGGCGAGGGTGAGGGCTTTCGCATACGTCGCCGAAGCCTCGGTCGGCTGCTTCTGCTGTTCCAGGAGCTGCGCGATGCGAGAAAGGGTATCGACCTCGGCTTCGACATACTGTATTTTCCGAGCAACCTCGATCGCCTCGTCGAAACGTTTGCGAGCTTCCGGGAACCGCTTCAAGGAGACTTCGATGGAGCCGAGACTCGCGAGGAACTCCAATTCGCGCCGTTTCTCGTCACTATTCACGGCAACCGCCAGCGCCTTCTCCATAGCCGTCCGCGCTTCCAGAAGTCTTCCGGTAGCCTTCAGATAGTCGCTGTGGAGCCCTTCGATTGCTATCTGCACTAGTTCGCTTTCTACGAGTGGCGCGATCGCTCTCGCCTTCTCAAGGAGGTCCTTTACGAGGCCGGTTCTCCCGTGACGGAGGTAAAAGTCCCCCATCTTACACAGTATCTGAATCTTGCCCAGGTTGTAGTCTGTGCCTTCGATCCACCTCCATCCCTGTTTCAAGCACTCCTCCGCCTGGTCCACCTGGCCGACTATTTCATAAAAGTTGCTTATGTCCGCATAAGAAAGCGCGGTCGATCGGGGATCCGGGATGGCCATCTTCATGGCCAGGCCCCGCTGTGCGTATTCGAAGAACTTCAGCAAGTCGCCCAGTAGATCGTACACTATCGCAATCTGGTGGAAGCAGTACGCTTTGAAGGCTCGGTTGTCCGGGTTTAAGGGTAGGGCCTGCTGCAGATATTCCAGCGCCTGATGCGTCTCGCCCATTTTGGTCAAGATGTTGCCGAGGTTTGCCAACGTCAGCGATTCCGCGATAGGATCGTTGATCTCCCGGGCAATGGCTCGCGACTCTTCGAACATCTCTTTCGCTCTTCTGTAATTGGCCATATCGGCGTATGTCCCGGCCATGTTATTGAGCACCGTGGACACACCGCTTTGCCGGCCTTCCATTCCGCGCAGTAGTGTCAGGGCCTCCTGGTAACTTTCTATCGCCCTGGTCGCCTGGCCCCTTTCGCGGTATACGCCGGCCAATCCATTGAGCGCGTCCGAAAGCAGAGCGTTATTCTTGAGGTCACGTGCAAGTCGCTCCAACGTCGTCGAATAGCCAAAGGCCTTTTCGTGCTGAGACGATTGTCTGGCGGCGGAAGCGAGGCTGACCAAACAATTGCCCTGCCGCGCTCTATCACCAAGCTCCCCAAAGATGGCGAATGAACGCTCGAGCAGATCGATTGCCCGAAGTGGCTGATTGCTATCGATGGCGTCTCCGATTCTGAGAAGCGCGTGCGCTTCGCTCGGCGCATGCTTGCGCTCCCTCGCCAGCGCCAGCGCCTTCTCGTAGAGCTGCACGGCCGCGTCCAACTGTGTGCGCTCGATAGCCCTACCCTGGGAGATCAACGTGCTGACCTCAGGAAGCGGCATTGGGGGATCCTGGCCGGCAAAGAGCGTCGGCCACGCCGTTAGGAGTAAACCCATCAGGAGCCCGATCCACGCGGTGGCGGGCGTTGTTATGTGGTGTTGCATAGCGTAGAATCCTTAACCTCGACCGTGGAAGCCTTAAGCTCACGTGTTTTCTGCGGCGTTTGATCGTAGAGGCCGAACGCCTCCTCACCTACCATCGCACGCAGCCCAATGAGCGCGCCTTCATGCTGGAGCGCGCGGACTTCTACAGAATTCCGCGGCGGAGCCGCCGTTTGGGAAAGTGCCGGATTGACGCCATGGGTTAGCGCCATGATCAAAGTGACTGAGAGGAAAGTGCAAAGTGCGTTGGGAGGTTTCATCGTGGACCTCGAATGGCTAGGCGGGTCGTAATCCACCGATCTCGGACCGCCGGCTGCAGCAAGACAGCCAGGGGGGTATTCCGGCCGACTCCTGGTCTTTCCTTCCAGTTTGAAACGGAATCCTGTGCTTGTCATTGTGAAGTTCGACACAGCTACTAGTCAGTGCGTGGGTCAACGAGATCGGACCGACGGTAGAATGGAGGAGCGTAAAGAGAGCCACTCGAATCCAAGTCGAAAGGATGGCGCGTTCATATTAGTGCCGACAGTGAATACCAACGAACAGGACTGGCTGGCTGCGTCTCGCGGGGGTGACAGGCGGGCGTTCGATCAGCTTATCGGAGCGTATCGGCAGGAGATCTGCTCGCTCTGCTTTCGCTTCCTGGGACGCCGGGACGATTCCGAGGATGTCGCCCAAGAGGTCTTTACACGCGCGTGGCAGCATCTCTCCTCCTTTCGCAGCGACGCCTCGTTCAGGACCTGGCTCTGGGAGATCGGCCGCAACCTCTGCCTAAACCACCTGCGGATGCGCAAAAGCAAGCTCAATCAGAGCTCGCAGAGCCTGGAGACGATGCCGGAGTCCGGCCGGCAGGAGACACTGGACGTCCCGGATTCGCGCCCCACTCCTGAGGAGACCGTCCTCGAATCCGCGCAACTCGACCAAATTCGCGACGCCATCGCGCGCTTCGCCGCGGAGAGGAATTGGGCTGCCACCGATTGGGAGTTATTTGCCCTGCGAATAGAGCAGGGAATCGCCTACGCGGACTTCGCTCGCCGTCACGGACGCGACGAGGCATACTGGCGGAATCGGTGGCGAGACAAGATCAAACCGGTGCTCGATCGGGTCGGTAAGGAGATTCTTAGTATCCCCGTGTGACTACGGGCACACATCCAACCGGGATGATGTGTCAAAGAGTGTGAAATAATTCGCAGCCCCGATGCCGAAGAATCGAGATTCGGATGACACACGACGAACCAATTGAACTCATGGAGCGAAAAGTCGCTGCGGCCCTCAAAGACGAGCCGGCGGTATGGACCGCTGACTGCCTTCCGCCCGAGCGGATTCTGAAGCTGGTAGACCGCGCCCTGCCGGAACCTGAAGCGGCGACGATGATGGCGCATGTGGGCCTGTGCGCGCGCTGCCGCAGGGAATTCTCGGAAACGCTTGAGCTGCTCAAACTTGCCGAGGAAGTGAGCGCGCTGGAGGCGGCGAAAGTCCGGGATGGTGGCGAACCAGCCAGCACGGAGGAAATGGAACCCCGTCATGCGACCGGGATCCGCAAGCAATCGCTCTGGCGTTCATTGTTTGCGCCGGGCTTCGGGTTCGCGGCCGGTGCGGCGGCGGCGGCTCTTGTTCTCTTTTTTGCTATCGTCCAACCTACTCGATTACATCATGAACGCCTCGATTCCGACATCCGAAGGCAAGAACGGGAGCTCGCGCGCGCAACTAGCGAAAAACTCTCGGCCGCACGGGAGCTAGAAAGGCTCAAGCAGCAAAGCCTTGGGGCTACTTCTCAACTCGCATCAAAAGTAAACGAGCTGAACGCGAAGGTGAAGGACCAGCAGCTACGGATAGCCCGGCTCGACGATGCCGCTGGGGCGCTGGAGCAGATTCCGCTTCCGGCGCCCGAATGGCTGCCTCGGAGAACGGGCGGGCTGCTCCGTGGGGGAGGAAAAGGACCCGACCCCTCGATCCTGATCCAGCTCGCCGGCCCTGTGAACACCGCGGTCGAGAACAGAAAGCCGGTACTCGAATTCCGCCCGCTGCCGGGCGCGGCCCATTATCGGTTAACTCTGGAGTTAGCGGATGCCACTGAAATCGCGCCGTCGCTCCGCCAGGTCTCTCCGACACAATGGCAGCCGGCTGCACCGCTCCAACCAGGCAAGCTGTACCAATGGTCTGTCACAGCGCAGCGCGGTGACCAGGTCGTCCGTTCACCGATGGCCAACTTCTACGTACTGAGCGACGCCCAGAAGCAAGAGCTGGAATCGGAGAGGAAGCGCACCGGCGGCAGTTCACTCGCTCTCGGCGCGCTCTATGCCCGCCTGGGTATTATGGATGAGGCGGCTCGGCAATTCCAGTCTATACTCAAAGCCGATCCGAAGAACTCTGTAGCCAGGCGCTGGCTGAACGAAATACCCAGTCATGGAATCGAGGAGTAGCGCTTAGGAACTGCGCTGAGCCGCCTGCCATACGAGGGCCGCCAGGCTGATTTCAAGTATCGAGTAGACTTGGGTTATGAAGATTCCCCTCGTAGCCGCGCTTGCGATTTTCGCGGCAGCAGATTCAGGCGTCACTCTGGCGGGAGACATCCGCCTGTTCGCAAAGGACAACCTAATAGCCTGGTGCATCGTGCCCTACGATGCCAAAAAGCGATCGCCGGAGGAGAGGGCGGCGATGCTGGGCCGACTCGGAATCCGCCGCCTTGCATATGACTGGCGAAACGAACACCTGCCCACGCTCGACCGCGAACTGGACGCGCTCCGGAAGCATCGAATCCGTATGGACGCTATCTGGTTTCCCGTCAGCCTCGATCCGGAAAAAGACGTACATGCGCGGACGATCTTGGACTTCATCCGTCGGCGGAAATTGAAAACACAGCTCTGGCTATCCCTGGGAGTCCCGGAATCCAACAACGGCCACGAAGAGCGGATGGAACTGGCGGCGAAGGCAGCGGGATGGGTCGCGCGCGAGGCTGAAAAAGTCGGATGCAAGGTCGCGCTCTATAACCACGGAGGTTGGTTCGGGGAACCGGAGAATCAGATCGCGGTCATCGAGCGGATCAAGATGCGAAACGTCGGAATCGTCTACAACTTCCACCACGCACATCACCGGATCGACGATTTCTCCGTGCTGATGAAGACAATGAAGCCCCACCTCCTGGCCCTGAACTTGAACGGCATGCGGAAGGAAGGCCCGAAGATCCTGACAATTGGCGAGGGCGACCGCGAGCTGGAGATGTTGAAGGCGGTAAAGCGGAGCGGATGGCGCGGCCCCATCGGAATCCTTAACCACCGGGAGGAAATGGACGCCGAGGAAGCGCTGCGCCTGAATATGTCAGGTCTTGAAGATCTCAAACAACGGCTCACGGCCAACTGACACGGCTTGAAGCAGACGTCGCCGCATGCCGCGCGAACTCACAGACGGAATCACGGCCTTGAGGAATACTCTTGCGTCACTTCATCGATGAATTGGCGAATTCGGTCGGTTACCTGGAGACGGTCCGACGGATTCTGCAGGTCCACGGAGAACGCGGTGATCTGATCGTACCCCAGGTGGCGTACGGGCCGGCTGCCCAGATTCATGCTTATCACCATCTCATAGATTCCGAACTTCGGCAGCTCTTTGGCCTGCGCCATCGTCAATCCGCCAACGACCTGTAGTGGGACTCCGAGGTTCTGGTTCGCCACCGCCTCGGCCCATCTGAGCAGTACGTTATCGTCCACCATCCTGGTATCGGCGGTGCGCTCGTCGTAGCCAAGATGCAGAACGACATAATGCGCGCCCAGGTCGCGAGCCCGTTTGGCTGCGCCAACCTGGCCCCCAACATCCGTTCCCTCAGGGCCCCCGAATCCCATCGTATCCACCATCACCTGGCATCCAGGGTAGTTCGCTGCCGCTAGAACCGCGGACCGAATGGAGGCATCGCTTGCGCTGGCCATTACCGTCGCCTTGGATGCTCCGAGCCTGAACATCAGCCCGACTTCGTGCCCCACTCCATCCGTACACTTGACGTCGGCTACAATCGGATGCGCTGGAAAGAGGTCTCGCAAACGAGGGATTACGCGCTTCGCGCCCTCGCTCAGAATTAGAATGGTTCCGGCCTCGATAACGTTGACTCCGGCGGCCACTCCCAAGCGAGCCATCTCTATCGCCGCATCGAGGTCCTGATGATCCAGAGAGAGCTGAAACGTAAGGTCGTCCGTTCTTGCGCCGGCGTCAGTCATCCACACATTGACCCACTAGCTGCCGGAACTTCCATCCTGTATCGTCATTGCCACCCTGCGTTTGTTTCATCAGGATGCCGATGAGCCCCTCCTTGGGGTCGGCGAAGTATTGGGTGTTGAAG